>JBOFET010000452.1:0-12578 GCA_051648225.1 Luteolibacter sp.
GGTTTGAAACCATCGAGATTTCCCAACAGAATGCGTAAGGTGTTGCGCAGGCGGCGGTAAGGCTCGGCCACTTGCTTGAAGAGGTCTTCACCAAAGGGAACTTCGTTCTGCCAGTCCACGGAGGAGACCCACAGGCGGACGATGTCGGCACCGTATTGATTGTAGAAATACGCGGCGTCAGTCGGTTTTCCGGCTTTTCCGGCGTCGGACTTGGCGAGCTTCTTCTTGTCCTTGTCCACTACGAAACCGTGGGTCATCACCGTCTTGTAAGGCGCGTGGCCGCGGTAGCCAGTGCTGAGCATCAGTGAGCTTTGGAACCAACCGCGGTGCTGGTCGGTGGCTTCCAGATAGAGATCGGCAGGGCAGTGGAGCTGCGGATGCGCGTCGAGCACGGCGGCGTGCGAGCAACCGGAATCGATCCAGACGTCGAGCGTGTCGCGGCACTTTTTCACTTCGGCGGGCAAGCCTAACAAAGCAGCGAGCTCGGCATCGGTTTTTTCAAACCAAACATTCGTGCCTTGGGTTTCGACAAGGTCGGCGACCTTGAGCGCAAGGTCGGACGAGATGATAACCTCGCCACTTTCACTGAAGAAAACCGGCAGTGGAACGCCCCACGTCCGCTGGCGGGAAATGCACCAGTCCGGCCGGGATTCTACCGTGCCGTAGATCCGATTGCGGCCCCACGCGGGAAACCACTCGACCTTGTCGATCTCGGTGAGCGCCTGGCCCCGCAGCGTGTCGAGCGAAATGAAGAACTGCTCGACGGCGCGGAAGATGATCGGCGTTTTCGAGCGCCAGCAATGCGGATAGGAATGCTTGTAAACTTCCTGGCCTAACAAATGACCGCTGTGATCGAGGATCTCGATGATGCGGGCGTTCGACTTGAAAACGTGCATGCCGACGAGTTCGGCGAGACCGGCTTCTTCGGTGAATTTCCCTTCGTTATCGACAGGTGATAGAACGGCGAGTCCGTTTTGCTGGCCCGCCACATAGTCGTCGGAACCATGGCCGGGTGCGATGTGAACCGCACCAGTGCCGGCCTCGGTGGTGACGAAATTTGCGAGGATGAGCTTCGAGGTGCGGTCGAGAAACGGATGCCCAGCCTCGAAGCCTTCGAACTCCTTGCCCTTGCTTTCCCGGACCGTTTCCGCGAGCGCGTAGCCGGTTTTTTCGGTGAATGCACCGATGAGTTCGCGGACGATGACGAAGGTCTCGACCACGTCACCCTTGATGAATTTCCCGACGACATAGGTGAAATCCGGATGCAAGGCGATGCCGAGGTTGGCCGGGAGAGTCCATGGTGTGGTGGTCCAAATGACCATGCTGGCCTGGCCTGCGAGTTCGCCAGAGACGAGTGGGAACTTCACGAAAATCGCCGGACTTTCCTTGTCGGCGTATTCGACTTCAGCCTCCGCGAGCGCCGTTTGCGCACCGTAGGACCACTGGACGGGCTTCTTCGCCTGATAGATATTGCCGTTTTCCACGAGCTTGGCGAAGACGCGCAGGATGCTGGCTTCGTAGCCGGGATCCATCGTGAGATACGGGCTGTTCCAATCGCCGAACACCCCGAGCCGGCGGAACGAACCGCGCTGGATGTCGATGTATTTCATGGCGAACTCCGTGCAGCGGCGGCGAATTTCCGCAGGCTCAAGCCCGGCGGCTTCTTTGACGACCTTGAACTCAATCGGCAGGCCGTGGCAGTCCCAACCCGGCACGAACGGCGCGGCGAATCCGGCCATCGTCTTCGATTTCACCACAAGATCCTTGAGCAGCTTGTTCAGCGCCGTGCCCATGTGCACGTCGCCATTCGCAAACGGCGGGCCGTCGTGGAGGATGAATTCCGGGGCGTTCTGCGCACGGCGGCGGGCGAGGATTTTTTCGTAGAGTCCGTCATCTTCCCACCTCGCGAGACGGCCGGGTTCGTTCTGCACCAGATCCGCGCGCATCGGAAAAGTCGTTTGCGGAAGGGTCAGGGTGTCTTTGTAATTCGGGGCAGCGCTCATGACGGGGCGCGGAAGCTAGCAATGCTCCCCAACGGGGTCAACCACGGGAAACTTCCGGAAATGCATTCCCGCCGGGGCACAGTACGGAGCGCGGGATTCATCCCGCCCGCGAAGCGAAAAGTTTAAGAAACGCCAAAGATCAGCTTCATCTGAATCAAAGCATTCATACCTGTCGGCGGCAGTGGAGAGAAACGACTATCAGAAAAATGATCAGCGGTTCGGGATCGTGCCGCCGCAAAATTTGGAAGGTATGATTAAAATACAAATATGATATTGACGATTCCATATCTTCTAATTACTCCTTTCAAACCTTCAACAAGTCATGCGCTCAACAAACCATACCAACCATCTCCAGCCGACCCACTGGTCACCGGGCGTGTTCGTATGCATGGGTGGCATTTCGGCAATCCGATGCAGTCTCGATTCCGGGACCGAGTCCCCCAAGCTGGGCCTTGAGAACAAATTCCTAACCAAGGAGGCAGGCAGGTAGTTCACGATCTGATTCAGATCATCGATTTTTTCGAGAACCCCGCCCGCTCCCGTAGCCGGCGGGGTTTTTGTTTTCCGGTTTTCCCCAATGATTTCAAGGGCTGTAGCGATACAGCCTCCACTCAAACCAAACCATTCCATTCACATGATTTTTTACTAGCAATCCAAACGGGCGTGAAAAACCCCGCCGTCAGCAGCAACTGACGGCGGGCCTTAACCGGCCGACGATCCGGCAAGTCCCCGAGAGAGACGGACTGTGAGTGAACAACCGCAATGACGGACGCCACTCGCGAATCCAGTGTCAAGTGAGTCATGAAATCATGATTCGCTGAAGGATTTGTGTTGTCGCGATTCAACTTCACGGAAGATATACAAACTAGAGGCTTTGGCATGACTGTATGATATACAATTCATGTCACGGGAGGTGTGCCTGAAACACCGAAAGATCCGCCGAGAAATTTTCCTGCGGGTGCGAGTCCATCACCGGACTGGCAGCGGTGTTTGTTTTCATTTTTACAATGCGGTCATCGTCCAACAGCAGGATTCCTGACTTCCACTCAGGGAATGTCGGTGCAAGTCCGGCTGGCCGCACCATTTTTTCAGTATTCATCACACGGCGGGCGTCAGCTTGCGCAGCGAGGTTTCCAAATCCTCGCGGGTCCGGGGCAGCACCGGGACGCCGTGCCAATTTTTCCCTATAAACAGCGGAGTAGCCAAGGGGTAAGGCAGCGGTTTCATACGCCGCGTATCGCCGGTTCGAATCCGGCCTCCGCAACCATTTCGAATTCGCGCGCGAGGGAGTCAGCAAACCCGCCTCGTTTGGAGCGAGGAGGCACCCGGGGCAGCACCGGGGCGCGCGACCATTTTCCAACCATCCTCCGTAGCTCAATCGCAGAGCATCCGCCCGATAAGCGGAAGACCGCGGCGCAATACCGCGCGGAGGGACCACGGCTGTGTAGCTGAGATAGATTAGCGCCTCGCTGAAGACGAGGAGAGTCCGGTGCGATCCCGGACGCAGCCGCCATTTTTTAGAAAGCTCCATTGGTGTATCAGCTAGCATAGCGGCCTTTCACGCCGCAGAAGCCGGGGCAGCACCGGCATGGAGCGCCATTTCCCAATGTTGATCATGTTGTAACAGTAGCATCCCGCCCTGTGAAGGCGGCCGTGCCGGTGCAAGTCCGGTTGATCAACCCAATTTCAATCCGCGCACACGGTGAAGAGACGAACCGTCGGTCTGCAAAACCGATTTACCCGGTGCGAGTCCGGGGTGCGCGTCGATTTTCGTTAGCCACGTAGCTCAATCAGCCAGAGCATCCAACTTTGAATCGGAAAGTTGTTGGTGCAAATCCGTCCGGGGCCGCCATTTCAAAATTTTTTCCGGAGGTTGATCCGGCTGCGTCCGTGCGGCGCATCCGGACCAGCCTCCGGCCAATTTCCCCACATCATCCCGGCGTAGCCCAATGCAGAGGCAACGAGCTCAGACCTCGTCCAGTGCGGGTGCAAGTCCTGCCGCCGGGACCTTTCCTATTAGATCGCGTAGCCCAACTGGCAGAGGCACGGCGTCGAGAACGCCGCAAGTGCTGGTTCAAATCCAGCCGTGATCACCCATTTCGGACCCGAAGCTTAGGCAGCGAAGCATCCGGCTTTTAACCGGACGAGCAGGGCGCACATCCCTGCGGGTTCACTATCCAATGAAAACAAACACCACTTCCGTTCCATTCATTCCTTTTTTCTAACCAACTATTCATGAAAACCAAAGACCTCATTTTCCTAGGCGTGCCTGCGGGCGAGTCGATCCAACACGCGCACGAATTCATCCAACGCTACATCGCGGCTGGGCACGAAGGCGCGCGGCTGGGCGAGGAAATCTTCCAGATCATCGCCGATCCTTCGGCGTTTTTCGAAGATCCGCTGCGTGCTCCGCTGGCTCGTTCTATCTATCGTCCGGCCTTCACGCCGCGGGCGGAACTCGCGCCTTGGCGTCAATGGGGCGATGACCTGGAGGCCGATGCCGTGCGGCAGATGGCGAACTCTTGTGCACTGCCCGTCGCAGTGGCGGGCGCGCTGATGCCGGATGCCCACCCGGGATACGGCCTGCCGATCGGTGGCGTTCTTGCCACCGAAAATGCCGTGATTCCTTATGCCGTCGGTGTCGATATCGCCTGCCGGATGAAGCTCACCGTTTATGACCGCAAGGCGAACATCATTCCCGGTCAGCGCGACCGGTTGGCTAACATCCTCGAAAACGAAACGCGTTTCGGGATCGGCTGCACCTTCAAGGACCCCCGCGATCACGATGTGATGGACGACGACTGGACGGTTTCGCCGGTGACCCGTCGTCTCCGCGACAAGGCGTGGACGCAGCTTGGGACCAGCGGCAGCGGAAATCATTTCGTCGAGTTCGGTTCTTTCAAAGTGACCAACGAAAAGCTCGGGCTGCCCGATGGTGACTACCTCGCATTGCTCAGTCACTCGGGTTCGCGCGGAACCGGCGCGCAAGTTTGCGATACCTATAGCAAACGCGCGATGGCCTGCCGCTCGAATTTGCCGAAGGAACTCAAGCACTTGGCATGGCTCACGCTCGATGAGGAGGATGGGCAGGAATACTGGAACGCCATGAACCTGATGGGACGTTATGCCGCCGCGAACCATGAGCTCATCCACAAGCACATTGGGAAAAAGCTCGGTGCCCGCGTCATCCTCGACATCGAAAACCACCACAACTTCGCTTGGAAAGAGCGGCACGTCGTGAACGGACAGGAGCGTGAGCTGATCGTCCATCGCAAGGGCGCGACTCCTGCTGGCAAAGGTGTGTTAGGGATCATTCCCGGTTCGATGGCATCACCCGGATTCGTCGTCCGCGGCAAGGGGCAACCCGAGTCGCTGAACAGCGCGTCGCACGGAGCGGGCCGCGTGATGAGCCGAACGAAGGCGCTCCAGTCATTCACCTGGAGCGGCACCAAGAAATTGTTAGCCGAGCGCGGCGTCGAACTCCTGTCCGCAGGCCTCGATGAAGTCCCGGGCGTTTACAAAGACATCCACTCCGTCATGGCCGCGCAGTCCGACCTCGTCGAAGTGCTCGGCCGGTTTGATCCCAAACTCGTAAAAATGTGTCCACCCGGCGAACGGGCGGAGGATTGAAGAGATCGGGGATTGGGGATCGGAGATCTCAAATCCTCTCTCTTCATCCACTATCCAACATCTCCTATCTCCAATCCCAAATCTCTTCATGAAATCCATCCTCCACAAATCCACCGTGCTCGTGCTCAACCGCAACTGGCAGGCCATTCATGTGAAAACGCCCGCCGAGGCGTTCTGCATGATGGCGACCGGCGCGGCCAACGGGCTCGATATGCAGGGGGATGATTCCATTTCGCCTCTGAAATGGGCCGATTGGCTCAAGCTGCCGATCCGCGAGGAGGACCATGTGGTGAACACGCCGCGCGGTGCCGTTCGCGTGCCGACGGTGATTGTCGCATCCAACTACTCGAAGATCCCGCTGTGTCGCCCGCGCTTCGGTGCGCGCGGGATTTGGGAACGCGACGGTGGCATCTGCCAATACACTGGCCGGAAACTCGCGCCCGGCGAGGGCAACATCGACCACGTCGTGCCGCGTTCGCGCGGCGGGGCGTCGTCGTGGGAAAACTGCGTGCTGTCGCACCGCTCGGTAAATGAGAAAAAGGCCGACCGGCTGCCTCACGAAGCCGGTCTGCGACTGCTGCGCAAACCGCACACGCCGCGCGCCCTGCCCGCCACGCTGCTGATTCGGAACCTTCATGGAATCCCGGATTGGCAGCGATTTTTGGCACCGTTCGGTGGGCATGCCGCCTAGTATGCAAGCCGCACGGGAACATTGGCAAAGGTCCTGAAACGATGTGTCACGGCAATCGTTCACGTCTCTTAAATTTTTGAGAATTATAATTAGAATAATTCTTGATATTGGTGATTCCAGACCTAGTTTGCCGCCGCGATGGTCAGTCCAAACCCAGAATCACCTGTTGAAACCGAGATTCCCGAGGAGATTTCAGGTCTCCGAATGACGCGTCAGCGCCAAGAGGTTTATCGCACTTTGATGGAGCAGCGGAATCATCCGACGGCCAACGACGTCTTCATGCGCGTCAAGGACCGCTTGCCAAACATCTCCCTAGCGACGGTCTATAACTGTCTCGAAGCGCTTGTTCAGCACGGCATCATCCGACAGGTGAATTTCGACCGCGAATCATCCCGCTACTGCCCGAATCTCAGCGAACACGGCCATTTCCACGATGCCACCACCGGTGTCATCCATGACGTCTGCTTCAAGCCCGGCATCAACCTCGCCGACGTCCTTGATCTCCCGCCCGGTGCCATCATCGACGGGGTGGAGGTCACCCTTCGCGGGAAACTCACCACCATTTAATTTCAAATCTCAGATCTCCAATTTTTCCACATGAGCCTGCATATCCAAGACCTCCACGCCACACTCGAAAACGGCACCGAAATCCTCAAAGGAGTCACTCTCGACATTCCCAAGGGTGAAGTCCACGCCATCATGGGGCCTAACGGCTCCGGCAAGTCCACTCTCTCGAAAGTGATCGCCGGTCACGACAGCTATGTCGTCACGTCCGGGTCTGTCACTCAAGACGGTGAGGAAATCCTCGGGAAGTCCATCGACGAGCGCTCGCGCGGCGGGATTTTCCTCGCATTCCAGTATCCATCGGAGGTGCCCGGCGTCTCAAACGCCAATTTCATCCGCGCCGCGCTGCAAGCCCGCTTGCCGAAGGGAGAAGACATCGATGCCGTCGCCTACTACAAGAACCTCTATTCGAAAATGGATCTGTTGGAAATGGACCGCAAGTTCACCGCTCGTGCTGTGAATGAAGGCTTCTCCGGCGGTGAGAAGAAGCGCAACGAGATCCTCCAGATGATCATGCTCGAGCCAGAATACTGCATCCTCGACGAGACCGACTCCGGCCTCGATATCGACGCTCTCAAAATCGTCGCCAAGGGCGTGAACGCCATGCGCTCTCCTAACCGTGGAATGCTTCTTATCACTCACTACCAGCGCTTGCTTGACTACATCAAGCCGGACTGTGTGCACGTCATGGCGGAAGGCAAAATCGTTCGTTCCGGCGGCCCGGAACTTGCTCTTGAGCTGGAAAAAGACGGCTACGAGTTCCTCAAAGAGCCTGCCCTCGCCTGAGAGACTTCAGATCTCAAATTTTAAATTTTAAATCCACCATGTCCTACGACACCACAGACGTTCTCGACCATGAAACCCGCGAAGCGATCGACATCGACCGCACAAAAGGAGATTTCACGTTCCCGGAGCGCAACAAATTCGACGCTGGCCGCGGTCTGACCTCGGCCACCGTGGATTATATTTCAGACGTCAAAAACGACCCCGACTGGGTCCGTGAGTTCCGCCACAAGGCCCTCAAGGTATTTCAGGACAAGCCGATGCCCACCCACTGGGCGACGGAGGATCTCAACGCCATCGACTTCGACGTGATCCGGTATTATCTATCCGATGGTGAGAAGCCGAAGCGCTCGTGGGATGATGTTCCCGCAGATGTGTTGGAAACCTTCGAGCGCCTTGGCATTCCCCAACAGGAGCGCGCATTCCTCGCCGGCGTGGAAGCCCAGTTCGACTCGGAAGCCGCCTATTCCAATGTGAAGGAAGAACTCACGAAACAAGGCGTGATCTTCTGCAACTCCACCGAAGGGCTGAAAGAGCACGAGGAGATTTTCCGCCCGTGGTTTGGCAAAGTCATTCCCACTGCCGACAATAAATTCTCGGCGCTCAACAGCGCGGTATTCTCCGGTGGCTCATTCATCTACATCCCGAAAGGCCTTAAGCTGAAGCAACCGCTCCAGGCGTATTTCCGCATCAACTCGGAAAACTTCGGCCAGTTCGAGCGCACGCTTATCATCGCGGACGAAGGTGCCGAGCTGATGTATATGGAAGGCTGCACCGCCCCGAAATTCGAGACTGCCACGCTTCACTCAGCCGTCGTCGAACTCGTCGCACTCAAGGGCGCCAAGATCCAATACGTCACCGTGCAAAACTGGTCCTCCAATGTCTTCAACCTCGTCACCAAACGCGGCATCGCCATGGAAGACGCGGAAGTGAGATGGATCGACTGTAACATCGGCTCGCGCCTCACGATGAAGTATCCCGGCGTCATCATGAAGGGCAAGCGCGCCCGCGGCGAAGTGATTTCCATCGCCCTCGCCAATACCGGACAGCACCAAGACACCGGCGCGAAAATGATTCACGCCGCCGATGACACGACCTCTAACGTCGTTTCCAAGTCCATCTCCGTCGGCGAGGGACGCTCCACCTACCGGGGCCAGGTTCATATCCCCAAGCACCTCAAGGGTTGTAAAAACAACACCGAGTGCGACGCCCTGCTCATCAATAGCCACAGCCGCACCGACACCTATCCGGCCATCACGGTCAGGGGCAATCAGCACGCGACCCAGCACGAAGCCTCTGTCAGCCAGGTCTCTGACGAAATGCTCTTCTACATGCAACAGCGCGGCTTGAACGAAGGCCAGGCCATGTCGCTCGCTGTCAACGGTTTCATCAACGACCTCGTCCGCGAGTTCCCGATGGAATACTCCGTCGAACTCAAGCGCCTCATCGATCTGGAAATGGAAGGCTCGGTAGGCTGATGGAGCGCAGGCTCTAACTGGCTCACTTAGAATTCAACATAGGATTCTCATGACAACTCCCACCCGCTCGGATTGGAAAATTGAAACCTTCACCTCTTTTGAAGCAGCCAAGGCCTCCGAACTTCAAGACAGGAAAGCACAGACCGGCGAAGAACGCCTCCGCATCACCGAATTTCTACGAGCGACCTACTATGGCTATGCAGAATCTGGAATTGAGCCGCCACTTGAGAGAACTCTTAAAATGCTTCCTTTCCCATGACGTGCAATTCCTCATCATCGGCGGTCATGCCGTAAGTTTCCATGGCTATTCACGCTTCACCAAATACCTCGACACTTGGATCCAACGGAGTGATGACAACGCACTCAAAATCGTCGAAGCGCTTCGGGAATTCGGATTCGATTCTGAAGGACTTTCCCCTGAAATGTTTACCGATGAAAGCCGCATGACTCAGATGGGAAGAGAACCGAACCGCATGGATATTTTACACACGATCAAAGGCGTTGAGTTCGCTGAATGCTTCGAACGGGGCCTTCGTGCTAACATTGATGGCATACCCATTCCTATCATTTCAAAAGCCGATCTTCTTTTAAACAAAATCGCGACTGCCCGCCCTCAAGACCTCGCCGACGCAGATCAACTGCAAAATCCCTACCAATAACCATCGGCCATGCCCACCACTCTCGAAATGCCTTCCCTTCCCGACTCTCCACCGGAGACTCCCGCCTATCTTCCCACTTGGTTCGCCGCCCGCCAGCAGTCCGCTTGGCAGCGTTTTCTATCCACTCCTGCCCCGAAGCGCGGCGATGAGACTTGGCGCTTCTCCAGCATCAAACAGCTCGATTTTTCCGGCTTCCAAAAGGCTCCGGTCACCGGCGCAAATGACCTGATCGCCCGCTCAACCGGTCTCGGTTCTACCGCCGCGAAACTGGTCTTCGTGAATGACGAACTCGTCCACGTGGAATCCAATCTGCCGGAAGGGGTGATCTGCCTGCCTCTTGCCGAAGCACTCATCTCCCACAGCGATTTGGTGCAGGCCCACTTCATGAAACAGGAAACGCGGCTCGGCTCCGCGAAATTCGCCGCGCTGCATGAAGCGCATCTAACGAACGGCCTCTTCGTCCACGTTTCCGACGATCTCGAAATCGAAGGGACCATCGAAGTCCACCACTGGATCACCGGTGAAAACACCGTCATTTTCCCGCATACCCTGGTCGTCACCGGGAAGAGTTCGAAGGTCCGCGTGGTGGACATTTTCCGCTCGGCGGATGCTACCCAGCCCGGCCTTGCCATCGCCTTCAACGACCTCTGCGCCGGTCCGAACTCGAAACTCGATTACGTCGCCATCCAGGCTTTCAACGAGGTTACCCGCGTCATCCAGATCAATGAGACCGCCACCTCGCGCGATGCGTCCGCCACCGGATTCATCCTCAACACGGGCGGTTCATGGGCGCGCAATGAATCGCTCTCACGTCTCGAAGGCTCTGGTTCGCGCTCCGACATGCTCTCCGTGAGCATCCCCGCCCACGAGCAGGAATACGACCAGCGCACCTTCCAACACCACGTCTCGGCGGGTGCCTACTCGGACCTGTTGTACAAAAATTCCCTCTACGACCATTCTCGTACGATTTTCTCCGGTCTCATCTTCGTGGACAAGGAGGCGCACCACACGGATGCCTATCAGACTTGCCGGAATCTCCTGATGAGTGACACCTGCGAGGCCAACTCCATGCCCGGCCTCGAAATCAACGCGGACCAAGTCAAGTGCTCGCACGGCAGCACTTCCTCCCAGATCAGCGACGAGGAAATCTTCTATCTCCGCGCCCGCGGTATCGATCCGGCGCACGCCCGCCAGCTCATCGCCCGCGGGTTCTCCGTGGATGTCGTCGAGAGGCTGAAATGCGACGAAGTCGAACAACTTGTCCTTGGGTTCATCGATGAGAAGCTCGCCCGGATCGCAAAGACGTTCTTGTTTTGAAATCTCGCGTTTCATGAGGTCACGCGCCAAACCCATCATCCCCCTCGGTAAGCGCCACAATCCTCCATGCGGATGAATCCCTATCGACCCAGTTAGGGATCAGAGCATTCGTTTGCCATCATCCTTCACACGGGTTCGCTGTCATTGGTGACGGGGCTGGCGTTGGTGCAGCCCGGCTGAAAGCTCGTCGGGCGCCGATTTCAGGATCGCCCGAAGCAGCCCGATCAGAATACGGCTCGAATCCACGATCTTGATTCATCGGTTAGCGTTAAAAGGCACTCAACCCTATCAGCGGGGGAGCGCGTCGATCACGGGGTGGAGGTTGAAATTACGAATGAGAACGTAAACAGGGCGGCTGATAGGGGTTGCTGTGTCTCGTCTTGTTCTCCCATCGTTTTATGGGGTTGGCGGCTCAGGAAGGCCAAGAACGCACTTCCCAGAAGATGTAAATGTGAATGAAACGCTCCCCGCAGCACCTCCGTCACCAACTCCCAACTCCACGGTCATTGCCTGCCCATCTGAAGAAACTGCGACCCGCCCGCTCTGATGCTTGGTGTCAAAGGTCACATCGGTATGCGGCATGAAAACGTGGGCAATTAGTGACGCAGGAGCCTCCACAACGACATCCCCAAACGAAACCGCCAGCCGGATCAGGTGCGGAAATCCTTCCTCTGCCTTGGGAACCGGGCCATCGATACCAACGACAGAGTGTCCGTCAACTTTTGGGTAGTGCGCTACTGCCTCGTCTCCCTCTCCTGTGACGGTGTATGGGACAATCTTATGCTTGGACGCATCAAATCCCCCAGTGGACAAATACACTGTGAACACCATTCCGTTCACCGTGGCGGAATAGATTGCCTTGTTGGTGTGCAGGGGCCACTTGGTTTCTTCCGCGTAGGCTGGCAACACCAATGAGATGCAGAGTAGTAGAGTCTTCATTATTTTGAGGAGAACGATGAGCGCATGCACCACTACCAGCGAGGGCGAGCGTCGATCACGAGTTTGATGGTTGAACTACGGGAAATCATGTCAACAGAACGGCTTCTAGCGGTTGGATGGTACGGCTTGAGTGTGCCCAGCATGGGCGTGATGTAAATGGGGTGCAAGTCCCCTGTAGGAAAACCAGACATGAAAATGAAGAGACTACCATCTGAAGCCAACTGCGGAAGGGCGACCGACCGTGGGAAGGAAGGCTAGGAGAAACCTGCGAGCCGATGAACAAAAACCGCATAGAAGGCCGATACGGCACGACGAGCTGGCACAAGCAAGCGACGAATAGGAGCGCGGTAGCTTCTTCAACCTCGTCTGGTTTACCGTAAGCGGTCAACAGAACCCCACTATCCGGCGGCGGCAATTTGGGCGTAGGATGCCCGCCCTATGGAAACCAACATCGATCAAGCCGCCAGCGTCATCGTCAAATCCGATCAAACCGGACGCACCCGTTACACTCCCG
>JBOFET010000453.1:0-1122 GCA_051648225.1 Luteolibacter sp.
AACAGGTCACCTGGTTTTCTCCACCCTCCACACCAACGACGCCATGGGCGGCATCAGCCGGCTCATCGACATGGGCGTTGAGCCGTTCCTCGTCTCCGCCGCCGTCCGCGCTTTCCTCGCCCAGCGCCTCGTCCGGAAACTCTGCCCGCATTGCAAAGTCCCGCGAGAGGTTTCCGAGCAGGACAAACGCGATCTCGGCATCCCGCTGCACATCCCCGGCCAGGCATACTCTCCGAAAGGCTGCGACCGCTGCCGCATGACCGGCTTCTCCGGTCGGCTCGCGATTTACGAAATCATCCTGCTCACCCAGCCGATGCAGGAACTCGTCGCACACCGCGCCCAAGCCGTGGAATTGCGCGCCCAAGCCGTGCGCGACGGCTACGTCACCATGCGCGAATACGGCTGGCACAAGGTCATGAAGGGCGAGACCACCATCGAGGAAGTCATCTCCGTCACCTCCTCGGACATCGGCGGGGATTGAGAAAATCGCGATGGATCAGAAGCTCACAGTGTATTTGGAGACGACCATCCCGAGTTTTCTCACCGGACGGCCTTCAAACGATCTCATTCTCGCGGGGAAACAGGAAGTCACGCGGCGATGGTGGGAGACCCGCCTCAGCTGCTACCAACCGGTTGTTTCCCAGTTTGTCATTGATGAAGCCAGTGCTGGAGATCCCTCTGCCGCAGGGAAACGACTTTCAGTTCTTGATGATATTCCCCTCCTTGAAATCGATGAGGAGGTTCTCGACCTCGCCGAACGGATTCTTTCCACCGGAATCATTCCAGCCAAAGCCGCCACCGACGCGGCTCATATTGCTATCGCCGCGCGGCATCGGGTGGATTTCCTAATGACTTGGAACTGCACTCACATTGCCAACGCCGAAATCATGGCTACAATACGGACGATTCTTGAGGTTGCCGGTTATTTCTCACCGGTGATATGCACGCCAGATGAACTCTTTGGCCCCGATGAAAATGAAAACTGATCCCATCGTTTCCGAAGTCCGGGCGGCTCGCCGCAAGATTCTTGAGGCCCATTCGTGGGATTTCCGGAAAATGGCACGAGCTGCCATTGAGCGACAAAACTCCGGCGATCGCCCGCTCATTCCCGCACGCCAGACC
>JBOFET010000454.1:0-24515 GCA_051648225.1 Luteolibacter sp.
GTGAGTCCTAATGTGACACTCAATCTTGTTCTTGGCGCAGTGGTGGGGATGATTTTTGGAATAGGAATTGCGTTCTTTCTAGAGTATCTCGATACCTCGGTTAAAAGTCTTGAAGATGTCGAGAGATATCTTCAAGTGCCTGTCTTGGCCGTGATTCCAAAAGATGTGGGGATACTACATAAGCAAAGTGGAATGAGCCCAGATGCTGAGGCTTACCGAATTTTGCGCACGAATATTGAATTTAATCGGAAGAATCCAGAGGACAACGCCATCACGGTGGTTTCAGGAGGTGCGGGCGAAGGCAAATCGACAACGTTAGTCAACCTGGCATATATTTGCGCGCAAGGAGGATACACAACCTTGATGATCGATGCTGACTTGAGACGACCACGGTTGCACACCTTTTTCGATATCAATAACTCTGTAGGACTGACGAACTATTTGACCACTGAGTTGATGCTTGAAGACGTAATTTTACAGACCCCTGTTGATAACTTATACTTTATGCCGTCTGGAATCCTTCCCGCGGATGCCGCCGGTATTCTTAATTCGCGCCGAATGTCTGAATTGATTCAGGATGTTAAGCAACGCTTTGATTTGGTCTTGGTTGATAGTCCCCCAATTCTAGGAGTTAGCGACGCCTCCGTGTTGGCAAGTGAAGTTGATCTAACGATGATCGTCGTGCAACATCGGAAATTGCCAAGAAACATGCTTTTGCGTGTGAAACATGCGGTTGAGAACGTAGGTGGCAACGTGATCGGTGTGGTTTTGAATAACGTGGATGTTCGTAGTGACAGCCAATACCAGTATTACACCAGCTACTACACCTACTATGCGCCTGCCGAGTCGCAGGCTGGGCCGCTAGCGGGGCCTAGTTCCACAACTTCCAAACCACCAGCTGGTGGAACTCGCACCAATGACTCCGAATTGTACTAACCTCCCCAAACCATATCCGATGCATACACAATTTTTCCTTCGAGTGTTAACCTTGTTTATCGCCAGCGTTTTGTCGTCGTTTGGTCAAATCGAGTCTGGGAAGGCAATTCAAATTACTATTTCGGGCGTCCCCCCAGAGGAAAAGGGCAGGATTGACGGCATCTATCCTGTCTCTGATGCAGGATATATCAACATGCCTTTCATTGGAACTGTTCGTGCGGCGGATTTACGAAATGAAGATCTAGCAGCTTCACTCCAATCACGCTACAGAAGCCTTGGGATTTATACCAACCCGACGATTCAAGTTATTTCGAAGACGGGGGACAGTATCGACGAACAAATTGTCCATCTCGGAGGACAGGTGAGGGGACCCGGACCAAAGCCCTTCCGCAAGGGCTTGACGCTCTATCAGGCGGTTCAGGCTGCTGGTGGAGCGACTGAATTTGGAAGTATGAAGCGGGTGAAATTGTTCAGAAATGGTCGTCAGACTCTTTACGATCTCACCAAGGCACAGTTTATGAGCGTTCCATTGGAGCCAAACGACACGATCGAAGTTCCTCAAAAAGATATGCTTGGCCGATAGGAACTGCAAAGTCAGAAGTGATGTGTTGATGATTAGAACTGATGGTTTCTCGAAAGGCCGAGCTTTAGGGCTGTTTTGGATCGTGGCATCTGTCCCGGCCCTTTCAGAAATTGTAGTCCCGAGTGATTTCCTGAAGGGTCTCCAATCCTCTAAGTTCAAGATCCGGGAGCGGGCGGAGCTTGGTTTATTGGAATGGTGCAGGAGGCAACCTGCTGACTCCATGATCGAGATCTTCAAGCACTCGCAGGTTGCGGCGGATCCGGAGGTGAGAGAACGTTGCCTTGATGTGCTTCGAAAGTTGGTGGGCGACGAGTATATGACTGAGGGTGAAGGGTATATCGGAATTGCCCTCTCCTGGAAAGATGATGTCGTGATTGTTCCTGGGGAAAAGAAAATGCGGAAGGCCGTAAGAGTTACTGGAGTCATGGCCAATACAGCCGGTCAGCAATCCGGAATCATGATTAATGACCTGATCGTAAAGCTGGAGGGAGAGGTTTGGTATGAAGTCGATGCCACCGCGTGGTTTCGAGAGAGAATCAAGAAGATGAAACCGACATCCGTTGCGAGTATGACGATCCTCCGGGGGGGTGAATTGGTTGATCTCAAAGTAACACTCGGTCGGCGTCCGTTGATGGCTGATCATCCGCAAAATATTGACTTAGAAGCCTCTGAACTGGCTGCGAAAGAAGCTCACTTCCAGCACTGGCTTGCCCAAAAGAAAGCAGCGAAGGGACTTTCTCCGTAGTTTAAAAAATCGACATTCTGTAATAACGGGACATCTTTCTGAAAATCCATCAAGTATAAGTTACCTGCCATGATCAAACGTTGGTTCCAAAAGATTTTTATTGCAGTGGCATCTGTTGCGTTCTCTTCTTCGATCTTTGCTCAGCAAGCTGATTTTAATGAAGTCGGGCGGCAGATGGCGATTATGCTGCAAAACAGTCATTTTGCTAAGCTTCCTTTTAATAGTGGTTTAAGTCAGCGCTTCTTGGACGATTACTTGAGCGATTTAGATTTTCAGCGGTTGTATTTTACCCAGGAAGACATTGATGGATTTGCTGTAAAATACCGAGATCAGCTGCACACGATGCTTCTCCACGGGGAAAGCATGACTGCCGCGACTGAAATCTATCGGGTATTTGAAAAACGTGTCGATGAACGCGTGGCGCTTGCCCAAGAGCTGCTCAAGCGGGAGGACTTCGAATTCACAACCAACGAGTCTGTGATGCTGAGCCGCAAGGATGTTCCTTGGCCTAAAAATGATAGAGAAGCGTCGGATCTCTGGCGCCGGCAGATTAAAGAGGCTGTCTTAGGTGAAACGCTCCGCCGCGAGCTTCTAACCAAGCTTTCGAAAGAGCAATCAAAGCCCGATCCGGGACTCACTGACCGAGATCCTAAGGAGAAGGTTGCGCTAAGGTATAAACGCTTTCTCAGTAGCGTAAAGGATGTCGATGAAGAAGAAATTGCGAACTACTTTCTAAGTTCGGTTGCGAGGGCTTACGACCCGCACACCGATTATATGAGCTTCCGCGAAATGAATCGCTTCAAGGATGGAATGAAAAACGAGTTGGTCGGAATCGGAGCCCTCCTTCAGGGGGAGGAGGACGGTGCTACCAAAATCAAAGGCATTGTCGTCGGTGGGCCAGCAGATCGCGACAATACGTTGAGACTCAATGACAGGGTGGTCGCTGTTGACACCCTCAACAGCGGGAGGCCCGACGATATGGCAGACATCATGTTCATGAAAATTGATAAGGTCGTCGATTTGATTCGGGGCAAGGAGGACACGAATGTGGCCTTGAAGGTGGAACCTGCCGGTGGTCCACCAGGTGAGACCAAAATCGTTGTAATCAAGCGAGGCAAGGTGGAGATGAAGGACGAGCAGGCAAGTGCTCAATTGATAGAAATGAATTCCCCAAAAGGGGTGACCCGGCGCTTAGGAGTGCTCACGTTACCCTCCTTTTATGCCGACTTCGAAGAGGGTAAAGTTCGTTGCTCCGTTGACGTTGAGCGCATTCTGACGAGGCTCATTGAGGAAAAAATTGATGGTTTAGTACTGGATCTTCGAAACAACGGAGGAGGCTCGCTAGAAGAAGTTCGCAGGATGACTGGGTTTTTCCTCGATTCGGGTCCGGTTGTTCAAGTGAAGAATACACTCGGTCAAATTCAGGTGAAGGAATCAGATCAGGGTAAGCCAATTTACACCGGGCCGATGGCATTGATCACCGATCGGAGCAGCGCCTCAGCGAGTGAAATTCTTGCAGGAGCGCTCCAAGATTTTAACCGGGCAGTGATCGTTGGCGACTCCTCGACTTTTGGAAAAGGCACGGTTCAGCAGCCAATGGATATCGGTAGGATGTTGCCGCTTTTCGCAGCGAGGAATCGGGCCGGTTTTTTAAAAGTAACGATCCAGAAATTCTACCGCCCATCTGGATCCTCTACCCAGATGGATGGTGTTGTGGCTGATGTGGTGGTTCCTAGCCTAACTGATGCGTTGGAAGTTGGGGAGGCCTACATGGATCACCCGTTGCCTCATGATCGCATCCGGCCGGCAAGCGGCTTTGCGGCGCTCGATCCTGAGGCTTTGTTCATTCCGCGTTTAAAAGAGTTAAGCCAAGAAAGAATAAATTCTTCGAAGGATTTTGCATATGTCATCCAGGATGTAATGAAGACCAAGAATAGGTTGAAGGAAAATCAGCTGTCCCTGAATAAGAGCGAGCGCGAAATGGACCTCTCCGAGTCGGATACCCTCCAAAAGCAGCGTAATGCCGAAAGGCGAGTCCGATTTTCAAAGATCAGCGAGGAAGATAAAACTTCGTTGAAATTTTACAAACTGACACTCGAAGATCTTGAAACTGGGGCCGATCTGAGGCTTTACAATCCGGCGGAAGATACTGGTGATTACATGCGACGTGCTAAGGATGAGACTGATGATCTCGATGAGACCCCCAAGTGGCCTACCGGTTTGGATCCTGTCAAACGAGAATCTCTTGCTGTATTGAAAGATCTTATAGACCTTACAGAGAACGCGCGTCTCGCCGGACTCCTCAGAGGCGCTGCTGGGACTCAGTGATGTCTGCTGTAAACGAAAACTTAGCGAGAGTAAGGGCGGCAATCGCGAGGGCCTGTTTCCATTCACGGCGTGAAATCACTTCGGTTGAGCTAATTGCGGTTTCCAAGACATTCTGTTCCGATGCGATCAGAGATGCCGTCGATTGCGGACAGTTTCATTTCGGTGAAAGCAAACTTCAAGAGGCTGAACCAAAAATTGAAATGTTACCTTCTTTTCTGCATTGGCACTTCATCGGGCGTGTCCAGCGCAACAAGGTGCGGAAGTTGTTACCATTGTTCGGAGTGATTCATTCGGTTGATTCAATCAAACTCGCCACTTACATCAACGAGGTCGCGCGTGAACTGGGCCTCTTTCCCGATGTATTCCTTCAGGTAAATATCGGTGGGGAATTGTCGAAGGGTGGCCTCGAAGTCCTAGACATCGAAGAGGCGATGGAAGCCATTCTGAAACTTGATCGACTCGGAATCGTCGGATTGATGTGTATTCCGCCACCAGCTTCTGACGTTGGATTAACCCGAGGATGGTTTAATGCTTTGCGAGAAATGCGGGATGATTTGGAACTTAAATTTGGAGTCAAGCTGCCTTCGCTTAGCATGGGCATGAGTCATGATTTTGAAATTGCGATTGAAGAGGGTGCCACCCATGTGCGAGTCGGTTCGGCAATCTTTGGAAAGCGTTCATATCAGGTCGACGGTGAACTGGGATCGCACGACATTGGGTCATGATTTCGACTCTTGAACAAGCAGCCCTCGTCGGCAGTGAGCTTGCCTTACTGTTTGCAGATGGGCTTGAAATCTATCTTCCATGTCCATTACTGCGCCGGGCTTGTCCCTGCGCTATTTGCCAGGGTGAACCCGATGCGCTTGGGCGCGTTCTTCGCCCCACTGTGGTTTACGGACCAAACGCCTTCGAACTCAGCCGATTTGAAGGAGTGGGTGGATATGCAATTCAGCTATTCTGGGCAGATGGACATTCGTCAGGCATCTATAGTTATGGTTACCTCAAGAGGCTTGCCGAGTTTCCACTAGAATAGCACCGACTTGTAACGAGTAATTTTTATCGTGATTTCGGCTACACACAAATTGGCCACCTTGCCGTTGGTTTCCGCAAAGGAGGTAATGTCATTCGCCTCAGCAGGTATCACAACGGTTGCCGCGATGATCGAGCATCTGCCGAAAAGATACGAAGATAGACGGCGCTTCGATTCATTCCCAACTCAAGCCAAATCTGACCCCGTATGCCTGAGGGGAAGGGTGGTTGATACCTCGCTCAGGCACTTGGGTCATGATCGCCGGTTTTATGAAGTCATCGTCATGGATGAATCGGGCGGTGTGTTCGGTTCCGGGAAGATCACCTGTCGTTGGTTCAACATGCCTTTCATGAAGAATCTCGTTGCGACAGGTCATGAAGTGGTCGTGTACGGTCGAATCAAAGAAGCTAACGGAAAACTACTCGCTGATCATCCGGAAATCGAGGTGATCCGGGATGAAGATGCATCGATTCATCTCGAACGGATGGTGCCAATCTATCGTAATATCTCAGGAATAGCGCAGCGGCGCTTGCGAGAGATCATTTACTCCCTCATCTCACAAATCGATCCACAATCCCTCGATTGGATTTACGATGTGGATCAAATTTCATCAAAAACCACGGCACTGGGCGCTTTGCATTTTCCCGAATCGATGGATTCAGTAAAGTCCGTCCGCAGGCAATTTGCTTTTGAGGAGTTACTCGTGGTGCAATTGAATGCGGCTTGGAGAAAATCCAAATATCGTGAAAACATCGGTCGGGTGCTTGGGAAAAACGTCGCATACCTCAAGCAATTCCACGCGTCACTTCCGTTTGAATTAACAGATGCGCAAAAACGATCCATCCGGGAAATCGCGGCTGACATGCGTTCGGAGCGGCCGATGAATCGATTGCTGCAGGGAGACGTCGGCTCGGGAAAGACCTTCGTCGCAATGGCAGCGATGCTGCTGGCAATCGGTTCCGGAAGTCAGGCCGCCCTCATGGCTCCCACGCAGATTCTCGCAGAACAACACTACCTGACCTTCCGCCGGTGGCTGGATCCTTTGGGAATCAAGATCAGGTTGCGCACAGGAAATCGGGATGAGGATAATTCGACTGATGGAAAACCTCAGATCACCATCGGTACCCACGCCCTTCTTTACGAGTCGGTTCTGTTTGAAGACTTGGGCCTTGTTGTCATTGATGAGCAGCACAAGTTCGGCGTTGCGCAGCGTGCGTCTTTGATCCGGCAGGGGGTCGTGCCTGACGTGCTTGTGATGACGGCCACACCGATTCCAAGAACGTTAACCATGACCATTTATGGGGACCTGGATGTATCATTGCTCGATGAAAAACCTCCTGGGCGAGCCAGAGTCATCACAGCAATGAGAGTTGCAGCGAAACAAATCGACGTGACTCGGTTCGTAAAGGATCAACTATCACAAGGACGGCAGGCCTATCTGGTCTATCCACTGGTAGAAGAGAGTGAGAATCTAAAAGTGGAATCTGCGACGGAAGCTTTTCAAAAGTGGCAAAAGCGCTTGAAAACCTACGAAGTCGGCCTGATTCATGGCAAACTTCGTCCCGAAGAAAAACAGGCAGTGATGGAACGGTTTCGGTGCGGAGAGATTGATGCTTTGGTAGCGACAACCGTGATAGAGGTAGGTGTGGATGTCCCTAACGCAAGCGTCATGATCCTACACCATGCCGAGCGTTTCGGCTTGGCGCAACTTCATCAGCTTCGCGGGCGTATCGGCCGCGGCGGGCACAAGGGGTATTGCGTGTTGCTCACCGACGGTAAGAATCCAGATGCTCTGGAGAAACTAGACGTTCTTGTAAAATCTTCTGATGGATTTGAAATTGCCGAGGCAGACCTCCGCTTACGTGGTCCTGGCAATGTGCTAGGGACCATCCAGAGTGGTCTTTCTGGCCTTAAGTTTCCTGACTTTTTAACTGATTTTTCACTTCTCGTCGCGGCCAGACAGCATGCGGATCTTATTCTTGGCGAGGATCCCAAGCTTGAGGGCATCCATCGTAAATTGCGACGTCTGATCGATGAGCCAGCATCAGGGGTCAATTTGCCGAGCACTGCTTGACGTGATGTTAGCGATGAATTTCATGGCTAGAATATCTAGCAAACAGTTTCGCTGAGGCATCTTTGAATTTACCATTAACAGCTTGGCGAAAAGGGGCGTGTGACTATTTTAGCAGAGAAGGCTACTTGGCAGGGTGAGATGGTCTCATGATTCCCCGCCCGGCTTGAGCCAATAGAGGACGGCCATTCTCACGGCGATGCCGTTTTCGACCTGGTCGTTGATGAGGCTGCGTTCGTAGTCCATGACGGCGTCGCAGAGTTCGACGCCGCGGTTCACGGGACCGGGGTGCATGAGGTAGAGGCCGCGCTTGCGGATCTCGTCGAGGCGGGCGTCGCTGATGCCGTAGAGGCGGTGGTATTCGCGGAGGCTGGGGAAAAACTGGACGTCCTGGCGCTCCATCTGGACGCGGAGCAGATAGACGACGTCCGGCGACCAGGCCATGGCTTCCTTGTAGTCGGTGAAGCGGCGGATGTTTTCCGGGCCGGTGCGCGGGACGAGGGAGCCGGGGCCGAGGTAGGCGACTTCCAGGCCGAGCTTTTTCAAGATCGTGCTGGTGGAGCGGGCGACGCGGGAATGCAGGATGTCGCCGATGATGAGGACTTTTTTTCCAACAGGATCGGGGAATTTCTCCTTGATGGTGAAGGCGTCCAACAGCGCCTGCGTGGGATGGGCGTGGGCGCCGTCGCCGGCATTGATGACGGAGGCTTTGGTTTGTTTCGCAATCATGCCGGGAAGGCCGGAGCGGCCATGGCGGACGATGATGTAGTCGGTGCGCATGGCCTGGAGCGTTTCGACGGTTTCCCTAACGGACTCGCCCTTGGTGATGGAGGAGTGGGCGACGTCGAAGTTCGTGACGTCGGCTGATAGACGCTTGGCGGCGACCTCGAAGGAGGAGTGGGTGCGGGTGCTGGGCTCGTAGAAAAGCATGAGCACGGACTTGCCCTTGAGGGCGGGGACCTTTTTCACCGAACGGGTGAAGAGTTCCTTGAACGGGACGGACTGCTCGAGGAGGTGTTCGATTTCTTCGCGCTCGAGCGCTGCGATGTCGAGTAGGTCTTTACGTGCCATGCCGGAGTTGGGGAAAATAATGGAGCGCGCCGAATACGACGACGAACAACACGGCGACGGTGATGAACGCGGCGTGGTGGACGGAGAGCGGCTTCTTGAAAAAGATGATGGCGGCGACGAGCAGTGCGCCCACCACACAAGCGGCGGCGATTTCCTTTTGAATGTCGTAGAAGTAGATGCCGAAGGCTGCGGCGATGGCGAGCAGGTATCCTGGCGCGATCAGGGCGGGATGGGCGGTTAGGGAATTCAAGTGCCCGGCGATGTTCTGTGCGGCGAGCATTTCCTGGCGGCGGATCTCTTGGATTTCCTTCTCGCTGCGGCGGTGAACGGGGAGCTTGGAATCGGGTAGCGGAGGAACGACTGGTGCGATGGGGCCTTGCTCGGATTTGCGCAGCGAGCGGACGATTTTGGGGACTTCGGCAATGGCCAGCGGATTGGCAACGGCAATGGTGGAGGACGGGGTGGCATCTGCGACGACGTCGTCACCGCCGGGGAGCTGGGAGATCCGTTCCGAGCGTTTGAGGGAACGGACGGGTTTGGGTTTGTGGGTGTCAGCGAGCGGCAGTGGCGCGAGGGCGGGTGCGTCGGTTTTTGCTACTGCTAGTGGCTCGGCGGGAAGTGATTTCGAAATGGGGGCTGCCACAGGCAAGGCGTCCTCGGTCGGCGGTGGACCGGTGATGCCGAGGGATTCGCGGAGTTTCGCGATTTCCTCGGCGGATTTCCTGTTCTGTGGAAGAAGGCTCATGGATTTTCTTTTTCGACGACCCGGATCTCGTCCTTGCCGTCACTCCCTTCGAGTGAAACCAATACATGGTCGAGGCGGCGGGTGTCGAGGGCGATGCCGACATAGTCGGGCTGAATCGGCATTTCGCGGTGGCCGCGGTCGATGAGCACAGCGAGCTCGACCTTGCCGGGACGGCCGTAGTCGGAAAGCGCATCGAGCGCGGCGCGGATGGTGCGACCAGTGAAGAGCACATCATCGACGAGGATGATGTGGGCACCCTCGACCGGAAATCCGATATCGCTTTCTTGCAGCAGCGGATTTTCATGGAGGTGCTCGAAGTCGTCTCGATAGAGGGAGATATCAAGCACGCCGAACGATAGATCCCAGTCGTCCTGCTCGGAGAGGATCGTTAGAATCCGCTCTGCGACCTCATCGCCGCGGCTGCGGATGCCGACGAGGGCGACGGGGTGGCCACGGTTTTTCTCGAGAATCGCCTTCGCGAGGCGCTCGACTCCTGCGGCGATGTCTTCCGGGGTGAGAATCTTTTGCATGATTTAAAAATTGAGGATACCGATGTCGTGGCGGCGTTGTGAGCCGTCGAAACTGACGAGATCGGCGGCAGCGTGGGCCTTGCACACTGCTTCGTCGCGGGTGTCTCCACCGGAGACGATGGCAAGCACGCGGCCGCCGTTAGTCTCCCAGTCTCCTTCGCTTGTGTGGCGGGTGCCGGAGTGATAGACGCGGGCGTTGGTGATGTTTCCGAGTCCGGAAATCCTGTCGCCGCTGCGCGAGGTTTCCGGATATCCGGCGGAAGCAAGGATGACACAGACGCTCCAGCCATCACTGAAGCGGATGAGGTCTTCGCGGAGTTCTCCCTTTGCCCCGGCCATGCAGAATGCTGCTAGATCACCTTCGACCAACGGCATCACGGCTTGGCACTCGGGATCGCCGAAGCGGCAGTTATACTCGATCACCTGCGGGCCGGTCTCGGTGAGCATGAGGCCGAAGTAGAGGAATCCGCGGTATGGCAGGCCTTCCTTGCGAAGCCCGCTAACGGTTGGGCGGACGATTTCCGTTTCGATCTGTGAGAGTAATTCCGGAGAGACGAGCTGGCGGCTGGCGACTGCTCCCATGCCACCGGTGTTCGGGCCGAGGTCGCCGTCGAGGGCGCGCTTGTAATCGCGGGCGGGAGTGAAAATCAGATAGTGCCCATCGATGATCGCGGCGAAAATCGAGACTTCCGGGCCGACGAGGCATTGCTCGACAAGAACGCGGCCGGGACCGAAGCGGCGCTGGGTGAAAACCTCGTCGAGGAATGCCCGCGCGGACGCCTCGTCGGGGCAGACCGCCACACCTTTTCCGGCGGCGAGTCCGTCGAATTTCAGCACCGTCGGATATTCACCGGCGATTGCGGCCACGGCTTCATCCAGCGTGTTAGTCGCCACCCCGCGCGCGGTGGGAATGCCGTTTCTCACGAGAAATTCCTTCGCGAACTCCTTGCTCGCTTCAAGTTGTGCGGACTCTTTGGGCGGACCCCAGCAGGGAATGCCGTTTTTCCCGCAGAGGTTTGCGAGGCCCTCGCCTTTCACCAGATAGCTTTCCTCACCGGCCACGCAGAGATCGATGTCGTTTGCCTTCATCCACGCGACCAACGACTCCAGCCCATCGGCCGCGACCGGCTTCGCGATTTCGAAAATCGCATCGCTGCCCGGAAAACAAAACAACTCGGGCTTGCCCGGTGATTCCGCCAACGCCCTTACCAGCGCGTGCTCGCGCCCCCCTTTGCCAACAACGAGAATTCTCATCCGGCAGGGTTTTCGCGGAATCCGGCGGCGGACTCAACCCTGAATGTCGATTTACGGGGTGACCAGCGTCCAGCCGAGGGCTTTGAGCTCGCTCCGGGTGCGCTCCGTGGCACCACCCCCGAGCAGGAGGGTCGGCTTGCGGCCGATCAGGTCCTCGCGTTTGGCGAATTCCGCGACTTCCGGTGTCCAGCTGACGAAGTCCACCGGCGCGGAAATCTGGAGCACGCCGGCTGCGTCGATCGTGCCGGGAAGTCGGCCGATGACCTCCAGGGTGCTGAATTTCGATTTCCCCGCTTGCTGGTGCTTGGCGAGTAGGATGAGCGCTTGGTTGAGAAACTCGACTTGCCGGCGAGTCTCGCAATTCGCCGCGACCTCGGCCACCGCAGCGCTTCCGGGCAAGCTGCCGAGTGCCTTGAGCGAGCGGATGATCGACACGCGGAGGGTGATCGAGAGCGCTTCGTTCGAGAGATAGCGCCGGACCATATCCTCCGACACTCCCATGGCGGCGAGATCCTGCTGATTCCGGACCGCCAGTTCTGAGGGAGTGAGCGAGAAAATCTCATCGGGCAGTCCGACCACTTTGGTCGCGGTGAGAGCCACCGAAGCACCGCCCGAAATCGCAGCCGCGCCGATCCGCAGCGGCAGTCCGCCAGAGAAAAACACCCAGGAAATCCGGTCGATTTCCTGCTGCAGCCGCTCGTTGTCGGTGTAGGGATCCACACCGAGCTGCCTCGCACATTCCAGCTTTGCAGCCTCGAAACCGATGATGCCTTTCGCCGCATTTCCGATGCCCGCGCCGACTTGGCTATCCTCGCCGCGCTCCCTTCGATCCCGTGCATTTGAGGCGGCGTTTCCCACCGTCTGGCCGATTCTCTGGAAAAAGTGCCCGACGGTCCTCGGCACCGCTTTGACGGATCCCACCGGGTCTTTGGCAATGTTTTTCACCGCCTCGACCGGCTGCTCAAGCGAGCGTCTCACACCTTCTGCAAACAGGTCACTGCGGCTCACTTCCAACAGTTTCCGGATCGCCGCAAGTTCGTGAATCCGGACGCGGGCAAGCTCGGTGCTGATGACCTGCATTTCACCGAAATCCGAGTCGATGCTGAAATGCGCCATGTAGCCGTCGGTCGGTACGAATTCCCTCACCCGATGAGAAGGTCCAGCCACATCCTGCCCGAGCAACGTGCTGGCGGACAAGACCACCGGCGCTTCAAATCCCTCGACAGCAATGGGTTGGATCGGCCTGAAAACCGGCAGTGGCCGCAGTGGAGGCGGGGCGCTTGCGTCGGTAATGTCTGCCCACGCGCTAGTGCTGATCAAGAGGAACAAAAAAAGGTATCTCATCATTTTCTCGGACGTTTTTTTCAATAAATCGAGGCGGCGGTGATCTGTCAATTCGCCCGATCAAGCGTGTCGCTGTCACGCGAACTCACTTCCGACGGGGAGAAACAAAAACGCGTCGCAAGCCGGGTGACTTGCGACGCGCTGGAAGGATTGCAGATCCTTGGATCAGGCGATTTGCTCGCCGTTAGGGCCTTGTGTCACCTGGACGATGCGAAGTGGCAAGCGGACGAGGATTTCGCCGTCGCAACCGATGTCGATGGAGTAAATACCGGCTTCCTCGAAGCGCAGGCCTTGCAAGTTCATGACAATGTTGCGGGTGAGGAAGGGCACGTTCTTCGGCAGTTGGACTTCGAACTCAGGCTCGATCGGCATGTTGTTCGGGTCCAGTGATTCGCCGTCCTCGTTGATGATGTTGATCGAAAGCTTGTGGCGGCCTGCGTCTTCCGGAGTGAAGCAGAAACGCATGGCAAGGGCGCACATCGGGTGCACCACCGGCACCGCGCGGGCGGCAAGGGTGTCGAAGGTTCCGGAAATGACCAGCTTGCCATTGTAGTCGGCGGCGAAGTCACAAAGAGTCGCGATTTGGATGTCCATAGTAGGATGATTGGATGGTTTTGAAATTCGCCTCACAATTTTCATGCGGCGGGAGGCCTTGTCTGAAGAGAAGCCAGCCAACCGTAAAGCCCAAAGAATTCACCAATCCGGGCGGAAATGACGATCTCCAGCCGAATTTCACTTCTCGCCGACAAGCACAGGCACTCCGTGTGCGCCAAGAAATTTCTAGATAGTTTTCACAACGTCCGAATTCATAGGGATTTCAAAAGGAATTCAGAGGATTTGCCCAAGTTGTTCACATTGGAAAACCTTAATAGATTGCGGGAATTGCGGTGGGTGCGGTGGTTTGAAAGGGTCGTGAACGCGGAAGGTTTAAGCACTGTTTTCTGCTGTGAATAACTTGGCTATAAACGCGAGCAATGACACAAAAACTGTGTAAGCAATTGATTTTTATAGATATGGAAAACCATCCCTCGTTTGAGAAACAAGCGACAGTGGGAATAACTCCAATTCTGGATTCTCCATTCTTTCCGGGCATTTCTCCACTGATGTCCTCACGAGACCATCTCTAAAGACCACAAAATAGAGTCTTTCCAGCGATTTGCCCAAGTTGTTCACAATCCGAATTCCCCATTCGATTTCCCAACTACTGCTTCGTGCATTTCCTTCAGGAGTTGGTCGCACAATTGCTTTTGACCGCAGGTTGCGGTTGCCCTAGACCCCAGCCCGCGAACAAATTGCCCTGATCATGTCCGAGATTCCTACCATCATCTACACGAAGACCGACGAAGCCCCCGCGCTCGCGACCTACTCATTTCTCCCGATCATCCAAGCCTTCACCAAGCACTCGGGCATCACCGTGGAAACCCGCGACATCTCGCTCGCAGGCCGCATCATCTCCCAGTTCCCGGATTTCCTCACTGCCTACCAACAAATCCCGGACGCCCTCGCCGAACTCGGCGCGATGACCCTCACCCCCGAGGCAAATATCATCAAGCTCCCGAACGTCTCCGCTTCCGTCCCTCAGCTCAAAGCAGCCATCGCCGAGCTCCAGTCAAAAGGCTACGCCCTGCCGAATCTCCCGGAAACCGCCACCACCGATGCCGAAAGGGACATCAAGGCCCGCTACGCCAAAGTCATGGGCAGCGCCGTAAACCCCGTCCTCCGTGAGGGCAATTCCGACCGCCGCGCGCCCAAAGCCGTCAAGGACTACGCCAAAAAGCACCCCCACTCAATGGGCGCCTGGTCCGCCGATTCCAAAACCACCGTCGGCTCCATGGACGGCCAAGGCGATTTCTTCTCCAACGAAAAATCCGTCTGCGTCCCCGCCGCCACTGATGTGAAAATCGAGTTCATCGCCGCGGACGGCAGCACCAAGGTCCTCAAAGAATCGACCCCGCTCAAGGCCGGTGAAATTCTCGACGCCACCTTCATGAGCAAGGCCGCGCTCGTCGATTTCCTCGGCAAACAAATCGCCAGGGCCAAGGCCGACGGTGTCCTCCTCTCGCTCCACCTGAAGGCTACCATGATGAAGGTCAGCGACCCCATCATCTTCGGCCATGCTGTCGAAGTCTTCTTCAAGGACCTCATCGCCAAACACGCCGCCACCCTCAAGGAACTCGGCGTCGATTTCAAAAACGGCTTCGGTGACCTCGTCGCGAAACTGGAAAAACTCCCCGCCGACAGAAAGGCCGAGATCGAAGCCGACATCCAGAGTGCCTATCAGAATGGCCCTGCCCTCTCGATGGTGAATTCCGACAAGGGCATTACCAACCTCCACGTCCCGTCCGACGTCATCGTGGACGCCTCCATGCCCGCCATGATCCGCGCTGGCGGAAAAGTCTGGGACGCTGCTGGCAAAACCGTCGAAACCCTCGCCGTCATTCCCGACTCCTGCTATTCCGGGATCTATCAAGCCACCATCGACTTCTGCAAAAAGATCGGCGCGCTCGATCCCAAGACCATGGGCTCCGTCCCGAACGTCGGCCTCATGGCCCAGGCCGCCGAAGAATACGGCTCGCATAACAAAACCTTCGAAATCCCCGCCAAAGGCACCGTCAAGGTCACCGACTCCGCCGGAAATGTTTTGCTGGAACACGAAGTCGAAGCTGGTGACATCTGGCGCGCCTGCCAGACCAAGGACGCCCCCATCCAGGACTGGGTGAAACTCGCTGTCAAACGCGCCCGTGCATCTGGCGATCCCGCCGTCTTCTGGCTCGACAAGAGCCGCGCCCACGACGCCCAGATTATTGCCAAGGTCGAAACCTACCTCAAGGACCACGACACCACCGGCCTCGACCTCCGCATCCTTCCTCCCGCCGAAGCCTGCACCTTCTCGTTAGAGCGCATCGTCCAAGGCAAGGACACCATCAGCGTCACCGGCAACGTCCTGCGCGACTACAACACCGATCTCTTCCCCATCCTCGAAGTGGGCACCTCCGCCAAGATGCTTTCCATCGTTCCCCTCATGAACGGTGGCGGCCTCTTCGAAACCGGTGCCGGCGGCTCCGCCCCGAAACACGTCGAGCAGTTCACCGAGGAAAACTACCTCCGCTGGGACTCCCTCGGCGAGTTCTTCGCTTTGGCTCCCTCGTTCGAACACATCAGCGAAACCTTCAGTCTCCCGAAAGCCAAAGTTCTAGCAGATACGCTCGACGCCGCCACCGGCAAGTTCCTCGAATTCGACCGCTCGCCCGGCCGCAAGCTTGGCACCATCGATAACCGCGGCTCCCATTTCTATCTAGCACTTTACTGGGCTCAAGCCCTCGCCGCACAGGACAATGATGCCGAACTGAAAGCCATCTTCACGCCCGTTGCCGAGGATCTAATATCCAGCGAGGAAAAAATCGTCGCCGAGCTGCTCGCCGTCCAAGGCCACCCCGTGGACATCGGCGGTTACTATCTCCCGGACGACGCCAAGGCCAACGCCGCCCTGCGCCCAAGCGAGACCTTCAACGGCATCCTCGCTGCCATCTAAGCGGCTTAGCTGCGGCGTCCCGCCGCAGGCCGTGTTTGATGCGTCTCGCAGCAATTCCCTCCAAGCCCGCCAGGTCCCCGTGACCCGGCGGGCTTCCTTTTACTCGCCAAACGATCATCTCATTTGATACTATCACGACGTGCGGCCGCCCTTCGAAATCACCCCGCTCGCTGCCGACCTACTCTCTAAAATCGAACGGCAGCTCGGTCGTCACGACGGAGCCCGGATCGCCCCACCCAGCCCCATGCTCCGGCGCTCCCATCGCGTCCGCACCATCCACGCCAGCCTCGCCATCGAGGGCAACACGCTCACGGAAGATCAAATCACCGCCGTTCTGGAGGGGAAACGAATCATCGCTCCCCCGCGTGACCTCCTCGAAGTCCGCAACGCGATCACTTGCTACGACCAGCTCCCGGATTGGAACGCCACCTCCCCCAAGCATCTGCTCGCCGCCCACCGACAAATGATGGCCGGCCTCGTCGATCGCTCTGGGGCATGGCGCACGCGCAGTGTCGGCATCGCCAAAGAAAACGTCGTCGCCCACATCGCTCCACCCTTTGATCGCGTCCCTGGCCTGATGAATTCCGTTCTCGAGTGGCTGAAAAAAGACACCGCCGTCCCCGCCCCCATCCGTGCCGCCGTCTGCCACTACGAGCTGGAATTCATCCACCCCTTCGAAGATGGCAACGGCCGCATGGGCCGGCTTTGGCCTCATTCTCTATCACTATCATCCGCTTTTCGCCCAAGTCCCCATCGAATCTGCCATCCGCACCCACCAGGCCGATTACTACGCCGTCCTCGGGCGCTGTGACAAAGTCGGTCACTCCACCGAGTTCATCGAATTCGCCCTCACCCTCACCCTCGAAGCCCTCGCCGCCGCCACCGCGCTGCCCGCCTCCAAAATGTCCGCCACCGGACGAATCGAAACCGCCAGCCAACCGTTCGGCACCCGATCCTTCTCCCGCAAAGACTACCTCACACTCTTCCCCACCCTCTCACCCGCCACCGCCAGCCGGGACCTCCAACAAGCCGTCGCTGCCGGACAACTCATCCGCCAAGGCGAAAAGGCCACCGCCCGCTATCAGTTCAAGTCGTGAACGTAGCTGCGGCGTCCCGCCGCAGGCCGTGTTTGCTGCGTCCCGCAGCAACTCCCCAGAGTCAGCCGATCAATCCCCTACCTCAAACCGCTCCCGGAAAAACTCCTCGATCTCCTGCGCAAGTTCTTCAGGCGTCTCCGCTTGGCTTTCCATTTTCAAAAGCCCGTCCGCGATTTCGGCGATCTTTGACGTGAGAAACTTCCGCCGTTCGTCGAGCAGCGCGACGTCGCCGGTTTCCCAGTATTCGCCCTCGTCGCTTACCTCCAAGCCTGAGAGATACTTCGATTTCAAATAACGCAATAGACCGACGATCCAAAGGTGCGTTTCGATTTTCCCGAACTGCGTTTTGACACTCACGTAGTAGGAATACCGCGGATCCGCCTCGAACTGATGGCAGATGAGATCAGCGAGGCAACGCAACCGCCCATTGCGATCAAAAAGGAAGGGCAGGCTTTCCGTTTCATCGTCCGGCTGGAGGATGATTCCGGAAAACTCCGGGTTCTCCGCATCGCGTTCGATCCGACGCGACTTCCACCCCATGGACGTCGCGATGTCCACCAACTCCGCAAGCATCTCCGGTAATCGGGCCGGATCGCCGAGGCTTCCCTGATAGTGCATGCTCAAACCCATAGCGGTGGAACCCTACCCGACTTGTGAAACATGCAAAGGTTCGAATGCGGAAGGCTGCTTTTGAAGCAACGGTTTTGCACCCTGTCAAACCATTCCCGCCTCTGGATTCGCGTCCGGCGTGGTCTCCTTGGCCTCCTTTTTCTCCACCGCGCGGATCAGGCCGAGGTAGGCGAAGGTGCCGATGAAATACAGCACGGCGGTTGCTAGAAAAATCTGCCAGTAGGGGAGCTGATGCGTGCGCAAAATCTCGAACACCCGCGCCGCCAGCCACCAAGCTCCACTCCAGATCGCGCCGCTGCATGCGCTCATCAGCTCGCGGTTGCGCTCGCCGACGTAGGTCATCGACAGCTCGCTGGTGGATGGCCCGGCCATGTTCATGAGCGGCTGGCGGAAGATGAAGCAGATGATCGCGACGGGAAATGCCCACGCGGTGTGTTTCCACAACTCCGTGAGGCCCATGATGGCTAACAGGACGACGGCCGCCGATTGCACGCCGAGGATCGCCCCGCGCCAGCCGAGACGGCGGCGGACTTCCGGGACGATGAGGCCCGTGAAAAACACCAGCACGTAACTCACCGAACCAAACGCCGAGTAGCGCGCGGGATCGAGTTGATAGACATTGCTGAAAAATAGATTGAGGAACTGGATGCTCAGCCCGGCACCGGTCGCGATGCAGAGTGTGGGTAGCATTGCGCGGAGCAGGACGGGAAAATCTTCGCGGTGCACATGCAGCCAGTGGCGGTTCGATTTTTCCGCCGGCACAGGATCGGGAAGAGACGCGTAGAGCAAAGGTGCGCCGAGGCCGCAGAGCGTTAGAACGAGCAGGGTGGCGTATTCGTCGAGAACGATGCGACGGCCGCCGAGATCGAGCTGGCCGATGCTCTGGAGCACCGTGGACAAGACGCCGCCGCAGATGCTCGCCGCGCCCCAAGTGGCGAAGAGCAGACTGAGTGATTCGCTCGATTTTCCCGGCGGAGCGAGCCGCAGCATCATCGGCAGGCCCGCGACGTTGAGGATGAGCCCGGCGAACCCCATGCCCAGAAAGCAAAATGAAGCTGCCGACATCGCGCCCATTTGCACCGTCTGCAACGAGGCCAGCGCCATCAGCGGAAACAACACGGAGCCGATGATGAGCGGCTGGCGCAGCGGTTTCCCCCGAAGCCAGAGTCCGGCGGGCAGCGCGAGGAAGAGCGTGGCGAGAAACCGCTGCGAACTCAGCGCCGCGATTTCCGGATCATCGAGGCCGCGCGATTTCAGGAAAAGATTGAGCAGGAGAAATTGCGCGGAGTTGATGAGATTGATGAGAAATTGCCCCCCGGCAAATAGCAGGACACACCTCGGGAGGGTCCGGTAGCTTTCCAGCCATGCAGGGAGGCGCGTCATCCAACTGAGGGCGAGTGTCCGCAAGCCTCCACCGATTCAAAGGCCGGAATGCGTGGATCGGGAAAAAATCCGGCGGCAGGTGGTATCGGGAATAAACCGGGAGTCCGTGGCTCTCATGCGGCAATGACATCAAGCTCTCTTAAACTGGCCGCCATTTCCCTGCTCGCGCTTGCCCCCACATTATCCGCCAAACCGGATTTAAAGGACCAGTTGGAGGCCCGCTCGGCGGAATCCTCCAAGACTGTCGCACCGGAAGTGAGAGCCGCTTATGCGCGGGGCATCGAGGCGGTGGCCGCGTCAGGATTGATCAAGGACGCGCGGAACGTCGGGGACGTGGCTCCAGATTTCACGCTGACGAATGCCGATGGCAAGGAGGTGGCGCTGTCGGCGCTTTTGAAGGATGGGCCGGTGATCCTGACCTGGTATCGCGGCGGCTGGTGCCCGTATTGCAACATCGCGCTGGCAGCGATGCAGGAAAAGCTGCCGGAGTTCCGCAAGGCCGGGGCGCAATTGGTCGCGCTAACGCCGGAACTGCCGGACAAATCCCTGACGACGACGGAGAAAAGCAAGCTCACCTTCCCAGTGCTCACGGACAAGGATCACGCCGTCGCCCGGAAATTCGGGATTGCCTTCGATCTCACTCCAGAAGTCTGCGAGTTGTATAAAAAGCATTTCAACCTCACAGATTTCAACGGTGCCACAGCGGGCGACGGGACACTGCCGCTAGCGGCGACTTACGTCATTGATCGCAAGGGCATCATCCGCTGGGCCTTCCTCGACGCGGACTACCGGAAGCGTGCCGAGCCGGCGGACTTGGTGGAGTTCTTGGAAAAGAACCCGCTCTGAGCACATTCCGAAACGGAGGTGGAAATCCACGATCAGGTGGAATACTCCTGCGGCGAAATGCGAGCCGTGATCCAACGCGTCCTGAAGGCGTCCGTCGAAATCGATGGCACGACCGTTTCCCAAATCCTCTCGGGCTTGCTGATCCTACTCGGCGTGGAAGAAGGCGACTCGGCAGAGGACGTTTCCTGGCTCAGCGGTAAGATCGCGCGGTTGCGGATTTTCGCCGATGACGAGGGGAAAATGAACCGATCCGTCGTCGAGGCTGGGGGCGAAATCATCGTCGTAAGCCAGTTCACGCTGCATGCCTCGACGAAAAAAGGAAACCGCCCGTCGTTCTTGCGGGCGGCGGCACCGGGGATTTCCGAACCGCTTTACGAAGCATTTTGCACCGCCATGGAAGACGAACTTGGGAAACCAGTGGGCAGGGGAGTCTTCGGAGCGGACATGCAAGTCGCGTTCGTGAACGACGGCCCGGTCACGATTCTCATCGATAGCCGGGCGCGGGAGTGAACTGGGAATTCGGCACGGACGGAGAACCAGAAGCATTCGCTTGCATCGCCGGAAGCGGCTGCCTAGTTTGCGCCGCCGTGCCGATTACTGCCATTCTAGCCCTTGAAGATGGACGCTGTTTCGAAGGAACCGCCTTCGGAGCCACCGGAACCACCACCGGAGAAATTTGTTTCAACACCTCGATGACGGGCTACCAGGAGGTGATCACGGACCCCTCCTACCGCGGCCAAATCGTCGCGATGACCTACCCTCAGATCGGGAACTACGGGATCAATCCGGAAGACGCCGAGTCCGCTGGGCCGCATATCCGGGCGTTTGTCATCGGCGAGCTTTGCGAAATGCCGTCGAACTGGCGCTCCACGCAGCCGCTCTCCACCTATCTGTTGGAAAATAACATTCTCGGCATCGAAGGCATCGATACCCGCGCCCTCACCAAGCACCTCCGCTCGCTGGGAGCCATGCGCGCCTGCGTCACCACCGAGCTGGGTGCCGAGGCTGCCATCGCCGCCGCGAAAGCATCCCCTTCGATGGAAGGAATGGACTACGTGAATGAGGTTTCCACGCCGGACTCCTACCTGTGGAACGAGGAGTCCCGCGAATGGACGCTGCCGAACGTGATGTGCAAACAAGAAGGCTATCACATCGAGCTGCCACCGGTGCGCCACCGCATCGTCGCCTACGACTTCGGGCTGAAATACAACATCCTTCGCCGCCTGCGCCAAGCGGGTTTCGAAGTCGAAGTCGTCAATTCCCGCACTACCGCCGAAGAAGTAATGGCGAAAAATCCCGACGGACTTTTCCTGTCTAACGGCCCCGGTGATCCAGCCGCGCTCGGCTACATCCACCAAGAAATCAGCACGCTCATCGGCAAGCTCCCGATCTTCGGCATCTGCCTCGGCAACCAGATTCTCGCCCACGCTTTCGGCGGCACGACCTTCAAGCTGAAATTCGGTCACCGCGGCGGCAACCAACCAGTCAAGGATCTGCGCACCGGGAAAATTTCTATCACCTCGCAGAACCACGGATTCGCCGTCGATCCGGATTCACTGCCGCCGGAAGTCGAGGTGACCCACATCAACCTCAACGACAAGACCGTCGAGGGCATGCGTCACCGCGAGCACCCGGTCTTCAGCGTGCAATACCACCCGGAAGCCGCCCCCGGCCCGAACGACGCGGCATACTTCTTCGAGGAGTTCGCGGATCTGATTTCAAAAAGCAAAGCATCCGTCTGATCGGTTAGGTCTGACTGATTTGTTTCAAATTAAAAAATGAACACCATTATTGTTGGCCTCCAATGGGGCGATGAAGGCAAGGGCAAAATCGTCGATTACCTCACAGAAGACGCGGACATCGTCGTCCGCGGCCAAGGCGGAAACAATGCCGGCCACACGGTCATCGCGAAGGGCATCCGTTATATTCTAAACCTGCTTCCCTCCGGCATTATCTGGGATGGGAAAATCAACATCATCGGCAACGGCGTCGTCGTCGATCCCTCGGGCCTCGTCGCGGAAATCGAGCGCAACGAAGCGCTCGGCGTCTCCGTCACTCCCGAGAAACTCCTCATCTCGGACCGTGCCCACGTCGTTTTCCCCTTCCACAAGGAACTCGATGCCGCCCGCGAAATCGCCCTCGGCGACCAGAAAATCGGCACCACCAAGCGTGGCATCGGCCCGACCTACTCGGACAAGGTGAACCGCTGCGGCATCCGTATTGCTGATCTGCTAGACGAAGAGTTTACCCGCGCCCAAGTCACCCGCCGGCTCACCGAGGTGAATGAAATTCTCGCGAAATACGACCTCCCGCAGTTCACCGCCGACGAAGTGCTCAAGGAGATTTACACCGCCTTCGCCCGTCTCCGGCCGCACGTCACCAACACGATCCCCGTGCTGCACGCCGCGTGGAAATCGGGGAAATCCATCCTGTTTGAAGGTGCCCAGGGAACCTTGCTCGACATCGACTACGGAACCTATCCGTTTGTCACCTCGTCCAACACCACCTCCGGCGGCTCCTGCACCGGCTCCGGCCTTCCGCCTAACGCGATTGGCCGCGTCATTGGTGTTTGCAAGGCCTACACCACCCGAGTCGGTTCCGGCCCGTTTCCCACGGTCGATGAAGGTCTATCCGAATATCTCCACGGCCTCGGTCGCGAGTTCGGCGTCGTTTCTGGTCGCCCGCGCGGCTGCGGTTGGCTGGACACCGTATTGCTCCGCTTCGCCTGCATGGTGAATGGCGTGACTGGTCTAGCAGTCACCAACGTCGATGGTCTCGACGAATACGAGACGCTGCAAATCTGCTCCGGCTACGACATCGACGGCACCATCCACACGCTGCCGCCCGCCGACCGCAAGGCGTGGGACAAGGCGGTGCCGGTCTATGAAACGCTGCCCGGCTGGAAATCGGATACCACCGCTTGCACCAAGTTCGAAGAACTCCCCGCCCAGGCGAAAGCCTATTTGGCGCGCCTGTCCGAGCTTTGTGACGCACCGATCGCCTTTGTCGGAGTCGGCCCGGATCGGGTGCAGACACTGGTCGTGCGGTAGGTCGCATGAGTCTGATAGGACCTGCTCCATCCATGACCACTCATCCTGAGATCCCCCGCCACGTCGCCATCATCATGGATGGCAACGGCCGCTGGGCCAAGGAGCGCGGTCTTCCCCGTCTCGAAGGACACCGCGCCGGTGCGGAATCGGTGCGCGAGGTGATGGAAGCCTGCATCGAGCTCGGCGTGGAATATCTAACGCTCTACGCGTTTTCCTCGGAAAACTGGAGTCGCCCCGCCTCCGAGGTGGGCGCGTTGATGGGCTTGCTGGATCGCTTCCTCAAAGAAAAAGCCAAGGACCTCGATCGCCAAAACGTGCGCCTCTTCGCCATCGGCCAACTCGACCGCCTACCCGCCAAGACTCGTGAATTGATCGAGCAGATCAAAACGCGCACTGCCAATCACACAACGATGACCCTAGTGCTCGCCTTGTCCTACGGCGGCCGCGAGGAAATCGTTACCGCCGCCCGCTCGCTGGCCACCGATGCGGTCGAAGGGAAAATTTCTCCGGCGGACATTGACGCCGAGCTCTTCGCCTCCCGGCTGCAAACCGCCGGCATCCCGGATCCGGATCTACTCGTCCGCACGTCCGGCGAGATGCGCGTTTCGAATTTCCTGCTCTGGCAGATCAGCTACGCCGAGATCGTCATCGTCAAAAAATTCTGGCCGGATTTCCGCCAGGGCGATCTGTTCGAAACGGTGCGGGAGTATCAACGGCGGCATCGGCGGTTTGGAGCCTTGTAGCGGCGCACGGTTTTGCTGCCGCGAAAAAACCCGACTGCCACTGCTCCGCCACCTCCAGACGGCGCGGGCGTGACGAGAACTGCGGTTGTCATTCCCCGTTCTTGTATTTCACGCGCCTCCACCGGAAACTCCTCCGCGTGCCCCTTCGCGGTCAATTCTCTCTTCCCATGACAGCCCTCATCACCAACGCCCGCGTCGCCTCCGAGCATTCTCCTGATCTCACTCCGGCGGATGTTCTCATTTCTGACGGAAAGATCCAACAGATCGGCAAAGGTCTCACCGCTCCCGAAGGCTGCCGTGTGATCGACGCCCGCAACCGCATCCTCGCTCCCGGCATGTTCGACGCGCATGTGCATTTCCGCGAGCCGGGCTTCGAGGCCAAGGAAACTATCGCCACTGGCAGCGAGGCCGCCATCAACGGTGGCATCACCGGCGTGGTCATGATGCCTAACACAAGCCCGGCCATCGACTCCGCCACCGTGGTGGCGAATGTCTTGGACATCGCCAAGCGCACCGCCCGCATTCCGGTTTACACCTCCGGCTGTGTCACCAAGGACCGTCATGGTAAAGAAATGGCCGGCATCGACGGCATGCGCG
>JBOFET010000455.1:0-27598 GCA_051648225.1 Luteolibacter sp.
TCGCCCAGCTCACCCAGTTCAACGACGGCCTCGAATCCATCCGCGACGGCATCGCCACCGCAGGCTCCGCCTATGCCAAGCCGCAAACGCTTGGCGACGAAACCGTTAGCCGTCTTCGCGAAATCATCGAAGGCCTCCGCGCCGTGCCCGTGGAAGTGGACATCAAAGTCATGCCCGTGCAACAGGAGGGCGGCAGCATCGAAAAGGTCGAGTCGTCGTCATCGCCCTTCGACATCGATCCCGAGGTCCGGCAGAATTAGAAACCCCTTGAGTCCGAAGCTCCGGCCACTAGCTTTCCCGCGACCCTCCTCATCCATGTCCACCCTTCAGGAAACCATCCACCAAATGGGCCGCCAAGCCCGGGCCGCCGCCTACAAGCTTGCTCAGCTCACGCCGGATGAAAAAAACACCATCCTCCGCGCCATGGCCGCCGCCGTCCGCGAGGCTACGCCGGATCTACTCGCAGCGAATGCCCTCGACCTCTCTGCCGGGAAGGAAAAAGGCCTCTCCGCCGCCATGCTTGACCGGCTGATGCTTGATGAGAAACGCATCGAAGCCATGGCCGCCGGCATCGAGCAAGTCGCCACGCTGCCCGATCCCGTCGGCCAAGTGCTCGACGCTTGGGAGCGTCCTAACGGCATTCGCATCGAGCAAGTCCGCGTGCCCATTGGCACCATCGGCATCATTTACGAAAGCCGCCCAAATGTGACTGCCGACGCCGCCGTGCTTTGTTTTAAAACCGGCAATGCCACCATCCTGCGCGGCGGCAGCGAGGCTATCCACTCGAACCGCGCCATCGCCGCAGCCCTCGCACAAGCAGGCGGCCCGGAGCACGCCATCCAGCTCATCCCTTTCACCGATCGCGAGAGCGTCGCGGTTCTAGCAGGCATGGACCAGTGGCTCGATCTCATCATCCCACGCGGCGGCAAGGGACTGATAGAAACCGTCGTCTCGCTCGCCCGCATGCCCGTCATCAAACACTACGACGGCATCTGCCACCTCTATGCCGACAAGGCTGCGGATCTCGAAATGGCCGTCGCACTCACCGTCAATTCCAAGACCCAGAAACCCGGCGTCTGCAACGCGCTCGAGACCCTGCTCGTCCACCAAGACATCGCCGCCGGATTACTCCCCAAAGCCGCTGCCGCCCTGCGCGCAAAGAACGTGGAACTCAGAGGCTGTGAAAAAACCCAATCCATTCTAACCGGCGCCATTCCCGCTAGCGAGGATGACTGGAGCACCGAATACCTCGACCTCATCCTTTCCATCAAAATCGTCGCTTCACTCGAAGAGGCCGTGTCCCACATCAACCAACACGGCTCGCACCACACCGACGTCATCGTCACCCAAGACGAGGCAACGGCGGAAAACTTCCTCCGCTCCGTCGATTCCGCCTGCGTTTTCCACAACGTCTCCACCCGCTTCGCCGATGGCGGTGAGTTCGGCTTCGGCGCGGAAATCGGCATCTCCACCGACAAGCTCCACGCCCGCGGCCCCATGGGCCTGCGCGAACTGACCAGCTATCAATACCGCGTGCGGGGCAACGGGCAGGTGCGGGCATGAAACGCGCTCTAACAGCAATGGCGGGCAGCAGTCACGATCACATCGCCGGGCGGAAAAATCTCCTTTGAAAATCAACCATGAAACCTGACTTCATCTGCATCGGTGCCCAGAAAGCCGGAACCACCTGGTTGTATTTCAACCTTAATTTGCAGACCGGGTTTTCCATGCCTCCGATCAAGGAGTTCCACTACTTCGACCGGTCTGAAAACTATCCCTCGATGAACACCCTCTCCGTGACACGGGCGAGTGAGCGTCTCCGCAGCCCGGCGTTCTGCAAGCTCAGCGCAAAACGAATCCTCCGGGCACTGGCACGTGCGAACTTTCGACGTGCCTGCTGGTGGGCACAGTATTCCTTTTCCGACTACTCGGATTCCTGGTACACCTCGCTGTTTGGGGCGGAACCCGGCATCACCGGAGACATCACCCCATCGTATTCCATTCTCAACGAGGAGGATGTCCGCAGGATGCACGCCGCCGCCCCTAACGCGAAAATCATCTTCCTGATCAGGAATCCGATAGACCGGGCCTGGTCCATGTTTCGCTTCATGGCGAAGTCCGAGCGCAACGTGGATGTCACCGATATCGGGGCTTTCATATCTTTCACCAACTCCCCGGGTCAGGAACTCCGCTCCGATTACCTGAGAACCATCGACCTGTATTCGAAATACTATGATCCGAAAAGGATTCTAATCGGTTTCTACGACGCTGTTTCCAAAGATCCGGAAGGGTTGCTTGGTGAGATCCTGAAACATCTCGGGGCGAAGGAACCCATGGTCACGCAGGGTCTGCGGAAAGTGGCTAACGAATCCGTGTCGGTCACGATACCGGTAGCCTTCAAGGAGCACCTGAAGGAAAGGTATCGGAGCGACATTCACGAGCTGGCTGCGAGATTCGGCAGCTATGCGAAGGATTGGCAGTTGGGCCTGGACGGCGGCACCGTCGGAGCCGACGCGGGACCGAGCCGCCACCCGGCGACGGTTCATCCTTGAAACCCGAACCGGTTAGAAACGCCCGCTCAGAGAGAATGCCAGCATCGGAGCGGGATCGAAATCCGAGTCGGTCACGCCGCCGCCGTCTGAATCTTCGAGTTCGATCAAGCCGCCGAACAGCACACCACCGAAGAGGTTGAGCTTGATGTTTTCGGTGAGGGGCCGACTGGCGCGGAGGAAAAATGGGACGCCGGTGTATTCGCCGATTCCTTCCGAAACCGGGGCGTCATCCGCAAGGCGGAAGCGGTAAGTGCGGTAGGCAGCGCCGATTCCGAATTCCCAGGTTTCGGCGGCGTAGGCGACCTCAAGTCCCGCCGGCCCGGCAGGCCCGGGATGGAGTGGGTTTTGAAGAACCCAGCCGGGGACAAAATTCCAGCGGATGGCGATGATTGGAAATCCCTGAGTGTCCTCCAGCCCGGTGAAAACTCCGCCCCCAATCCCCATCGTGAGGGTGTCGCTGAAGCGCCGGGTGAAGGCGAAGATCGCTCCATACGTCAGTGAATCACTTACCGAGGCAGAGGATTCCCCGGAAGCGCTGATGGACGGCGCCAAGCGGAAATTCCAGTCATCTCCGAAGGGAGAAACATAGGAGCCGTTGAGGGCGAGGGTGTTGATGGTGTCCCAGGGATCCAAAGCTCCGAGTCCGGTATCTCCTTCAAAGGAAAAGAAATCCGCCTTGTAGGCGAGACCCCAGCCGATGGAGCGGCCTTCACCCAAGCTGTGACCCAAGTCAAACCGCAGTCCGGCGCTACTCACGCTCACGTCGCCGCCCGTGTCCAGATCGGCGGCGAACTGGTGGACGAATGTCGCATCCGCCGTGGTGGTGACAGTCCCGGCGGGGAGCAGTGGCTGGGCGTGAAGACTCGTGGCAACGGCCAAGCTTAACAGGACGAATGGGAATCGGTGGGATTTCATGGGAGAAAACTTCAAGCACCGGAAAGGTGCCGGGAAGCGCATCGAAAACAACCCTTAAACTTCTCCCCACCTCCGCTCAGACCAGCCCTTTTTCCTCCTGGGCGCGCCGGAGGCGGATCTGCAGATCGGCGAGCACGTTCATGAAATAGATGTAGGCGTCGTAGGGACTCGGATAGGGCGTGAAATACTTGTGCACGCTGCCGTCGGTGCCGCCCTTGGTGGACATCCAGTAGAAGTGGTCCGAGGTCTGCATTTTCGCCCAGGTGTCGGTGAGGGCGGGGTCGTTCACGGCGAGGATTTTCTGTTCGAGGCGGTGAACCTTGGCGATGGCTTCCTGCTGCATGACATTGCCCATCCAGGCGGATAGATCGCGCTCGGAGTCCGCCCAGGAAGTGATGGATTCGCAGTTATACTCGCGGGAGGCGCGGTAGAGTTCGGTGGCTTCGGTGGGCGTGACCCATTGCAGGCCGGCCTCGATGAGCGCCTCGGGGATGCCTTCCCAGAATTTATAGATCCCGGTCTCGTCCCAGTGGTGCTCGCCGATGGTCTCGTAATCCATGCAGAGGTTCACGACGTCGCCCTCGCACTCGGCGAGCCATTGGGAGAATTTCTCCGCCGTGAGCGGATACTCGGGCCATGCGGGATCAGAGAAACGGAAGCCGAGATCGTCGGAGAGCGGGATGTTCCGCAGCAGCGTCTTGATGCGCGCGGTGGTGGGTGCGCGGTAGAGAAAATTCGGCGAGCGGCCGTTCAGGTTCCGCTCCACGCCCTCGGCGATGATGCCGTCGAAGCCCATGGTTTCGGCCTTGGCGGCGATGGCGTCGTTGTAAATCAACTCGGTGTTCCGGAAGACGCGCGGGCGGACGGAGAAGACGTCCTCGAGCTTCTGCAAATGCATTTCCACCTGGCGGTCGAACTCCTTGTTGGAATGCACGAAGGCCAGCGAGTGATAGTAGGTCTCCGCGAGCAGCTCGACACCGCCGGAGGCGACAAGTTCCTGGAACGACTCCAACACATCCGGCCGGTAGCGCTCCATCTGCTCGATGACGGTGCCGCTGATAGAAAGCGCGATGCGGAAGCGACCTTCGTTTTCCCCGATGAGTCGCTTGAACATGCGGTTGGCCGGCAGGTAGCATTTTTCCGCGACCTTGCTGAGGATCTGGCTGTTCAGCGCCTCGTCCTCATAGACCGCGTTTTCGCCGATGCGGAAGAAGTCGTAGGACAACAACCGGTTCGGCTGGTGGACCTGGAAGTAGAGGCAAACGTCGGGCATCGGGTTTAGGAGAGGGAAAGGGGTGGTTGGGGAATCAGCGGACTAATTCCTCATAAAGTTGGATCACCTTGGCGGCGGCGGCGTCCCAGGTGGAGGCGGCGATGTCGAGTTTCGCCTGCTCGATGACCTGCTCGCGGAGCTCAGGGTCGGTGAGCAGGTTGTTGATGTGCTCGGCCATGAGCTCGACGTCCCAGTAGTCCGCCTTGAGTGCGCCTTTGAGGACTTCTGCGACGCCAGACTGCTTGGAGATGACAGCGGGGATGCCGAACTGCGCGGCTTCAAGGGCGGAGAGGCCGAAGGGCTCGGAGACGGACGGCATGCAGTAAACGTCGGTCATGGAGAGCAGGTCGTTGACCTTTTCCTTGTCGAGGAAGCCGGTGAAATGGAAGTGCGCGCCGAGGCCGCGGAAGGCACCGGACTCGATGAGCGGGCGGAGCTTCTCGCCGGTGCCAGCGACGACGAAGCGGACGTTAGGATTCTTCGCGATGACGCGGGAAGCGGTCTCAAGGAAGAATTCCGGGCCTTTTTGCGAGGTGAGGCGGCCGAGGAAGAGCACGAGTTTTTCCGGGAATTTCTTCTTGGTCTCGAAGGCGTCCACCGGGTCCGCGCCGTTGTGGACGGGGCGGATTTTCGCCGGATCGATGCCGTAGTGGGTGGCGATGATTTGGCCGGTGTAGTGGCTGACCGGGATGATGAGATCCGCCTCGTCCATGCCGTATTTCTCGAGGTCGTAGATCCAGCCATGGTCGCTGGCTCCGGAGCGGTCGTATTGCAGGGCGTGGACGTGGACGATGAGCGGCTTGCCGGTGGCCTTTTTCACCTCGACGCCGGCCAGAAACGTCATCCAGTCGTGGGCGTGGATGATGTCGAAATCTTCGAGCAGCGCGAGCTTCGCGGCGACCTTGGAGAACTCGATGACCTTGTTCCCAAGATCGGGGCCGTAAAGATCACCGATCTTGAAGGACTCAAGTTGTTGGGCGGTGGTCTCGGAGAAGATATCTTCCTCGCCGAGCGTGAGGTTCGGCACGTTTGCGGCGCATTTTCCGTCCTCGTAGGGATCGAGGAAAATCGGGACTTTCCGGACTTGGGCGAAGCTCTCGTAGTGGTAGCGGCTCTCGGCGTCTTGCAGATTTTCCAAAGTCAGCAGGTTCAATCCGCGCAATTCGAAGTCTTTGAAATCTGCATTCGGCGATGACTGCGGGACCACTACGGTGAGATCGACTTTTTTTGCAAGCGCCCGCGAGAGGCCGAGACAGGCGATGCCAAGCCCCCCGTTGATAAGGGGCGGAAATTCCCAGCCGAGCTTGAGGACGCGAAGACGATTCATGGAGAAAAGAGATAGGACCACTGGGCACAGCGGTGGTTTCTCTCAGGTCTTAAGCAAGTGCCGGGCCAATATCAACCGGGGATCACCCCGCGAATGTGACGATCCGGGTTTGGTTTACGAGTCGAGCGCGAGGTCGAGCGCGTGAATGGCGTGATCGATTTCCTCGAGCCGGGTGGAGAGTGGCGGCATGAGGACGATGGTGTCGAGAATCGGCCGGGTGAGCAGGCCGTGGGCGCGGGCGGCGTGGCAGATTGCTTCACCGAAGCGCTCACCGGGTGGGAATTTTTCCCCATCTACGCGACGGAGTTCGACGCCGGCGATGAAGCCGCACTGGCGGATCTCGTGGATGAGGGGGTGGTGGGATTTCAAGGCGGCGAGTCCGTTAGCGAGGCGGGTGATTTTTTCCGGCAGCAGTTCGAGAGTTTTTTCCGTTTCGAAAACGTCGAGGTTGGCGAGGGCGGCAGCGCAGCCAAGCGGGTTCGCGGTGTAACTGTGGCCGTAGTAAAAGGCATTTTCCGGCGCGCCGAGGAAGGCGTCGTAAATCTCTCCGGTGGTGAGCGTAGCGGCGAGCGGCAGGTAACCGCCAGTGAGGCCCTTGGCGAGGCAGAGGAAATCCGGAATCACGTTCTCCTGCTGGCAGGCAAACATGCGGCCAGTGCGGCCGAAGCCGGTCATGACTTCGTCGAGGATGAGGTGGACGCCGGTTTCATCGCACCATTTCCGCAGGGCGGCGAGCATGCCAGCAGGCCACGGGCGCATTTCGTTGACGCCTTGGATAAGCGGCTCGATGACCACGGCGGCGATGTTTTTCGTAGGGAAATTGCGGAGATCCTCCATCGAGCCGACGTGGTGGACGGGAAAGCCCATGCCACGGAAGCGCTCGAAAAAACGCCCGACGCCGCCGAGCGAGGCCGCGCCGAGGGTGTCGCCGTGGTAACCATTCGCGAAGGCGATGAAGTGGGTCCGCTGCGGTGCGCCGGTCTGCTGGCGGTATTGCACGGCCATTTTCAGGGCGCACTCGACGGCGGTGGAGCCATCGTCCGAGAAAAACACACGCTCCAAGGTGTTTTCCGGAAAAAATCCACAGAGCCGGGCGGCGAGCTCGACCGCGAGCGGATGGGTGAAGCCGAGAAACGAAGTGTGGGCGGTTTTCCCGAGTTGGTCTTGGATGGCGGCATTGATCACCGGGTGGGAGTGGCCGTGGATATTCGTCCAGATCGAGGAGTTTCCATCCAAGTAGCGCCGCCCCTCGGAGTCCCACAGCCACGAGCCTTCCCCACGGACGAGCACCAACGGCTCGTTTCCCCGCCCGCACCACTCGGCCTGCCGCGTGAATGGGTGCCAGCAGTGGGCGTGATCGCGCTCGATCCATCGGCGGGTGTCCTCTCGCATGAGTCCAGACTGGAGATCGCCCGCAGTTCTTCAACCCACAATCGTCCCTCGGCTTGCAAACTCGAAAACGGTGACGAAATCGTTACATCCAAACCATCGGAATTTACCGATGATCCGCAAAAACGTAGTGACATCCGGCGCGCGGCACCCTACACTTCCCCCGTCACCGCGATTCTCTACCCCCCCAGGGCGTTGTGGATTCTGGCACAGCCCCCCCGAAAAAAATACGAGTCGGCGGATGTTGAGGATTCCCCCTCAACATCCGCCGATTTCTTTTCCACCCTCCCGGGACTACGCGATTGCGGAATATCATGTGGCCGGAAATGGGATATTCATGAGGAGTCGCCGCTAGCATCTCTCCCCCCAAGTGCTGCGGACAACGGCAAATTCCCCCCAAAAAAGCAAGTCGGCGGGAGTTGTAGGTTCCCCCTCCAACTTCCGCCGATCCTTCTTTCCGACCTACCACTCCCAGAGAAATTTCAGCGGCACAGCCAGGAATTTCGGGCCGTCGAGCTGCAAGACCGAGGAGCCGTCGTAGAAAACGATGCCGGATTGGAAATCGTTTCCCGCTTGGGCGGCCAGCCTGCGCAGTCCGTTTCCATCCGAGTGATGGAGGGTGGCAGAGGCTTTCACCTCCACGCCCCAGACCTTCGAGCCACGGGTGATGACCACATCCACTTCCACCTGGTCCTTGTCCCGGTAATGCCAGAAGCGCAGGTCGGGATCCGTCCAGCCGACTTGGGCGATGAGTTGCTGGAGGACGAACGACTCCAGCAGATGGCCGAACTTGTCGCGCTTGGTGAGCCAGTCTTCGGTGGAAATCCCCGCGAGCGATGACGCCAAGCCGCTGTCCACGAGATGGATCTTGGGCGTCTTGATCAGGCGCTTGGCGGAGTTCCGATGCCATGGCGCAAGCCGACGGACGAGGAAAAGCCGTTCCAGCACGGTGATGTAGCGCTCCACCGTCTGGCGGTCGAGGCGGAGGTCGATGGAGAGCGAGGAGGTGTTGAGCAAGCTGCCCGTTTGGAGGGAGAGGATTTCCAACAACCGGGCGACTTCCGCACTGTCCCGGACGCGGGCCACATCGTGGACGTCCCGATCAATCACCGCGCGGAGGTATTGGCGGTGCCATTGCCGGGCCCGCACATAACCACGGCCCTGCGGTTCCGGGTAGCCACCGGACACGATGCGTCCGGGCAGAGTGGACGGAGCCATGGATTCTTCCCGCAGAAAATTGTCCGACCAATCGTTGGCAAGCAGGCGGGCGAGAAATGCCCCGGGTGCCCGGGATTTTTCCGCTTCGGTCAGCGGATGGAGGTAGAGGCACTCCATCCGCCCGGCCAGCGAATCGGGCAGGTGGGGAAGTTGCAGGAGATTGGCGGAGCCGGTGAGCAGAAAGCGCCCGGGCCTGCGTTGTTCGTCCACGGCGCGCTTGATGGCGAGCAGCAGTTCCGGGGCGCGCTGCACTTCGTCGAGCGTGATGTTATCGGGAAACTGGCTGATGAACCCACCCGGATCCTTGATGGCTGCGGCGAGGAGGTTGGCATCGTCCAGGCTGAGGTATTGGCGGGCCGGATCGAGTGAGCGGGCGAGAGTGGACTTGCCGCACTGGCGGGGACCGAGCAGGCAGACCACGGGCGTGTCTTTCATCGCTTCGTCCAAAGCGCTGTTGATTCCCCGTGGCAGTAAGATTTCGAGACCGTCCATTTGTGGGATAAGGTAGCGTCCGATTGTGGTATTAGCAAGCGTCCAATTGTGGCATGAGTATCCGTCCAATTGTGGTATGGAATGGCATTTCAGAGTGTCGGACTGCATCCGGGCTTGATCGGAGACCGCCCGGGGTTTAGTCCCTGCGGCCCGCTTTCATGTCCGTCTCTCCTTATGCCCTCCCGTCCCCCACGCTCCAGCGTGAGGTGACACGCCGCCGCTCGTTCGCGATCATTTCCCACCCGGACGCCGGGAAAACGACGCTCACGGAGAAATTCCTGCTCTACGGCGGCGCACTCAACCTCGCCGGCAGCGTCACCGCCCGGAAGAACCAGCGGGCGACCACCTCGGACTGGATGGACTTGGAAAAACAGCGGGGCATCTCCGTTTCCTCCACCGTCCTCCAGTTCGAATACAAAGACTGCGTCGTCAACATCCTCGACACACCGGGGCACAAGGATTTCTCGGAAGACACCTACCGCGTGCTCACCGCCGTGGACGCCGCCGTGATGGTGGTGGACGCGGGCAAGGGCATCGAGAGCCAGACGCGGAAACTTTTCGAAGTTTGCCGCCGCCGGGGCGTGCCGATTTTTACGTTCATGAACAAGCTGGACCGCCCGGCCCGCCCGTCGATGGATCTGCTCGACGAACTGGAGTCGGTGCTCGGGATCCATGCGTTTCCAGTGAACTGGCCACTCGGCGACGGCCCGCGATTCCGCGGCGTTTATGACCGCGAGCAGAAGCAGGTGCATCTTTTCCAACGCACCGTGCACGGCGCTTACCGGGCACCGGTGGCGGTGACGGGCATTGAGGACGAGAGCGTGAAGGAAGCGGTGGAGGAGGGGACTTACCGCCAGGTTTGCGACGAGCTGGAGCTGCTGGAAGGTGCGGGTGCTGAGTTCGATCTGAAAAAAATTCTCGCCGGCGAGCTCACCCCCGTCTTCTTCGGCAGCGCGGCGAACAACTTCGGCGTGCAACTCCTGCTCGACCGTTTCCTTGAACTCTCCCCGCCTCCCACGCCGCGGGAAAGCGGCGGAATGACCATCAATCCAGCGTCCGAGGAATTTTCCGCCTTCGTCTTCAAGATCCAGGCGAACATGAACCCGAAACACCGCGACCGCATCGCCTTCGTGCGCATCGTTTCGGGGAAATTCGAGCGCGACATGGACGTGATCAACGGCCGCTCCGGCGAGAAAGTCCGCCTCGCCAATTCGCAGCGCCTCTTCGCCCGCGAACGCGAGACCGTGGACGACGCCTTCGCCGGCGATGTCGTCGGACTCGTCGGAAACTACGATTTACTCATCGGCGACACGCTATCCTCCAAGCCCGGCGTGACCTTCGATGAAATCCCGCGTTTCGCGCCCGAGTGCTTTTCCTTCCTCCACAACAAGAGCACCGCGAAATACAAACGCTTCCGTGACGGTCTCCAACAGCTGCTCAAGGAAGGCGTCGCCAGCGAGTTCGTGCTCATCGACACGGAGGGCCCGCAAATCCCGCTGCTCGGTGCCGTCGGTCCGCTGCAATTCGAAGTCCTGCAATACCGACTCGAAGGCGAATACGCCGCCGAGACGCGCATCGAGCAGGCGAACTGGTCGCTCGCCCGCTGGCTCAAGCCGAAGGAAGGCGACCCGCTCGCCCCCGAAGCCCGGCCCGCCTTGTCGCTCGGAGCCGCGCTCGCCCGCGATTCGAACGGCTGGCTTGTCGCCCTGCTGCCCAGCGAGTGGGCGTTGAAAACTTTCAGCGACAAGAACGAGGACTGGATCATTTCCGAGCAGCCCTTCCCGCCGCCGATGGCTTCCTAAACTTCATCTTTGCCCAAAATTACCGCCAATGACCTCCGCCGAGATTCGCCAATCCTTCCTCGATTTTTTCGCCGAGAAACAGCACACCATCGTCCCCTCCGCCTCGCTGCTCCCGCAGTCGCCGGGCCTGCTGTTCACGAATGCCGGGATGAATCCCTTCGTCCCGTATTTCCTCGGCGTTGAAAAAGCTCCCTACGATCCACCGCGCGCCGCAGACACCCAGAAATGCATCCGCGCCGGCGGCAAACACAACGACCTCGAGGATGTCGGCTACGACACCTATCACCACACGTTCTTCGAGATGCTCGGAAACTGGTCGTTCGGAAATTATTTCAAAAAGGAAGCCATCCAGTGGGCGTGGGAACTCGTTATCGAGCACTGGGGTCTCCCTGCACACCGCCTCTACGCCTCTGTTTACGCCCCGAAAGAAGGTGATCCCGGGAATTTCGACCAGGAAGCCTACGACATTTGGGCCGAGCTTTTCATTTCCAAAGGCTGTGATCCCGCCGTCCAGATCGTCCATGGCAACGTCAAAGACAACTTCTGGATGATGGGCGAAACCGGCCCCTGCGGCCCCTGCTCCGAACTCCACGTCGATCTAACGCCCGAAGGCAATCCCGTCACTGGCAGAAATCTCGTCAACAACGACTCCGACCTCTGCATCGAGATCTGGAACCTCGTCTTCATCCAATACAACGCCGAGGCCGACGGCAGCTTCCGCGAACTCCCCGCCAAACACGTCGATACCGGCATGGGCTTCGAGCGTGCCTGCTCCATCATCCAGTGCACCCAGGGTTTCACGGATTTCACCAGAAAGCCCTCCAACTACGACACCGACGTTTTCCAACCCATCTTCCGCAAACTCGAAGCACTCAGTGGAAAAACCTACCGCGGCACCTTCCCCAGCCCGAAAAATGCAGGGCTGGAATCTCTCATGGACGGGCTGGAGCCTCCCAAGGGAGGGCTAGAGTCTCCCAAGGAAGGGCTGGAGTCTTCCGAGGAAGGGCTGGAGTCTTCCACGGGAGGGCTGGAGTCCTCCATGGAAGGGCTGGAATCTTCCAAGGATGCGCTGAAGTCTTCCATGGAAGGGCTGGAGTCCTCCAAAGAAGGGCTGGCCGATGACATCGCCTTCCGCGTCATCGCCGACCACCTCCGCACCCTCAGTTTCTCCATTGCGGACGGCATCATGCCCGGCAACAACGGTCGCAACTACGTCCTCCGCCGCATCCTCCGCCGCGCCGTCAAATACGGACGTCAACTCGGCTTCTCCGGAGAAAAGCCATTCTTCGGTGCCCTCGTAGAAACGCTCGTCAACGAAATGGGCGGAGTTTTCCCTGAGTTGAAAAATCGTCAGGACGTTGTTCGGCAGACGCTTGAGCAGGAAGAAGCGAGCTTTAATCAGACGCTGGGTAAAGGCATCGAACTCTTCGATACGATTTCAGCTGTCGTATCAGAAACGGATTTCAGCGACGCTGATTGCGGTGGTTCGGCGTTCCAAGGATTTTCTAAAGAAGCTCTTCCTGTCATCCAGTGGACAAAAGACGACTCAAAAAATCCTGTCGTCACAGTCACAGGGGACGCGGCCTTCCTGTTATACGACACCTTTGGTTTTCCAGTCGATTTAACTGCGCTTCTATGCGCCGAGCGTGGATTCAAGGTGGATCAGAACCGCTTCGAGGAACTCATGGAGCAACAACAAGAACGCTCCCGCTCCGCACAAAAATCCAACATCGTCCGCGCCCTCGACATCTCCACCGAAGCCATCACCGAGTTCCTCGGCTTCGACGCCGACGAAACCGAGGCCACCATCCTCGAAATCCACCCGCAGGAAGACGCGCTCTTCATCATCACCGACAAGACCGTATTCTACGCCGAGATGGGTGGCCAATCCGGCGACACCGGCATTCTTCAAGTGGCTGGGACTTCCAGTCCCAGCCTTCCTGTCGTTGGTGTCCAACAGATTGGCAAAGCCCGCGCCCTGATCATTCAAAAATCAGAAATCAACAATCATCAATCGGAAATCAAAGTCGGCGACAAGGTCACCCTGCGCATCGACCCCACCCGCCGCCGCCCCATCGAAGCCCACCACACCGCCACTCACCTCCTCCACTGGGCGCTTCACGAAGCCGTTTCCAAAGACGCCTCCCAACAAGGCTCCTCCGTGGACGAGCACCGCCTCCGTTTCGACTTCAACAGCGCGCCGCTCACTCCCGAGCAGCTCGCGGCGATGGAAGAAATGGTCAACGGTGCCATCAAGCAGGACATGTCCGTTTCCTGGACCGAGGTGAAACACGCCGACATCAAAGGCCGCGCCGACATCATGCAGTTCTTCGGCGACAAATACGGCGAGATCGTCCGCGTCGTCGAGATCGGCGGCAAGCGCAACGCCCTCGACGGCTACTCCATGGAACTCTGCGGCGGCACCCACGTCCGGAACACCAGCGAGATCGGGCTTTTCAAAATCAAATCCGAGGGTGCCATCGCCTCCGGTGTCCGCCGCATCGAAGCCGTTTGCGGAGAAGCCGCGTGGAACCACCTGCGCGAGAACGTGGAGAAATGGGATCAAGAACTCAAAGCCGCCCGCACCAAACTCAAGGCTGCCAACGACAAGCTAACGGCCCTGGGTGAGGAACCCATCACCGTGAACGACTTTCCCCACATCATGCCTGCCATGCTCGTCGAGCGGGCCGACATCGGCGAAATCAATGCCACCTTCGCCCACGGTGCCCGCACGCTTGAAGAAACCCAGCAAGCCGCCATCGAAGCCGAGAAGCGCATCAAAAAATTCCAATCCGCCCAGTCCGCTGCCCTCGCTGACGAATCCCTCGCCGAGCTCATTTCCCTCGGAAAACCCATCATCGTCTCCTTCGCGTCTGACGCCTCCTTGCTCCAAGAACTCCAGAACGGCCTCAAGAAAAAGCAATTCTCCGGACCCGCCCTGCTCATCGTGGACGACGGCGAAAAACTCCACCTCGCCACCCACTGCGGCCCGGATGCATTGGCGAAAGGTCTCAAAGCCGGCGACCTGCTCCGCGACCTCGCCGCCCTCGCCGGCGGCAAAGGCGGCGGCAAGCCGGACCAAGCCAGAGGTGCCGCGCCGGATCGTTCGAAGTTAGAAACGATGAAATCTACGGCGATCAGTTATTTTGAGGTTTGATTCACCGGAAAGGAGACGTCGTGCGGGCGGTGATTGTTAGTGACAGCCGCCATCACCGCTACAACTTTAAATCGCAATCGAAGTCTCGTCCACGGTCACGCGTAGGAGGAATAGACGTTGCAGAAAAGATGATGCAGACCTACTCCGTCAAATGTCACTTCGAATGGTCTTCTGCAAAGTCTAAGACCCTTGCGCACCTCTATGAAGAGCGGATTACACTGTGGCAGGCAGATAGCATTGACGACGCCATCGAAGCGGCAGAGCGAGAAGCCCTGCGTTATGCGGAGCTGAATGGATTCACCTTCATCAAACTGTCTCAGGCATTTTGGATGTTCAGTTATCTTGAGGGTGATGGTGTTGAACTGTTCTCCTTGCTGCGTGAGAGCGATCTTGATCCAGCGGCCTACCTCGATTTCTTTCACGATAACGGCTTTGAGCGACAATCGAAACAAGCCGAGCCCAAAAGGCACCCATGAGTCGAACTGCTCGGAGCAAGATCTTCTGATATCGGTCCTTTTCGTGTGGATGATTTTGATCCCTCACATGGGCTTCTTCTGCTTTGGGTGACGGGCGAGATGGTAGCACTTGGCGATAGCCTCTTCCCTGAGCATGCCGAGAGGATCATCAAGCATTTGCGCGACACATGCGAGAGAGCCAGGCCTGATCGCAAGCTTGGTTTTTCCAGATAGCGGGATAAAACGCCACCGATGAGTGATCCGGGGGAAACCTCAGACCAAGCCTCAAACTCCCGACTCGCAGGGGCAACCATCGGTGGTTTTTGCTCTCAACCGTGAATTCATGGATCTCCAAACTCGCCGCCGCCCAACGCGGAAATCACCCTAAATTCACGGTTTTCCGGGTTGCGGCGTTGGCCCCAAGCCCTAGTCTCCGGCAAACAACCTGCTCATGGCTCATCCGATCGCCCGCCCCCTCAACCAACGAGTGCTCCTCATGGGTACCTGCCTTTGTGACGCCTTTTATGACGATACCGCCAAGGCCACCGTCGAGGTGCTCGAGCACCTCGGCATCGCGGTCGAGTTTCCCGAAAACCAAACTTGCTGCGGCCAGCCAGCGTTCAATTCCGGGGATTGGGTCGCCTCGCGCAAGGTGGCCCGCCACACCGCCAACGTCTTTTCCGGCGATCTTCCTGTCATCGTCCCGTCCGGCTCCTGCGCGGCCATGAATTTTCATGGAAACCTGCTCCAGTTCGAGGAGAGCCCGGACCCCGCCATCGACTCCCTCGCCAAACGCACCTGGGAGGTCATGGACTTCATTTACAACGGCCTCGGGGTGAAAACGTGGGCCGGGAAATTTGAAAAGCCCACCCGCCTGGCCTTTCACCGCTCCTGCCACGCCCGCGGCACCGGCACTGGCGAGGCGGTCCGTACCTTGCTGGCCTCCATCGGAAACGCGGAGGTCGTCCCCTTCGGCGAGGCCGAGCAATGCTGTGGCTTCGGCGGCACATTTTCCGTCACGTTCCCGCACATTTCCGGGCAGATGGGAAATCTCAAGCTTGACCGTATTCTCGAAATTCAGCCGGACCTGCTCGTCGGCATCGACATGTCCTGCCTCATGCATCTCAGCGGCCTCGCCCAGACCCAGGGCCGCCCCGTCAAACACCTGCACGCCATCCAAGTCCTCCGCGACACCCTGAAAACCGCATAAATCCTGCTTTCGCGGGAGCTTCCCACGGCTTACTCTACCCCCATGATTTCTCTCGACCGCATTACCTCCGACCCGAAGCAACTGAGCGGTCAGCCTTGTATTCGAGATCTGCGCCTGACCGTGAGACGTGTCATCGAAATCGCCGCGCTCTACCCCGACGCGGCAGAGAGAAGAAAGGAGTTCCCCGAACTCGAGGATGAGGACGTCAAACAGGCTCTTCACTACGCGGCACTCCACCTGCCGGATCAAATTATTTCCCTACCCGGTGATGCGCTGGTTGCTTGATCAAGGCCTTCCCCGCAGTGCGGCGTTCTTGCTTCGGGAGCGAAGCATGGATGCCTTGCATGTCGGCGAAATCGGCATGGCGAGTGCCAGCGATCCTCTGATCTTGAAAACCGCAGAAGAACAAGACCGGATCGTCGTGACGCTGGATGCCGATTTTCACGCACTCCTCGCGATGTCCGGTGCTTCAAAACCATCGGTCATCCGGATTCGTGAAGAGGGCCTCAAAGGCAGAGCCTTGTGTGAGTTTGTTTTACAACTCTGGAACCAGTTCGCCGAGGCGCTCACCGCAGGCTGCGTCCTGACCGCCAATCTCTCTCAAGCCAGCCTCCGCCAGCTTCCCATCAAATCCTGAGCGTCCACACTCCCATGATCGGCACCCAACTCATCGACGACTACGCCCGGAACATTTCCGACGAGAAACAGCAATCCGTCATCACCGGATCCGCGGCTGGGACGAACAAGCGCTATCAGGTCCTCCACAAGGACTACCCGGATCCGGACGCGATCCGCAAGCTCGCCGCTTCCATCAAGGACCACACGCTCCACCACCTCGGCGACTACCTCGCCAAGGCAGAGCAGGCGCTCGTTTCCCGTGGCGTGAAGGTGCACTTCGCCTCGACCGACGAGGACGCGCGCCAGGCGATTCTATCCATCCTCCGGGGCCACGGCGTCACCCAGCTCACCAAGTCTAAGTCGATGGCGGCCGAGGAAATCCATCTCAATCCGTTTTTGATAGAAAACGGCGTCGAGTGTCTGGAGTCCGACCTCGGTGAATTCATCATCCAGCTCGACGACGACGAGCCGTCGCACATCGTCAAGCCGATCATCCACAAGAACCGCCGGGAAATCGCCAAGACCTTCCAGCGCGAAGGCATTGCCGCCGATTACAACGATGATCCTGAGACGATCACCCGCCGCGCCCGCGTCTATCTGCGGGAGAAATACATGCAGGCGCAGGCCGGCATCACCGGCGGCAATTTCGTCTGCGCCGATACCGGACGCATCGCGCTCGTCACCAACGAGGGGAACTCCCGCTTCGGCATGGCACCCGTCGGCGTGCACATTGCGCTCATCGGCATCGAGAAAATCATCCCGCAGGAAAAGGACCTTGCCGTCTTCCTCAATCTGCTAGGCCGCTCTGCCACCGGTCAGCAGCTCACCGTTTACACCGAGTTCATCAACGGGCCGAAGTCCGCCAACCAACCGGATGGCCCCGAGCACATGCACGTCGTCTTCATGGATAACGGCCGCACCGACGTGCTCGCCTCGAACTGCAAGGAAATCCTCCGCTGCATCCGCTGCGGTGCCTGCCAGAACGTCTGCCCGGTCTATCGGCAGGCCTCAGGCCACGCCTATCGGTCCACCTACGGCGGCCCCGTCGGCGCGGTTCTATCACCCATCCTCTTCGGCAGCCGTTTCCCCGAGCTTGCCGATCTGCCGAAAGCCTCCTCGCTCTGCGGCGCCTGCAATGAAGTCTGCCCGGTGGACATCCCGATCCCGGATTTGCTGCTCCGCCTGCGCGACAAGGCGCACCAGGAGCACATTCATTCACCGGCCGCCATTCCGATGTCACCTTTCGCCGCGCTCGCGACCTCGCCAGCGCTTTGGCGCACTGCGATGACCATGTCCAAGGCGATGAACCACCTGCCCATCCAGGTCGCGCCCATCAAGCCGCTGCAAGATTGGTTAGGCCAGCGCACCCTGCCAGATTCCCACGGCGGCGACTTCCGCAAGTGGTTCAAAGCACACAAGAGAAACTAATCCCTCTGAACACCACGAATCATGAAAGTAGGAATTTTCTATCCTGTATTCCCCCTGATGTTGCTGCTGGCATCTTGTGACGAATTGCAGACTTCCAAGCCGAAAAGCGCTCCTCCCAGCGATCCCGGCGAAGAACTCCAAGCACCTCCAAGTCTAGCGGATATCACCACGCTCACGGACAAGCTCGGAAGATCCCTCGAAGTGAAGGTCATTGGTCATAACTCCGAGGAAATCCGCTTCATTCGATTGAGCGACAACAAACCTTTCCGGTGGAAGATTGATGAGCTTTCACCATCGGATCAGGAGCTTGTGCGGAAAATGCCTTCGAATGATGATTCGTTTTCGACCCATCAAAACATCGAAGTCAGCCCTAACATTTTAAATCGCCGGAAACAGATCGAGCGCCTTAGAAAGGAAATCGAGTTGCTTGAACGCGAACTGCCCGGATTGCTCCAGAGTACGACGAAAGGGATCAGCCCGCGTGCAAAAGGACTTGAGAGACAAATTGAACTGAAGCTCAAAGAAATCGCCGAGATAGAGGCCGAGATCAGCGAGATCGATAGGCCTTGAGCAATGGATTTGCGCGCTAACAGCCCAAGAGAATCGAGTCACGCCTCTTCCAAGGCTTCGACCTTGATCTTGAATGTCCACTTCCTTTTAATCCGAGTGCTTACCCCTTAAAAACATGAAGTTCGAAACCCTTTGCCTTCACGCCGGTTATTCCTCGGACCCCACCACGCAGGCCTGTGCGGTTCCAGTCTATCGCACCGCGTCCTACGTTTTCAAAAGCACGGAACACGCCGCCAATCTCTTCGCACTGCGCGAACTCGGGAACATCTACACCCGCTTGATGAACCCCACGCACGATGTGCTCGAACAGCGCGTGGCAGCCCTCGAGGGCGGTGCCGCCGGACTTGCCATTGCTTCTGGGACCTCGGCGATTTTCTACTCGATCATCAATCTCGCCCAAGCCGGCGACAACATCGTCTCCGCGCAAAATCTCTACGGCGGCACTTACACGCAGTTCAAAAACATCCTGCCTGCGCTCGGCATCGAGGTTCGTTTCGTGGACTCGAACCACCCGGAAAATTTCGCCGCCGCCATCGATGGCAAGACCCGTGCGTTGTTCTGTGAGTCCGTGTCAAATCCGTCGTTAGAGATCTCCGACATTGAGGCAATTTCGAAAATCGCCCACGCCCACGGCCTGCCGCTCATCGTGGATTCTACGTTCTCCACGCCCTATCTCACGAAGCCCATCGCGCACGGCGCGGACATCGTCGTCCACTCGCTCACCAAGTGGCTCGGCGGCCACGGCACCAGCATCGGCGGCATCGTCATCGACTCCGGCACCTTCAATTGGGCCGGTGGCAAGCACCCGCTTTTCGACGAAGCGGATGCTTCCTATCACGGCCTCCGCTGGGGTCACGATCTGCCAGCACCGTTAGCTCCGCTTGCTTATATTCTGAAAATGCGCACCGGCCCGCTGCGCAATCTCGGTGCGTGTCTATCACCCGATAACGCCTGGCAATCGCTGCAAGGCATCGAAACCCTGCCGCTGCGGATGGAGCGTCATTGTGAAAACTCGCTCGCCGTGGCCAAGCACTTGCAAATCCATCCCGCCGTCGAGTGGGTTCGGTTTCCTGGTCTGCCCGGTGACAGCCAGTCCGCGCTCAATGACAAATACCTTCGCGGCAAAGGCGGCTCGATGGTCGTCTTCGGTATCAAGGGCGGTGCTGCTGCCGGCACGAAATTCATTGATTCCCTCAAGCTCTTCAAGCACCTCGCCAACGTCGGGGACGCCAAGTCGCTCGCGATCCACCCGGCGACGACCACCCACTCGCAACTCAGCGAAGAGCAATTGTTAGCCGCTGGCATTCCGCCGGAACTCATCCGGCTTTCCGTCGGCATCGAGCACATCTCCGATATCCTCGCCGACCTCGACCAGGCCCTTGCCACCGCTCACTGATTCACTCATGTCCCGCGCCGATATCTTTGCCAAAATCGAGACCGCCAACGCCGCTTTGAAAACCAAAGCCGCCTACCCGGACTACGACATGTCGCTCGTCCACTCGCTGCCGAAGCTGGAGGGCGACGAACTGTGGGAAATCTTTTCCCGCAATTTCAAATACGTGAACGGCAAGCCGATGACCTCCGTCGAGCAGCTCGTCGATTTCCTCAAGGAAACCCAGCAACTCCACGGCTACTGCGATCCCGCGCTCTACGACCGCATCGGCAGCCAGCTCGTGGCCGCCGGACTCACTGTGGAGACGGAATATTTTCGCGACCGCTACGATGACTATCAGTTCGGCATCACCCGTGCCACCGGAGCCATCGCGGAATCCGGCACTGTCATCATCGACGACGACCGCACGTCCAGCCGCCTTGCCGCGCTTTCACCGTGGGTCCACGTCGCCGTGCTGGAGCGCTCGGAAGTGCTCCGCACGATTCCCGACGCCATCGCAGCCTTCGGAGACAGCCCGAACATCATCTGGTGCACTGGCCCGTCCAAGACCGCCGATGTCGAGGGCATCCTCATTGAGGGAGTGCACGGCCCGGGCGAGCAAATCGCCCTGTTGATCTAACGATTCATGACCACCCTCCCGCCGCCACCCACGCCCACTGCGATCCTTTCCTTCGATTTCGACGGCACGCTTCACCATTCCGCGAGCGATCCGCCGGTGCCGATCGAGTTCTTCGAGGTCATTCGCAAGCTGCGCGAGGAACAGGGCGTCATCTGGGGAGTGAACACCGGCCGCTCCCTGCTTCATTCGATCGAGGGATTCGTTGAGAGCCGCTTCCCGTTCATCCCGGACTGGGTGGTCGCCCGCGAACGCGAAATTTATTTCCCCGACGAAAACGGCTGCTGGGTTCCCCACGCCGAGTGGAACAACCGCTGCGAAGCGGAAATCCACGCACTCTTCAAGCACCTCCGCAAGCTGCTGCTCCACATCCGCCACGAGATCGAAACCCACACCGGCGCGCAGTGGATGGTCATGGACGGTGAGCCTGCCGGAGTCATTTCCCAGACTGAGGAGGAAATGGAGTGGATCATCGACCGCATCGAGCCGCTCACCGCTGCGGAGCCCCATCTTTCCTGGCAGCGAAATTCGATTTACCTGCGCTTCGGCCACCGGGATTTTCAAAAAGGCAGCAGCCTGAGCCAAGTCGCCAGCCGCTATGGCCTGCCCGCCGCCCGCTGCTTCGCCATCGGTGACAGTCATAACGATTTGGAAATGCTCGATCCCGCCCATGCCGGGATGACCGCATGCCCAGCCAATTCAGTAGTGGCGGTCAAGGAGAAGGTCCGCAAAACCGGCGGTTTGATCGCCCAAGCTTCGTACGCCCATGGGTCGATCGAGGCTCTAAAACACTATTTTTCAATAAAATCAGGAGATGGATTTTAATTTCATAAAAATTTATTGTTTACATACCCGTAATAATAAATCAGATTCCTTTCAACCTCGCGAAGCGCTCATGCAGGCAGGGTTCCGGGGGGAAACCGGTCTGCACGGATAGTTGCTATCCCCCGCGAGGTGACATGTATAAGGCGCGGATCCTGAAAAGGGTCCGCGCCTTTTGATTTTAATTTCCCGGGTTCAGAAAAAAATCCGCCCCAAGGAGGGCGGCTTCCGGCCGGCGGCGGAGTAGAGTTCCAACCGCAGCGTTTCCAGCAAGCGGCGGGCAGCCAGACTGTCCCGGCAAAGTGCCCGGATCACATGGACACCGCCGGTGAGCGGGCCGTGACCGAGATAGGTGTCCTTGTCGGAAAGCGCGTCCAGCACTTCGGCGGGCCAGTTTTCCGCCATCGCCCCAGCGGCATAAACCGAGAGATAATGCGCGGCGGGGAATTTTGCTTTCAGCGCCACTAGGCTGCCGTCCTCCGGATTGAGGTCGTAGCGCTCGCGGGCGACGAGTTTTCCTCCGAGCGTCAGATCCAACTCCCAGCGGAGATGCCGATAAGCAAAAATTTCACCCATCGCCACTCGTCCGGGCGCGATCCAGTCGAAAAACAACAGGCTGGCCGTGGGGTGCAGATCAATTTTCGTGCGCTGGACATACCGTGCTCCGGCATGGGGGATGAACGGCTCGGGAATCCATTCCAGCGAGGCGTTTTCCTCCACAGTAAATTTCTGGCAGCTCACCGCCGCCGCGCCGGACCGCGTCCGATAGACCCGCGCGGCGGAAGGCGTGCTGAGCACCAGCTTCGCACCCGGAGCGACATGGACGTTAGAATCCAACAGATCGCCGTCGAAGAATCCGGCGGTGGGATTGACGATGCTCTGGACGAGGTGCCCGTGATCGACGTGGGACTTGCTGAGATGCACCGGTGCGCGGAAACTCTGCTCCGAGACATAGGGCACGCCATCCGCACGGTTCTCGCAGCGGAGGTGCAGGTGGCCGCTGAGGGTGGTGGAGGAGACATTCATATCATGGACCGCGAAATTTATTTCGCCCGTTTATGAAGTGATGATGGAGTCAACCCAGGGTCCCATGCGCAACCCGCACTTGAAAATACCCACTCTTCTGGCGTTACACAAAGTCCCGCCTTTACCGGATTATTCCTGATATATGCCTTGGAATTGTGGAAATGATCCAGATCGCGGATGAAACGGTCATGATAGTCTCTCATCCAAAGCGAACCGCAGCAGCCTAAATGCCGATTGATGAGGACGGCTGTTCCACCTTTCCAGCGTTTTACGATTTCGCCCAAAGTTGTGGATCCTCGCAAACGAATCAAAGCATGCACATGATTCGGCATGATGCACCATTCGATGAGTTTATAGGATGCTCCGTGACCTGTTTTCAAAGCTTCTTGGACAATGCCGGCACACTCCGCGTCTGCCAGGTCACAGCTTCCACAACCGGCATCTTCATACTTCGCAATCTTCTTGTGCAAGTCAGCTTGAGCGGTGTTGGAAATCTCCGGATCAGGGCTTTGAAGCAGCGATTGGAGTTCAACACGCCATTCCGCGATCACCTCTGCGGGTACTGAGTCCGCCAGGCGGAACGTTATTCCTTGAACGGAATCCGCGAAGTCCCAATGGGGAAGATAGCCGCGCCTGTGGATTCCTTTATGTGCCATGTGGGATGATGTGGTGATTCGGGCGAAATAAATTTCGCGGTCCGTCAGACAAACAAATATTCATGCTTAAGCCACTTAATCAGATCATCCTTCCCTTTCTCCGACTTCAAATCCGCAAACAGAAACGGCCTAGCACCCCGCTGGATTTTTGCATCCCGCGCCATCACCTCAAGGTCTGCTCCGACGTAGGGTGCCAGTTCCGTCTTATTGATCAATAACAGATCACTCGTCCGGATCGCCGGCCCGCCCTTGCGGGGAATCTTATCCCCTTCCGCGACATCGATGACATAGATATAGGCATCCACCAACTCAGGGGAAAACGTCGCTGATAGATTGTCACCGCCGCTCTCAATGAGGATGAGTTTCAAGTCTGGATGACGGTTTTCCAAATCGATCACCGCTGCCATGTTCATGCTCGTGTCATCGCGGATCGCGGTGTGCGGGCAGCCTCCGGTTTCCACACCGACAACCCTGTCTGCCGGCAGCACGCCTTCGCGCAGCAGAAACTCGGCGTCCTCGCGGGTGTAAATGTCGTTGGTGATGACGGCGAGCGAGATCTCGTCCTTCAGCCACTGGCTCAGGCGGAGGACGCACATCGTTTTTCCGGAGCCGACCGGACCGCCGACACCGAGGCGGAAGGGACGCGGGCTTGCGTTAGGAAATGAAGAGTCGGGAGTGGGCGCGGGCATGGCGGAGTGAGGCGATTTCGAGGAGAGGATTGAACCAGCCGTCCACTGGCCGGGAAAGGGAAGCGTCGATTTTTTCACCAAGCGCGACGAGCGTGCGGCGCAGAATTTGCTGGCAGGACGTCTGGCCGATGCGCATCAACTTCATCGATGCGGAGGTGAAGCTGGCGATGGTCTGAAAGGCAAACGCCCGCGCAGCCTGGCCCACCGGCACGCCGGAAAGCTCCAGCGCGGCGACCACCAGATGATGGCTGCGCGGCGAAAGTTCTCGATAGCGCGACACGAGTTCGGCCGGATCAAGTTGCGCGAGAAGATCGAGCCGCTGTGACCCGATGCGGCGGGACGCGTCGCGCAGTTCCGCCGGGATCCGCCAGGCGTCGAGCTCCGTGTCCAGCTTCAGAAGTTCGGACAAATCCCCCGCCACCGCCGCGGCGTGGGCGCGGACGAAAAACGGGATTTCGAAGGTCAGCAGCGCGGGCAGGATCTGGGAGTTCAGGAAGTTTTCCAAATCCGTCGGTTTTTGGACGACGCCCGTTTCGACGAGTTCCTCCAGCCCGAACGAGTGCGCGTAGGCCCCGGACGGATAGGCGGTGTCGTTGGCTTGAAACAGCCAGAGCCAGGGATCAGGGGGCATGGGCCATCGCTTTCATCGGGGTGAATAGAACCTCAGGCTCCGAGTGGGACCAGGACTCACGCTCAAGGAGTTGCGTCATCGCTTCGTCGTGAAGGATACGGATCGCGCCGTCCAGGATCTGCGCCGGGAGATGGAGATTGCCGACTTTCCAAGCGACCAGCGCGGCTTGGGCCGGAGTTTCCAGCGGGATTTCATAGACCACTTCCGGGAGTTGCCGGACGATATAGTCGTTTCCTTTCTGGTGGAAAATGACCCCGCCGTCGTTCAGACGGGCCTCCAGATCGAAGCCGAATTCAGTGCCATCCGCCGCGATTCCACGCCAGCGGCGTTTGAGAAACTGGCGGCGTTCGGCGGACAAGGTCACCTGCCTTTCGGGTGGTAGGGTCGAGGACTCGGCGAGCAGACGTTGAATCAGATGCATTTTCAGCGGATGAATGAGAGCTGCGCCATGGTCGGTTTCCCATGAGCAGATGTCATGCCGAAACAATTTTCCCGGTCGGGAGCCGTTTCGAGGTTGAGCCATCCGGAAATCTCGCCATTTTCCCGGATGACTGAAAATTTCCACGGCTGGGCCGCCACAACATCCGGAGCCGCCCTCACAGAACTCGAATTCAACCCCGGCGAGATGCGCCCGGAGCAAGTGCAGGTGAAAATCGAATCCTGCGGCATCTGCCACTCGGATCTCTCGATGCTCGACAACGACTGGGGGAACGCAACCTATCCGCTCGTCCCCGGGCATGAAGTCATTGGCATCGTCGAAAAAGTCGGCGATCAGGCGAAGAGCCTCGCCGTCGGGGACCGGGTCGGGCTCGGCTGGTTTTCCGGCAGCTGCCTTTCCTGCCAACCCTGTCTATCCGGCAGACACCAGCTCTGCGCCAGCGCGGAGGGCATCATCGTCGGCCGCCATGGCGGATTCGCCGACCGGGTGCGCGCGGATTGGGAATGGGCGATCAAACTGCCCGCCGCCCTCGATCCTGCCAGCGCGGGTCCGCTGTTCTGCGGCGGGATCACGGTTTTCGGGCCGATCGTCGATTTCGGCGTGAAGCCGACCGACCGGGTGGGCGTGATCGGCATCGGCGGGCTGGGCCATCTGGCGCTGCAATTTCTCAACAAGTGGGGCTGCGAGGTCACCGCCTTCAGCTCCAGCGAGTCGAAAGCCGACGAAGCGCGGAAACTCGGTGCCCACCACGTCGTCGGCACCCGCGACAAGGACGCGCTGAAGAAACTCGCCGGCACCTTCGACTTCATCCTCGTCACTGCGAATGTCACACTTGACTGGGATCTCTTCATCGCCGCTCTCGCCCCGGACGGGCGACTGCACTTCGTCGGCGCTGTGTTAGAGCCTGTGCCCGTTGCCGCCTTCTCGCTGATTGGAGGGCGGAAATCGATATCCGGGTCTCCGCTCGGCTCGCCGGCCACGGTGGCGAAAATGTTGGATTTCTGCGCTCGCCACCAGATCGTGCCAGTCACCGAGACCTTCGCCATGAAGGACGTGAACGCCGCGCTCGACCACCTCCGGGCGGGCAAGGCGCGGCACCGGATCGTGTTGAAAAACCCGACCTAGAAACCTTGTCGCCGCATCCTCACTGCTCCGGTGTTTCGGGCGAGTGGGACTCCTCACCCGCCACTTCCTTTACAGGCCAGGTATCCGTTCGGAAGGGCGAAGCGGGCAAGCCAGCGCCGTTGAAAAGATTGCAAACCGCGACCGACGCCCACGCGTAGCGCACTGCCACCGGCTTGGCCACCTCGGGGCTGGTGACGAGGACCTTGTCGCCGCGGATCGTGGCTTGGGCGGGTTTCCACTGCTTGTCCTGGCCGGCGATGACGAAGCCTGTGAGTGCGCCGTCCTTGGCGACCAGTCCGCCGTCGGCGTGCTTGAAGGTGATGGCAATGCTGTCGCTATTGATCTCACGCCCGGCGGGAAGCGGACCGGATGTGGCCGGAACTTTCACCCCATAAACCGTGCCGAGAGCCCAGAGCGCGAGACGGCGGCCGACTTCCTGTTTGTTCTTCGGATGAATGTTTTTGGCGTTGCCAAGATCCACCGCGATCGCCATGCCGGTCTTGGGCAGGCTCAGGGACTTGAGCATCGCCTCGCGCACGAGTGACCAGCCTTCGCCAGGGCGGTTGAAATTCGGCAACTGCACCCAGGCGAAGGGTAGCTCTTCACCCCAGCGCTTGCGCCAGTCCGTGACGAGCAGCGAGAGCTGCTGCTGATAGAGCGAACCTTTCCCGGGATGAGTGTTGGCCTCGCCCTGATACCAAAGCACGCCGCGCAGCGCGTAGGGAATCAGCGGCGCGATTTTAGCGTTGAAAAGCCCGCCGAGGGGAATCTTCTGCTTGGATGGCGCGGCGCTCTCCCCCTCAGGTCGGGGCTCGCGGGGCGTGGCATCGACGGACGCGGCTTTCTTGCTCTCCGCTGGCTGAATGTCGGCTGCCATCCATGCCTCGATCGCCGTGCCGCCGACCGAAGAATGGATCAGGCCGATCGGCACATTGAGTTCGCGGTACAGTTCACGGCCAAAGAAATACATCACGGCGGAAAAAGTGCCGACGGTATCCGGCGAGCAAACCGCCCACTTGCCACTGCTGTCCGCTTGCACTTTCGCGGATGGCTTCGAGGCTTCATTGAACCCGCGGATGAGGGTGAAATTCGCAGCGGCTTGTTCGTCTTTGTTATTCCGCGCGCCTGAAACGCGCATCGCCATGTTCGACTGGCCGGAGCCAAGCCAGACCTCGCCGACAAGCACATCCACGACTTCGAGTTTGCGATCCGGTTTGCCGGACTGGACCACTAGCGAACGCGATTCCGCACTGGCCTTCAGCGGATCGAGTTTCACCTGCCATTTGCCTTTGGCATCGGCGACGGCGCTCTTTTTTTGTCCTGCAAATTCGACGGTGATGCTCTCTCCCGCATCCGCCCAGCCCCAGACGGGCAACGGTTTATCCCGCTGCAAGACCATGTGGTCGGACAGGATGGTGGCAAGCTTGAGGTCTGCGGCGTGCGATGTGCCGTGCAGCGCAAGCAGCAGGGAGGTGACGGCGACGATGGGTGTTTTTAGCTTTCTCATTTTTTAAAGGTTAGGATCTGAAGAGTGTGGGTTGCCAGACATATGGACAGGAAAAACAAGAGTCACAGCGGAATCACCCGGATGCGGCATTCAAGCCGGTCGCCGGGTGGGATTTCCGCGATGATCGGGACGGCCTCGAATCCAGGCACCAGATTGAAAATGCGGGACCGCGCGGTCTTCTGGATTCGCAGCGGCACGTTGGCTTCGATCACGACTATACCCTGTGGTTTGTGAATCTCGATGCGGTCGGGCGCGGGCTGCATCACCTTTTCCCCGTTGGGAGAAATC
>JBOFET010000456.1:0-7070 GCA_051648225.1 Luteolibacter sp.
GGGATTCATTCCTTCGCAGATTCGACCGGCACCCAACACAACATGCTCATGGGTTGGGGTTACGCGGATGTCGAAAGCATGGACGAAATCAACCCAGCGCGATTGCAAGCCTACGGCGCAACCGCTCCCCCGCCATTTCCAGAAGGCAAAGCCAGTTTTGAAATCAACGACACGTCACTCACCGCCGAAGACCTCGCCCCCATCCAAGCCCTCCACGACCTTTACAACAACGAATACGCCCGCCTCAAATCCGCCTTCGAAGGCCGTGAACGCGCCCGCCTCGAACGCGAAGCCTATCTGAAGGCAAACCCGCCCCAGCCCAAAGACATCACCCTCAACTACTGGCGCATTGATCCCAAATCCATCACCGCATCCAAGGAGGGCGCACGATGAACTCAGTTCGCGACCGTAGCTGGAGCATCCTACTCCGGTCTCTTGCCGGAACATCCCGCTCCGCGCTCATTCTGGCCTCTGGCCTCTTGCTTCTGGCCTCTTCGACTGCTCACGCCATCGTCGATACGAACGACAACGGCCTAAGCGACCTTTGGGAAAAACAGTATAACTCCGGCAATCATTTCCCTATCACCTTCGATTCTCTAGCAGACCCCGACGGCGACGGCTGGACCAACGCGCAGGAAGCCGCCGCCGGCACCGATCCCTTCGATGCGAATCCACCCACTGGCTACGTCCACCCCTCGATCACTCATATTCCGGCCGTCTATACCACCGACGCAAACGGCAATCTCGAAATCGTCACTCCTGAAGCCGTCACCATCACTTGGCCAACCCTCGTCGGAAAACAATACACCCTCCTCTCCTCCGTCGATCTCACCGCCGGAAGCTGGATTCCCATCGGAGATCCTGAACCCGGAACCGGCGGGGAAATCGGGACTGGTGTCTCGTTAGATCAAAGCGAGACTGCATCTTCTCCCCGCCTGTTTCTAAAAATCGCAATAACGGACTTCGACAACGATGGTGACCATCTTACAGATTACGAAGAGCACCTGCTTGAAACTGACCCGAATCATTTCGATAGTGATGGGGATGGACTACCAGACGGCTGGGAAGCTGCCGAAGGTCTCGATCCAAATGATGACGGCTCCTTGGATAGCGACCATGGGGCCAACGGAGACCCTGATGGCGACGGGATACCGAATGCAACGGATTCCACGCCATTTCAAATGGATGACTACGTAGCAGTCCTTGAGAGTATCTCTATCTACATGTTTTCGGATCAAGGCGGGCACTATCGATCAGAAAGCTCGGATACCAGAAAGGTTTCGATCGACCGCCTGTTTCTAAGATATCCCGATTCTGAGCTAACGGCTCCTGTGGCCCACATCCATACGATCGAATCAGGCGCTTTCGGGTCGATGACGAAAGTAAGCATCACGATCAATGCGACAGCCTCCAGCACGGAATCACGGAAAATCAAAATCATGAAAGTCCTCGACTTCTATGAGGCGAATAGGCCCGCCGAATTCCAGGATCCAATGATATTTGTGATCCCTGCGGGATCGACTGAGTCCCAGACGATCAAAGTCGATCCGGGTGTGGAGGATTTGGACGGGGAAACCCCGGATCCTGATTTGCAGCAAGCCGTGTCGGCGATACCAATTACGATCAAGCCGGTCAGAGGAATGGCGGGAGTGATCGGAGATGTGATCCGGTCAGTCAATACAGAAAGTGATATTCAACATTTCGTCACTCCCCAAGAAACCTCTGAGCTGTCACAGGACTACGTAATACTCGAAGCGACGGGTATCATCAAGGAACACCTCACCCCAGATCATCAGAACCAGCTCTTTGAATGGGATGGAGGTGAGGAAGTTCCTGGGGATCTACTCAAGCGCCGCGTCAAACGCGATCTTGCCGGAGGGCCGACAATCGTAAAACTCAAAGCAACAGATGGTGAGATGGTCGCGGCTGAGATGCACGTATGGGTTGTGTGGGCCGATGTCACCGTGACCCAAGGCTCGGCTTCATTTAAATCTTTTCTAGGTGGATCCATCTACGGAGTGCCAGACGAAGCTGCCACCGGCTGGCGCTTCATATTCAAGATCAAACCCGAATCAATTCTGGATCAAAGCAATCTGGAGCGCCCAAGCCTGGCGGGGTCGAACAGGAAGCCTCCTCCCGGCAATGGCAATACTTATACCATTAGACCCGCATGGGGAGAGGCCGACAGTGCTAACTTTAAATGGGATCTCTCGCGTCAATACCAACTGACGATTCGAAATTCTGGACTTATTCCCAAGGCAGACCTTGAACAGGGAAACGTCGCCGCAGCATGGATTGTGAATCAGCCTGTCAGTGTTGACCGTCCGATTTCCTTCCCCATGGGTGGGGCCAGTCCCGATGTCGAAGGTAATGATGATCCATCTGCTTCGTTTTTGACCGATGAAGATCGAAATCCTTACGCGGCGAGAACAGATAATCCCAAGCTAAATCATCAAATCGGTGAGTTGTCATCCTTCGATGCTCCATCCCTCCGTGTGCTGGATGGCTGGGGAGCAGCTGGTCGCTCCTATGCAGTGGAATACAATTTTAATGAGTTTGCCCGCGTCGAGTTGACAGATGGAAAGCGAAACTCTGGTCAATTTTGGTTTCGAATCTCGGATCATATCAAATGGTATCATTACCTAAATTCAACTTACGACAGTGAGACTTCACAATGGAAAGATAGCACAGTATCGCGCTCTTCCTCAGGAACTGGCCACCCCAAGCCCTAATCTATGAAACACTACTTCCAAATTGCGCTGTTGGGTGCATTTTATACTCTTCAGATCTTTGCCCAACCTATACCGGAGTTTGAAAATATTAACGACCTTTCAGCAGATAAGGTATGGGAGATATACGTTGAGAATGTCGAGCATCCTAAAGTTAAAGCGAAGATTTTGAGTTTGATGTTCGAGAACGAGCGGATTGACATCGCCAAACCATTTTTCAAGGAACCATACACCCGATCCGGTTTTTTTCGAGCAATCTCCGAATTGGCTGATTCAGCATATAAAAATAAAATTGTGCTGTCGATGCTAAGAGAAGACTCCGTTTTTTGGCCGGATGAGGGTCCAGTTTACGACGGATCAAGAGGCGCATCAGCTGTCAACGCGGTGGAACCTTTTGTGGGAGTGATCCGGCAGTATCTTCCTGACACTACCATTGATGAAAAACTTTTTTCTACAAAGGCTGGTCGATTGAAGCTCGCCGTAGATTTAGAGGCAGCGATGGCCAAAAGCGAACCCGACGTGATGGAAGAGGCACCGCCAACGGAGAAAAATTCCGAACTTTCTCCCCCTGCAGGTGTGTTGCCAAAACCCGATCCCGTGTCGGCTCCGACAGGCAGCGATTCGAAGCTTTTTCCGAACGTAACGCCCTCACGGATGCCGCAGATCGTTGTGGTAGGAGCTTTGCTGGCAGTCGTTTTGATTTGGCTGTTGTTCAAGTATCGCCAGGCTGATTCGAAAAGGTCTTGAGATGAGATCCAGCGCAAACGGCACAGGAACTGGTCACCCCAAGCCCTAATCTATGAAACATTACTTCCAAATTGCGATGTTGGGTGCTTTTTCGACTCTTCAGATATTTGCCCTATCGATCCCAGAGCCCGAGCAACTAAAGGTTCTTCCGGCGGATAAGGTCTGGGACCTATATTTGAATAGTATCGAGTATCCTAGAATACGAGAAAAGATTTTGAATTCGATTTTTGAAAACGAGCGAGTTGATATCGTGATGCCGTATTTCAGAGAATATTATGATGATAGTTTCTTTTTAGGGGAAATTGTCGCTCTACCACATTCCGGGTATAAAAACAGAATCGTGTTAGTGATGCTTAGGATGGATTCCGGGTTCTGGCGGTATGAAGGCCCTCTTTATGACGGGTCGAGGGGCACCGTGTCTGTCAACGCGGTGGAGCCATTTGTGGGCGTGATCCGGCGGTATCTTCCTGACATCATCATTGATGAAAAACTGTTTTCCACAAAAGCCGGGCGATTGAAGCTCGCAGCAGATTTGGAGACGGCGATGGCCAAGAGCGAACCGGGCTTTAAAATAGAACAGTCACTGCTACCGCAAGAAGATTTCAAGCCATATCCCCCGCTAGATTTGCTGACGAGATCTTATAATGCAGCGAAAGAGGCAAGTCGCGATTCAAAACCTCTTCCGAAAGCAAAGCCCTCGCGGATGCCGCTGATCGTTGCGGCAGGCGCTTTGCTGGCGTTGCTCCTGCTGTGGCTGTTGTTCAAGTATCGACATTCGGATTCGAAATGAAGGGGATTATTGCTCACGGATGCACAAAATGCCTGCCTGTTCGAAGGACGCGGCGAGGCAGGTTCCGGCAGCGATCAGCAATTTAGGTTTTTCTATCGGTTCCAGGTCTTGCGGGGCCACCTCATGGGTGTGTCGGTAAAGTTCGGCTCCTTCAGTTCATGGTGGCTGCAGTGATTACCTCGCTGTTGTTTATGGGTAAGCATTCCTGGGAAAACTTGGAAATGGCGCTTCGTGGTGGCCAAAGTCGTCGTAGGTGATTATCCGTCGCCGCGCCATCTTCTCCCTATGAACCGAGCCCGATTTTTTGCCTGCCTGCTGGTCGTTTTGGGATTCCTGCCGGCGGTGCGGGGGCATCAGGTCGCCTCGGTGGAATTCGAGTTTCTGAAGCTCGAGGACGAGTGGCGGCTGCTCGGTGAAATGGACATCGCCTACATGCTGCCGGAGACGCGCAATGTCCCCGGCGGCTTGCCACTCAGCCGCGAGGCGGTGATGAAGTCCTCGCCGGAGGAGTTCGCCCGGATCCGCCGGGAAACGGAAACTACCTTGCGGAAGCTCCTGCGCTTCACCTTCGCAGGCAAGGAAGTGGTCTGGCGGGTGGATTTCCCGGATTTCGCGGAAGAGCCGTTCGAACTGCCGCCGGAAGCGGGGGACATCGCCTTGATTTCGACCCGTCTGCGGATGGATCCGCTCTCCGGTGAAGGCGAGTTGCGGATTCATTGGGCGGGTGAACAAGAAACCGAACTCATCATCCTCATCGAACAGGGCGATGAGCCGGACATCGTCAGCACCTTGCCGGGCGGCAGCCTGATGCTTTTGAAACAAACCGGCTCGGGTGCTTCCGCTGCTGTCGAGAAGCCGTTGACCGGGGGCTGGCTCCAGCTTGGGTTCCGCCACGCGCTGGGGCTGGATCATGTGCTGTTCATCCTCGGACTGTTTCTCCTCATCCCCAAATGGAGGCCGCTGCTCGCACAGTCTCTGCTGTTTACCCTCGCCCACTCGATCACTCTCGCGCTTGCGATTTTCGGAATCGTGCAGGTTCCTGAGAGGCCGTTACAGGCCCTCATCGCCGTGACCATCGCTTGGGTGGGGATTGAAAACCTGTTCACCCGCGAGCTCGGCAAACAGCGGATGATTCTGGTGTTCGGTTTCGGCCTGCTGCACGGGCTTGGGTTTGCCGGCACGCTGGCGCAGAAGCTCAGTGATGTGCCGGACTCGCAGCTCATCGGCCCGTTGCTCGGCTTCAATGTCGGTGTGGAACTCGCCCAGATCAGCGTGCTGCTCGCTGCATTCATCCTGCTCTGGCCGATGCGGAAATGGACACCTCAGGTGCGGAAAGTCGGCTCCGTGTGGATCGCCATCGCCGGGTTGGTCTGGGTGGCGCAGTGCGTTTTCCGTTTCTAACGGTCACTCGGGAAGTCGCTTTTCACCGAGCGTGCCATCGCCGCCGCCGGACCGGAGCCAGAGGCCGAAGCCGGTGAACACCACGCCCCACAGCACTCCGAAGATCAGCATCGCGTCCGCCGGCCAGCGGGCCAGGACAAGACTGCCCACCGTCAGGAAAATGGATGCCGCTAACAGTCTTTTCCGAATCACTCCGGCTGTGGTGGCGAATCCGATGGCGAGAAAAAGCGCCGAAGAACACACAAGCGTGTTGAGTGGCAGCCCGAGAAGCTGGTTGTTGAGGCCGTTCACGAGGCACGCGATGGCGATCATCCCCCAGGTGAGAATCATCTGCCCGGAAACGAGGCTTTTGGGCATCTTGGTGTTGCGCAGGGTGACGACTGCCATGCCGCCCAACAAGAGCACGAATGACACCCAAATCCCCATCATGAGAACCCACGGCGGGTCTTGGGGAAAGCGCCGGACCAGCCACCAAACGACAAACGAACCGATCGCTCCGCCAAGCCCGCCGACGGTGAACAAGTTGGCAAGCGGTCGGCGCACGGCTTCGACGTCCATCAGTTCCAGACGTCCCCGCATGTCTCCAAGTTCCCGGTTCCGCTCGGCCACCTGAGTGGAGGAGGCCTCGACGAAGGCGATCTCCGTCTCGCTCAACCGATCACGCAGCGCGTTGAGCACCAGGTTCGCCTCATCGAGTGGCTTGCCTCCTGCGAGAAGGAAATCAGCGGTGCGTCCTTCCTTCATCCATTGCGAGGCGGCGGCGGTCACTCGGGCACGAGCCCGAAGCAAATTGCGGTTTTCCTCGAGCCAAGCGCAGAGCCTCGGCCAAGAGGTCAGAAGGGCTTCGTGTGCCAGGGTGACGGCAGGGCGGGCATCTGCGCCGGTTCCCCGCAGGTCTGCGACTAGCAGGCGGGCAGCGAGAAATCCGTCCACCAGCGCCTTGGCACCGGGTCGTGCACCGGTCCGTTCCTGATCCGCCCAGCGCCGTGTCGCAGGATCGCCCTCGGCGCGGTCGAGGCCGATTAGATCGTGCATGGTGGCGTCGAAAGCTGCCTGCGCCGCGGCGTCCAGATGGCTGAACGTCTCCTCGGCCCGGCGGGCAATCGCCCCCTCCATGCCGCCGATTTCCTGATAGGCCGCATGGGTCATCAAGCCGGTCTCGGTGCGGCGGCCGTAGAGTTCCTCGAGGGTGAATTCCAACAAGGGAAGCGCGCGGGGATCTCGCACGGCGGCGTCCCGCAGGACATCGTCGAGGCGACCTTTCACCGGATCCTCCTCGTAGGCGAGACCGGCGGCTTGTGCGGGATGACGGATGAGGGCGGTGATTTCCGCAGGCACCAGCGCGGGTAACTGATAGGTCCCATGGCCGCGGGAGAGGTCGATGAGTTCCGGGATCTCCTCCA
>JBOFET010000457.1:0-1786 GCA_051648225.1 Luteolibacter sp.
CATTGACCACGGTCCCGAATTCATGCGCGGTCTGATAGCGCAGCTCGGGCGACCTCTCCATCGCCTTGAGCACGATTTCGTCGAGACGGACGTCGATGTGGACTTTCTTCGACGGTGCTTCAAGGCGCTTGCCGGGCAATTCTCCGGTGAGCATCTGGTAGAAGACAACGCCGAGTGCGTAAATGTCCGCGCGATGATCAACCTCGGCGGGATGGTCGATCTGCTCGGGAGCCATGTATTGGGGCGTGCCGATGATTTTTCCGCCTTCGGTGAAGGTATGTAGTCCCGCCTTCAGGTGGTCTTCCTCACAAGCGCCGCCTAAAGGCGGGACTACGAACGAAGACTCGGGGCCGACGATTTTCGCAATTCCAAAATCGGCGACTTTCACCCGGCCTAACCGATCGAGCAGAATGTTTTCCGGCTTGATGTCGCGGTGGACGATGCCTTGGTCATGGGCGAATTGCAGCGCGTCGCAAATCTGCGGGACGATGGCCAGCGCCTCGCGCGGCGAGATCCGACCGGTCTTCATGAGTTGGGCGAGATTCACGCCGTCCACGAACTCCATCAGAATGAAGTAAAGCCCGTCCTGTTGCCCGAACTCGTGAAGCGTGACGATGCCGGGGTGATTCAACTTCGCAAGCGCCTTGGCCTCACGGGCGAAACGGGCGGAAAACTCCGGCGACTGGCCGATGGCGGGCGGCAGGATTTTCAGGGCGACAATGCGGTCTAGATCCCTCTGCCGAACTTTGTAAACCGCGCCCATGCCACCTTGGCCGATGAGTTCGAGGATTTCAAACTGCGGGAAAATTGCAGCGAGTTCATGGATCGGCGGCGGATTGAAATTCGGGGAGATGCCCTCCATGAAAGTGTCCTCCGCCGCGCCCTGCTTGAGGAGGTCGGCGGGATCGAGTCCGGCGAGAGGAGGATTGGGTGGGATTGGCATCGGATCGCGTCCGGGGATTGTGTCCATACCCTTGTCAGAAGCAATCCGGGGAAATCGTTACTGCTTTTTGACCACCGCATTTTGGGGGGTGGGCTTGGCGGTTGGAAACCGCCGCCACGGTCAACCGTCCGGATCGTCGAGAAGCGCTTGGAGTCGGTCCCGCAGCGAGATCGGGACGCGGGGCAGCCAACTTTCGTCGAGCATGCCGATTTCCATCATGTCGCGCAAATGGACCCGGTCTTTGTCCCGATATGACGTGAGTTTCATCGTGATGAGCGCGTCGAGGTCGATGAGGCGGAAGTCGGAGTGAGTGCGATCAATGTCGGACACTTCGGGGGAAGGTTCGGGCGATTCCGGATTCACCTTTTCTCCGGAAAAAATCAGGTGAACGCCATCGCGTGCTTTGGCACCGGGACCATCGAGAAACATTTCGATCCGGCTTTTTCCGCCGAGGATCGAGACCGAGCGATGGATAAAACCACCCCCGGCCATGGCGGTGACGATGGCTTCCATGTCCGAGCGGCGCACGAGCAGATCAACATCGCGGGTGTTGCGGACCACCGAGTCATCGACGCGGGAAACCCAAGCGGCGACGGCATTTCCACCGATGACGGCGTAGGGAAGACCTGCCGCTTCGAGCAGGGCGGTGGCTCGGCGGAGGCGGGCTTTTACTTTTTCAATTCCTTCGCTCATCCGAGTCCATGAGGTTTCGCCGAGTATGGCTGCGGTCTCAGACATAGGCATTTTTTAATCCGAAGGAATCGGATTGTCCAGTTGGGAAGGGGTGTTCCGCGTTGTGGACTGCTCCGACATGTCGGAGCTTTCCCACTGGCCGACATGTCG
>JBOFET010000458.1:0-13213 GCA_051648225.1 Luteolibacter sp.
CGAAACTGTTGCGCTTCGAGTCATCACTCACGGAAGCGGGCACCGTCTGCGGGTTCTCGGACTACGTCTCGCGGGCGAAGGACGGGCAGGAGTCGATCTACTATCTGGTAGGCGGAAGCCGCGAGCAGGTGGAGAGCAGCCCGTACGTCGAGGCGTTCAAGGCGCGCGGGTTGGAGGTCGTGTATTTCACCGATGCGGTGGACGAATACGTCGTCGAGTCGCTCGGTGAGTTCGATGGCAAAAAGCTCGTTTCGATCCGCCACGGCGGCGTCGAGCTGGAAGACCACGCGCCGGAAGGGGATGCTCTATCTGAAGAGCAGACCACGGCGCTTTGCGAGTTTCTCAAGGCGGAGTTAGGCGATCGCGTGACCGCCGTGGCGAGCGGCAAGCGGCTGGTGGACAGCCCGGTAATCGCGCTGGTTCCCACGGATGGCATGAGTCCGCAGATGCGCCAGATGATGAAGGCGATGGACGAGAATTTCAAAGACGACATCAAGGTGGAGCTGGAGATCAACCCGCGCCATCCGTTGGTGAAGAAACTCGCGGAAGCGAAGGATTCGAATCCGGAGCTGGCGAAACTGGTTGCCCTCCAGATGCTCGACAACTCACTCATTGCTGCTGGCCTGCTAGAAGACGCCCGCGACACCGTTTCCCGGATGAACAAGCTGATGGAGAAGGCGATGGGCTGATGAAAGCCTTCTGCCCCGAGTGCAAAAGCAGCCTGACCGGACCCAAATCCGCGATGGGCACGCGCGTGAACTGCCCCGAGTGCCGGCATTCGTTCTACTGGACGGACCGCCAGCACGCCGGGGAGACCTTCGTGGTCTATGACTTGGAAACGACCGGGCTGGACCCGGAGTATGACGAGTTCATCCAGATCGCGGCGATGCGATTCACGGCGGGCTGTTTGTGCCCGGAGGAAACCTTCGCGAGTTTCGCGAAACCACGACGGCCGATTTCCTCGTTCATCGAGAGCTATACCGGCGTGGGGAACCGACACGTGGCTCACGCGAACCGGCCGGAAGAAGTGCTGTGCGAGTTCGCCGCGTGGTCGGGCGACTCCACCCTCATCGCCCATAACGGTCTGCGGTTTGATAGTAAATTTCTAGCAGCGACCTGCCGTCGCCATGGTCTGCCGATGCGCGAAGTCCACAGCATCGACTCCATCCACATGTCCAAGATGTTATTCGGCAAAACCCGCGGCACCGGCCACTCGCTGGACCACTTGGTTTCTCGGCTGCGGATCGACCGGCAAGGCATCCGCCGCCATGACGCGCGCGGCGACGTGGAAATCCTCGGCTGCGCGGTGGCTGGCATGTGGCAGCGGCTCGGGCTGGACCGGGCGTTCAACGGTGTGCCGAGGCATGGCGCGTTTCTGCCCGCGCTTCGCTGCTGATTTCCCGGAATTCCGGGTTTGCCCTGTGGCGATGGATGCCGTGAAGTCGGCACGTGCGATACGAACCCATTTCACCGCAGTTTTTCCAACGCAACCGAGACAACCTGCGCGCATTGCTGAAGCCGCACAGCATGGTCATCCTCCATGCCAACGACATCTATCCGACCAACGCAGACGGCACGCTGCCCTTCAAACAGAATAGCGACCTCTTCTATCTCACCGGTGTGGACCAGGAGGAAACGGCGCTGGTTCTGATGCCGGATGCGGTCGATCCCAAGGAGCGGGAAATCCTTTTCGTCAAGGAGACCAACGAGCACATCGCGGTCTGGGAGGGCGAGAAACTGAGCAAGGAAAAGGCCCGCGCTGCGACCGGGGTCGAGCGCATCGAGTGGTCTCATGGCTTCGACGCGTTCCTCCACCGCATGGTGCCGCAGGTGGAGAATATCTATCTGGCCACGAATGAGCATCTGCGTGCCAGCGTGGTGGTGGAAACCCGCAACGCGCGGTTCATCAGGGACTGCCAGTCGCGCTATCCGCTGCACCGCTACGAGCGGCTTGCGCCCTTGCTGCACCGGCTGCGGATGATCAAGGACCGGGAGGAAATCAAAATGCTCCAGCGCGCCTGCGATATCACGGAAGCGGGATTCCGGCGGTTGCTCGGATTCATCAAGCCCGGCGTTGGCGAGTGGGAGATCGAGGCGGAGCTGTTGCACGAGTTTGTCCGCCGCGGTTCGCGGGGATTTGCCTACGCGCCGATCATCGGCACCGGGAAAAACGCCTGTGTGCTGCACTATGTGGAAAACGACAAAGTCTGCCAGGACGGCGAGTTGATTCTGATGGACGTGGCTGCCGAATACGCTGGGTGGGCCTCTGACCTGACGAGGACTGTGCCGGTGAACGGGAAATTCACCAAGCGCCAGCGCGAGGTTTACGAGGCAGTGCTGCGCGTTTTCCATGGAGCTAACAAGCTGCTGCGCCCCGGCAACACGCCGATGGACTATCAGAAAGAAGTCATCGAGTTGATGGAGCGCGAGCTGGTTCATCTCGGGCTCTTCACCGCCAAGCAGGCCCGCGAGCAGGGGCCGGACAAGGCGCTGGTGAAGAAGTATTTCATGCACGGCACCTCGCATCACCTCGGCCTGGACGTGCACGACGTTTGCCCGCCGCACCAAGCGTTCGCGGAAGGGATGGTCTTCACCATCGAGCCCGGCATCTACATCCGCGAGGAAGGACTGGGCGTGCGGTTAGAGAACGATTTCGTCATCGGCAAGGACAAGAACTTCGACCTGATGGGCAAGATCCCGATCGAAGCCGAGGAGATCGAGGCACTGATGAACCCGTGAGGAGCAGGGATCTTACTATCCCTTCTTTGATTCCGACAAATGAAGAAGCGACAGTAAGGTCGCTGCTCCTCACCCGAGCGCCGCGCAGAATTTCTCAAACGCCTTCACTTCCTCCTCGCTGGCCACCCCGGCGACGATGTGCCCGGCGAGGCTGCGGGCCAGGAATTCTTTCTCTGGAGACAGTTCCAATCGCCGCACGAGGATGCGGGCGATTGCAGCGAATGTATTGCCGTTGAAGTTGGTGAAAGGGGCCAACCGATGGCATTTCCGGCAGACTTCGACGACTTCGAACAATCCCATCTCCTGAAGTCTTGCTTCCTCCCAGAGTTCTCTCGCCGGAAGGTGACCGTCGCTGGTTGGCCCGTGGTGAGCTGTTTTCTGCAGGCAAAGGACTTCGTTTTGCGCGGTGACAAACTCCCATGAAAAAGGCTCGAGCCAGCGGCTGATAGGATTCATCAGGGTGCTTTCTCAGATTCGGTTTTTCGCGCGTTTTTCAGCGACTGAAGTTCCTCGACACCCGCGCTCTTGAGAAATCCCTTGCCGGTTCTCGCGTAGATTGGTTCGGCCGCGAAGCGGTTCTGAATTGCAAGGGCTTCCGCCATCACCTCAAGGAACAAAGGGTTATCTTGAAATGATTTTTTGGAATCAACTTTCTCATCCATGCGTCGAAGCTACCGCGAAAACCCCCGGATGGCAAGAATCCTGCCGGAGCCTGCGGTTGAAAAACTTCGCGCCCCTTTGCGACCTTCGTGCCTTTGCGGTTCCATCTTCCCCAGAAGCGGTTAGCATCCCCGCATGATTGGAATGGTATTGGGATCTGGATTGGGGCCATTGGCCGACGCGGTGGTGGTGGAGCGCGAAGTCCCCTTCGCCGATACGGGCCTGCCCGTCTCCTCGGTGCCGGGCCATGCTGGAAAATTCGTCTTCGGGAAACTCGGTGGCACGCCCGTCGTCCTCATGAAAGGCCGGGTGCATCTTTACGAAGGCCACGGCGCACGGCTTGTCACGGCTGGCGTGCGCTGGATGGCGGAGCAGGGGATTCAAAAAATCATCCTCACCAATGCCGCCGGCACCTTGAATCCAGGCTTCGCACCCGGCACCTGGATGATGCTCCGCGACCACCTCAACCTCACCGGCACCTCGCCGCTCGAAGGTGCGGACTTCATCGACATGTCCGTGGCCTACGACGCCGCTTGGCGTGCCGAGTTCCGAAAAGCCGCAGATCGATCCGGCATGCTTCTTCACGAAGGCGTTTACGCCGGACTGCGCGGCCCGCAATATGAAACGCCAGCGGAAATCCGCATGCTGCACACCCTCGGTGCGGATGCCGTGGGAATGAGCACCGTCCTAGAGACCATTCAGGCCCGCTCGCTTGGCTTGCCCGTCGTCGCCTTTTCCTGCCTCACGAACTGGGCCGCCGGCATCACCGCCGCGCACCTCGACCATCACGAAGTGTTGGAAACCGGCAGACAAGCCGCGCAGGCGATGATCGGTCTGCTGACGGATGTGTTGGGTGAGTGACTTGGACCGCGAAATTCATTTCGCGCGAATCTCTGACGCGATGCGAAACTCGCACGGGTTTGTGAGGGAAGCATTGATTCCGGCATGAGGAGTGCGGCAGCTCCCCGGAGTGCGCGAAGCTCTGCTCGCGCCCGGTGGATCTGGCTCTGCCGGATGCGGGGCGGAGCTTCTTCGCGGGTGGAGCAATCAAGATAGAAGAAAAGCTCCGCGCCGCATGGAGCAGAGCTTCCATCTGCCACAGGCGGCAGCAGAGCGTGCCGCACTCCGGGTGGGAGGTTTCACCTCTAGCGGATCTCCCCCGCACCGAAGTAGGGCACCAGCGCTTCCGGAATCCGGATGGAGCCATCCGCTTCCTGATATTGCTCTAGCAAGGCGACGTAGAGGCGGGGCAGGGCGGTGCCGGAGCCGTTCAGGGTGAAGGGAAAACGGTTTTTGCCCTCGCCGTCCTTGAAGCGGAGCTTCATGCGGCGGGCCTGATAGTCGCCGAAGCACGAGCAGCTCGAAACTTCGAGGTATTTCCCGTGGCCGGGTGCCCAGACTTCGATGTCGTAGGTCTTCGCGGAGGAAAACCCGATGTCGCCGGTGCAGAGCTCGATGGTCCGATAGTGCAGACCGAGTTTTTGCAGGATCGACTCCGCATGGGCGGTGAGTTGTTCTAGCACCTCGAACCCGAGGTCCGGGTGGACGATTTGCACGAGCTCCACCTTGTCGAACTGGTGCATGCGGATGATGCCCTTGTTGTCGCGTCCGGCGGATCCGGCCTCGCGGCGGAAACACGGAGTGTAGGCGACCATGCGGATCGGCAGATCGGCTTCAGCGAGCAGGGTGTCCCGATAGAGATTCGTCACAGGCACCTCGGCGGTGGGGGCGAGGAAGAGACTGTTGATGCCGGCCTCGTCGGCGTCGGTGCCATACATGTCGTCCTCGAATTTCGGGAGCTGGCCGGTGCCTTCCATGCACTCGCGTTTCACGAGGTGGGGGACGTTCACCTCCTCGTAACCGTTCGCCGTTTGGGTATCCAACAGGAAATTGATAAGCGCGCGCTCGAGGCGGGCGCCTTTTCCCCGATAGACCACAAACCCGGAGCCAGCGGTGCGGATGCCGTCATCCCAGTTGATGAGGCCGTGCTGGAGGGCGAGCTCCACGTGGTCCTTCGGCGCGGCGAGGTTCGGCTTGGTTCCCCATTCGCGGACGATTGGGTTGGCCATCTCGTCTTCACCGATCGGGCAGGCTTTGTGGGTGAGGTTCGGGATATTAAGCAGCAGATCATTCTGCTCCGCGGCGGCGTCCTCCGCCTTTACGTCGAGTGCGGCAATCTGCTCATTGATGGTGCGGACCTCGGCTTCGATGGCGGAGGTGTCTTCACCCTTTGCTTTGAGCTGGCCGATTTGTTTGGAAATCGTTTTGCGCGAGTTCTGGAGTTGTTGTTTCGAGGTCTCCAGCGCGCGGCGGGACTCGTCGCAGGCGAGCACGTTGTGGACGAGTTTCCAGTGGTCTCCGCCCCGGGTTTTGAGACGGTCTTGGACGGCAGCGGGGTTTTCGCGGATGACGCGGATATCGAGCATGGCGGCACGACTCTCACGGGCGATCGGGGGTGGAATCAACGGGAATTTTTACCGAATGCGGGATTCGTGGTCGGGACACCTGTGAATTTCCCGGAGTGGCGGAGTTCTCACATCTCGTCACTTGACCGGTCGGAGTGACATGGATAAATCCTTCCCGTCGCAGGATTTTCCGAAGGATGATTTCCGACATTTTCACACACCAACACTACCTCCACCACCATGAGTACCCTTGTCGTCATCGGCTACCCTGAAATTCACAAAGCGGAGGAAGTCCGCCTCACCCTCGTCAAGTTGCAAAAGGACTACCTGATCGACATGGAGGACGCCGTCGCCGCCGTGAAGGATGCCAAGGGCAAAATCAAACTCCACCAAGCGGTGAACCTCACCGCCACCGGAGCCGTTAGCGGTGGATTCTGGGGCACTCTCATCGGCCTGATCTTTCTCAATCCGCTGCTAGGATTCGCCGCAGGTGCCGCTGCGGGTGCGGTCTCCGGCGCCCTGACCGACTTGGGCATCGACGACAAGTTCATGAAGGAACTCGCCTCCAGCATGACGCCCGGCAGTTCCGCGCTGTTCGTCCTCGTCCGCGATTCCACGCCGGACAAGGTGCTGGAAGAAGTGAAAGGCACCGGCGGCACCATCCTCAAGACCTCGCTCTCCCATGAGGATGAGGCCAAGCTCCAGGCCGCTATCAGCGCGACCAAGGAGTAGTTGCCATAGGGAGTGGCGACATTTCTGTCGCCATCATTCCGGGTTCGTTCGCGACAGGAATGTCGCGACTCCTTACTTCCCATGGCCATGGCCGCCTGCGCCATCGCCGTGGACGAGACCCGGTAAATCAGCTCCGCCGTCAGTCTCGAAATTCTATGCCCCGCCATCCTTTCGACAACATTTTCCTTCTCGCTCTCTTACCCTCGCCTGTAGCGTCTGACGTGTGCACACGAACTACAAAATGGATTGATAACCTCGTCCCATCGTTCACTTGATCCCATGAAAACACTCGAATCGATTGAACTTTTTTCCGGAGCAGGTGGACTGGCGCTTGGTCTTCACGCGGCTGGTTTCAAGCACCGGGCGCTTTACGAATGGAACGCCTCCGCTGTGGAGACTCTCCGTTACAACCAAAGGATGGGTCATGAATCGCTTATGGGTTGCGAGATTTCGCGCGCAGATGTGCGAGAGGTGGAGTTCAGAAAATATCGAGGAGTGGATTTGGTGGCGGGGGGGCCACCTTGTCAGCCGTTCTCTATGGGAGGCAAGGCAGCGGGTATGAACGATGTGCGGGACATGTTTCCGCAGGCCATTCGTGCAGTTGCCGAAGTTCAGCCACGCGCTTTTATTTTCGAAAATGTGCGCGGCTTGCTCCGTCCCGCGTTTTCCAATTACGTGGAGTATATCCGGTTACAGATGGAGTTTCCTGCGTTTCCTGTTTCCGAAAACGTGAGCTGGGATCAAAATCTCGCCCGCTTTCAGCGTCACAAGGAACGGATCGGCAAGGCAGTGGACGGACTACGTTACCGCGTCCATCTCCATCAGGCGAATGCAGCGGATTACGGTGTGCCTCAACTTCGCCACCGGGTTTTCTTCATCGGCTTCCGTTCCGATCTACCCACTGAATGGTCTTTTCCGAAGCCTACCCACGCGGACCCCCACTCCGTGAACGCCCGCAAATCCGGACAGAATTTTCTCCCGTGGCTGAGTCTAAATGAAGCAATTCGTGATCTCCCAGAACCTACCACGCGAATCGTGAAAACATGGCATAATCACCTTCTCCAACCCGGCGCGAAGTCCTACCCTGGTCATACTGGCAGCCCATTGGATCGACCCGCAAAAGCCCTCAAAGCCGGAGCGCACGGTGTTCCCGGAGGTGAAAACATGATTCTCTTCCCCGACGGCACGGTGCGCTACCTTTCCGTGAGGGAAAGCGCCAGAGTGCAGACCTTCCCAGATGAATATGTCTTCCTGGGAAGCTGGACGGAAGCGATGCGCCAACTCGGAAACGCAGTCCCAATGAAACTCGCAGAAATTGTCGGTCGTTCCGTAGCGAATGCTCTGACTGAAAAAGCCGTGAAAAAGTCCTCAGTCTCGCGCAATGAAGCCCTACAATCCTCTTGAAAAAGAGAACCTCGGAAAAAGCGTTGCGGATTCGCTAATGCAGCAACCTCCGGTTCCTCTCGCTTCACTGGAAAGTTTCGAAGGAGCCGGGATCTATGTGATCTACTACACGGGCAACTACGTTCCCTACGCCAAACTCGGAGAATTGAACCGAACGGAGGAAGGGGCCAGCTTTCCAATTTACATCGGCAAAGCAGTGCCGACAGGAGGACGCAAGGGGCTTGCAGACCCCGAGATTTCGGCTAGGGGCAAAAAACTTTTCAAACGACTGGAGGAGCACAAGAAGTCTATAGAAGAAACCAGCAATCTCGATATCGCAGATTTCTCATGCCGATACTTGGTAGTGGATGACGTCTGGATTCCGCTCGGGGAGTCACTGTTGATCCAGCGCCACAGACCGATCTGGAATTCCGTGATCGACGGCTTCGGAAACCATACGCCTGGGAAAAAAAGATTTGAAGGTGCCAGACCCGCTTGGGATACGCTGCATCCTGGCCGCCATTGGGCGGAAAAGTGCGGACCCTCAAAATTGTCCGAAGAACAACTTCTCCACCTAATCGAACAATATTGGAGATCATGCGGAAGCTCGTTTAATGATTCGTGACAAGAATCGAGAGAAGGAAATTTCCCGCTTGGATGAGGTTCGGGGAGCGACATTTTCTCAAATCTGTTGCCTCAGATGACGAGGCTTGAGCAAGGAAGAGATCAAGCTGGTGGAAGCATAAGGAGTGGCGACATTCCTGTCGCCACTAGGCCGGTGGTTTTTTGTAGCGACAGGAATGTCGCGACTCCTTATGGATGTGGGGAACTTCTCACAAGCCATGTCCGGCCCGATTTCCAGAACACGATTTCACCCTGAGTTCAATCTTGAGACTTGGTTTCCAGATGGCGTGCTGGATGTGCTGGTGGCCACATTCATGGCTCACTACATCGGGTTTGAAGAAGCGGTCGCGGAGAAGCCGTTCGACCGCTACACGGATCTAACGAAGCTTACGGCGATCCGGCTGGACATGGACGACATTGCGAAAATCGTCGCGTTGAGGCGCGCGTTCTACCAAGACAGGCCGCCGGTGAAGTCCGCCGTGCTGGCGGTGGATGCTCCGGCGTATGGAGTGGCGCGGATGTTCGCCGCGCTGATGGAGTCCTCACCGATCGACGTCCGGGTTTTCCGAAATGCGAAGGATGCTGCGGATTGGCTCGGTGTGCCGGTGGCGGTGCTCAGGGCGGTTGGCTTGGGAATGGACGGCGGTAGCCGGCCCCATCCTTGAACCCACCGCACGCAATCTTGCAGACTCCAGCCTACCCTTACCGCCTATGAAATCATTCCTATTTCGACTGAGATCCGGCCTCCTGCTCGCCACCGCTCTAATCCTCTCTGGATGCGGACAGGGAATCATCCCCGTCGATCCTCCAAGCTTGGCCAAGAGCGCCCGCTTGGTGCGCGGCGAGGCGGCGACCCCCGAGGAGCAGGCCGCGCTCTATCTGCACCAAGCGGCGACGGCGGCGCAGGAAATGGGCGCGGGGGATGTCCCGACACCGGCGCGTGACACATACAACAAGGCCGTCGCGGATCTCGCGGTGCTGCTCCGCAGTGCGGACGGCGGGCGCTTGTGGAACCGCCCGCTCACGGCCACGGCGGGAGGCCGGACGTATCGCCTGCGTTTCATGCCCGGAAACCCTCAAGGCGTGTGGTCGCCGGACGAATTCACCGCGCTGGTGCTTGCCCAGTCTGTCTCAGCCAAGATCATCAAAAGAGAAAACCACCGGGAAGGCGTGGGTGGCACGCTGGTCGGGGTGCGTAAGGAAGACCCGCGCGCGCCATTTGCTCCGTGGGTCGGCATCACCGCGCCGGTCACCGCCACGCTGGATTTCAAGGGAACCGATGCCGTGCTTGCCCTGCACGATCCGGGCGAACTGGCACAAGCACGGGTGAACGGAGCCACCCGCACGCTCGCCGCGGATTTCTCCGCGCCGCTGGCTTACTATCCGTCACCGAATGAGAAAATCACCGGGCTGATGGCGGCGATGCGCGGCAGCGATTACATGGCGACCACCGGTCTCTATCAGCTTCAGCCCTACAACCCGGACCGCATCCCGCTCATCTTCGTGCATGGGCTCATTTCCACCGCCCGGATGTGGCGCAATGTGATCAACGAAATCGAAAGCGACCCGGCGCTTCGTGGTCGCTACCAGTGCTGGGTATTCAACTATCCGACGGGCAATCCCGTGGCCTATTCCGCGCTGCGATTTCGCGAGGAGCTGAAAAAAGCGGAGAAAATCCACGGTTTCCCCAAGGGCTTCGTACTCGTGGGGCACAGCATGGGCGGCATCGTCTCGCGCATGCAGGCGGTCACGCTCGATCGGCCCGCATGGGAGCGTGCGGCCCCGGGGATGATCGAAAAACTCACCGCAGGATCCGGAGAGGACGACCTCATCAAGCGGGCGCTCATTTTCGAGGCCAACCCGCATCTGAAGCGTGCCGTCTTCATCTGCACTCCGCACCGCGGCAGCGAAATGGCCATCAGCAGCATCGGTGAGCTCGGCATGCGGCTCATCGCGCTGCCGGTCACCATCACCTCCGGGATCTCCGAATCCGTCATCACAAGCCTCGGTGCCTTCACCGGCGGAGCTGCGAAAATGCCAAACAGCGTGACCAGTCTCTCGCCGAAAAACCCCACGCTCAAGGTCATCGACCAAGCGCCCTTCCGTGCGCCGCACCACTCCATCATCGGAGACCGCGGCCGGGGAGACACGCCGGACAGCAGCGACGGGGTCGTGCCCTACTGGAGCTCGCATCTATCAACCGCCAAGTCGGAGAAAATCGTGCCCGGTCCGCACGGCTCGTGCGAGCTGCCCGAGACCATCGCCGAGCTGAAGCGCATCCTTCATCTTCATCTCAAGTCCGGTGCTTCCGGGGGCTGATCGGAGGCTTTCGACGCCCACTGAGTTCCGCTCATCAGCCCAAGGTGGGTGTGGGAAACAACAGGAACCATCACAAGGCCCTCCATCATCCACAAGGCTGGCTTGAATCCGCCGATGAAGTGTCTCGTCGGCGCAGACGGTGGTCTGGGTGGAGCGGCCGTAAGAAGTTAGGACCTTACTGTCCCCCTCTTCAGATAAAACGAAGAAGGCGACAGTGAGGTCGCCTTTCCTTTGTGCTGGAATTCCGGGATTATCGGATTGTCAGACGCGAACGGGCCAGTAATCTATCGGGTCATCACCAGAAGTGCAACATGATGGAAAACCAACCCGCCCTACCTCGCACTCCGCTGGAGGAAGCTTCTGATCCGGCGACGAATGGCGAGCGGCTGAGGGAGCTTTCCGGTTGGCGGGGTGCGGTGGGCAGAGCGGTGGCATCGAACCCGAACTCGCCGACATACGTGCTGGTGTGGATCGCCAAGCGGTATTGGAAGGAGGTGCTGGAGAATCCGGTGTTCCCGCTGCTGCTGTTGGAGGACCCGGGGCTGCCGCTGAAGCTGCCGGTGAAGGCGCTGCGGGAGGTGCTGCGGGAGTGGAATCCGCCGGGCGAGTTTCTCCATCCGCTCAAGCGCCATCCGGACGCGGAGATCCGCGAGGCTGCGCGGCTGCATGTGGCGAACGGGGCGGCACCGGAGGACGCTGCGGCCTTGCCTCTCATCGAGCTGAAAGGCGGGGACTCGCTGGCGGAATTGGTGGAAATGGGGGCTGCGCCGGGTTGGCTGCTGGGGCAGGCGCTGGAGTGCGATTCGGCGAAGATCCGTGCGCGTGCGCTGGTGGTGATTTGCAAGGGACCGGACAAGTCACTGCACGCGCGGGTGAATTTGCTCCGCGCGGCGGGGTCCGGCGGCTGGCTGCGGGCGGTGGGCAAGGGGAACAAGGATCTGGACGGGGAATCGCTGGGCGCGCTGGCGGCCGGGGGGCCATACGCGCGGAAGCTGTCAGCGCATCATCCGGGCACGCCGCCGGAGGTGCTGGAGGCGCTGGCCCGTGGACACGCGGCACCGGCATTGCTCCGCCTGCTGGCGCGCAATCCAGCCACCCCGGTCGCCACGCTACTGTCCTTCGCGCTGACGGGGGATGTCGCGCTGCGCAAGGCGGTGGCGGCGAACCGGAATTTGCCGGCGGCGACGCTGGACCAGATGTCCGTGGATGCGAAAACGGAGGTCCGCGAAGGGGTGGCGGGAAATCCGGCTACGCCGGCGTCCGTGCTGGCCCGGCTGGCGGCGGACTTGAGCAAGGACGTGCGCTGCAAGGTGGCGAAAAACCGGTCCACCGATAGCGCGACGCTCAAGAAGCTGGTGAAGGATGCGGAGGACGACGTCCGCTGCGCCTTGGCGAAGAGAAAGGGCTGTCCTTTTGAAATCCTTAAAAAGCTGGCGAGGGATGAGGACCGCCACGTCCGCTTCACGGCGCTGCGGAATCCGGCGTTCCCTGGGGACAGGAAGTTGAACAGGAAGCGCCTCTACCATCGCCTAGACGTCACCGGCAAGCAGGTGCCGGATCTCGGTGAGCCGCCAAGCGCGGAGGAGGAGGAAATGATGCGCCTGCTGGGGTTGGCCGGGGAGAAAGAGACCGCCTTGGAAATGCTGGCGGAACTGGCGCGGCATGAGAGCGCCGCCGTGCGGAAGACCGTCGCCGGAAACCCAAGCACTCCGGCTGAACTGCTCGCGGATCTCGCGCGGGACGCCGATGCCTGGGTCCGGCACGCGGTGGCGCTCAACAAGCTGACGCCGGCGTCCGAGCTGGAAAAGTTGGCAGAAGATGGGGAGGTTTCCGTGCGTTCGTGCGTGGCTTCGAACCCCGGTTTACCCGCGAAGTGGATCGAGCGGTTTTCCCGTGATCCGAACGAGGAAATCCGTTCGCGGGTGCCGTTTAACAGAAGTGCCTCACCGGATCTGCTTGTCCGGATGGCGAGCGAGGACGAGTCGGAATACGTCCACTCCTCCCTGCGGAACTACTCGGGGGTGGAACTTCCGGAGGAGGCCATGCTGATCCTCGCGAACCGCTGTGAGAAATGTTGCAAGGACCTGGAGCGCCACCCGGCGATACCGGAAAGCGTGATGGAGGTGGTGATCGGGAAAATGACTCCTTACGGGAGGAGGAGTTTCCTTTTCAGCAATGGCTACCACCACCGGAATCCCTACCCTAAAGCCAGCGAGCCGATTCCTCCGCGCCTGCTGCTCAAGCTCGTGGAGGTGCCGGACGACAAGTATTTGATCCGGACCCACCAGATGATGGCAGAGGTGGCGCGATATTGGGCGGTCACCCCGGAGGTGCTGGAAACGATGGCACAG
>JBOFET010000459.1:0-4429 GCA_051648225.1 Luteolibacter sp.
TGGACCGCAAGGCCGTGGATCCCGCGCCAACCCAGAAGATGACAAGGCAAACAAGGGTCGTGGCCGCTTGTAACCCAGCTCAGAGAACGAAAAAATCGTCAGCCACCACGCGAAACATCTCTCGCCTCCCGCCGCTCGCGGTCACGGCGGAGAATCGTAAGAGAAACGCGCGGTCGAAGCAGCCAACGGCCAAGCATCCAGCCAGCAACTCCGCCGCCCAAGTGACAAGCGTGGGCGATCTTAAACCAGCCGCCCATGCCGTGATCCACCAAGGCGTTTCCCAGAGTCGAAAACGCGGGGACTCCGAGGGCAGGGTTTGCGAGTGTTAGGATGAGTTCAGCGATGAGAATCCCCAAGCCAAGACTTCTCCCGGAGACGGGGATCGGCATCATCCGAGATTGCGGCGAGAGAGTGGTGAGCAAAATCAGCAGCCCAATGCATCCGCCGGATAGACCCACCAGCAAGGGAGACCCAGGCGCGCCCGGCGCAAGAGCGAGGTGCCCCAAGCCGCCTCCCAGGATTCCCAAAAACGTCGCTTTTACGAGGACCAACGGCCCCGCCATATGCTCGATTTTCGATCCTATCAATAGCAGAAAAAAGGCGTTCAGGCCGGTGTGCCACCAGTCTCCGTGGAGAAATCCATAAGTGACAAGCTGCCAGATTTTTCCCGATAGAATACCCTCGCGGCTCAGACCCAGCCATTCATACCAAGACCAGGCGGGTTGCTGGTCAAGCCCCCCGACAGCGACCACCAGCGCTTCGATTCCAAGAATGGCGACGACCCACATCCACGTGACAGGCGTCTGCCTGAGGAGGCACAAATTCTGCCACACATTGGAAAACGGACCACCTGTCGAAGTCATGACGGTGTCCGTTTCAACTCAATCTTCTCACTCGACCACGCGTGCTCGTGGCTCGCGGCGGAGGACGTCCTCGCCACCCGCACTGGTCACAAACGGACCACCTTCGAGCGGAGCGACGCCGGTGAATGCCACATCCGGCATGTCCGTCGGCCGGCCCGCCAGCGGGAAATCCTTCCGCAGCGGAAAAAACGGATAGCCCTCCCACATCAGGATGCGTTTCAAGTTCGGGTGGCCGGAAAAGGAAATGCCCATCATGTCCCAGACCTCGCGCTCATGCCAATCCGCACCGACCCAAATGTCCGTGGCCGTTGGCACTTTTTCGTCCTCGCTGACCTTCGCCTTGATGCGCAAATGCTTGGAATTGTCCAAAGTCGCAATTTCATACACCACCTCGAACCGCGGATCATCGCCGAAGAAATCCACGCTGGAAATGTCCAGAATCATCTCGTAGCCCAGTTCCTTCTTGCACTTCGCAAGGACGTCATGGAGGGCCGTCAGCTCGACATTGATGGTCTGCTCATTGCGGAATTCGAGAGTTCCCAGGATTTTTTTTCCGAAAAACTCTTGGAGCTTCGTGGCATCGGCTGCTGCTGACATGATCAAATTCGTTGCTGAAAATTAAGCGATCTCTTCCATGAATGTCCGCTTTTGATCCATCGTGGAATGCTCGCCCTCGATCTTCGTTTGCAGCTTCATCAGCCCTTCGATCAAAGCCTCGGGCCGCGGCGGGCAACCGGAAATATAGACATCCACCGGGATCAGCTTGTCGATGCCTTGGAGCACCGCGTAGCTGCGATACATGCCGCCAGAAGAGGCGCAGGCACCCATGGCGATGCACCACTTCGGCTCCGGCATCTGGTCCCATACCCGCTTCACCGCGAGCGCCATTTTGTAAGTCACCGTGCCGGAAACGATCAAAACGTCCGCTTGACGCGGGGAAAAACGCATCACCTCCATGCCGAAGCGGGAAATATCGAACCGGCTCGATGCGGTCGCCATCAGCTCGATCGCACAGCAGGCGAGGCCCATCGGCATTGGCCACAGCGAGTTCTTACGCATCCAGTTGATGGCTGCATCCACGCGGGTGATGATCACATTTCCTTCGATTTTCGAATCGTAGGCCGTGTGGAGGGTGCTTGGGGAAGGACTGACCATGGTGATTGGCTTGCTGCGCGGGACATTGTGCCCGCGTCCTGCCCCGCTCAAGTCGATTGTGAAATTTTTCACAATCTCAGCCCGGCGCTTCTCCCTTGCCCATTCGCCCGGCCCCTCCTAGTCTCCGCGTCCCTGCTGATGAGCTCTAAACCTGTATTTCTCTACGACACGACCTTGCGCGATGGCACTCAGGGCGAAGGATTCCAACTTTCCGGTCTCGACAAGCTCCGGATCGCCCAGCGGCTCGACGAATTCGGCATCGACTACATCGAAGGCGGCTGGCCGGGCTCGAATCCCAAGGACATCGAATTTTTCCGCGAGGCGAAGAACCTCAAGCTCAAGCACGCCAAGCTCGCCGCCTTCGGCTCCACCCGCCGCGCGGACATGCCGGTGGAGGAAGATCCGCAGGTCCGGCTCCTGCTCGAAGCCGAGACGCCGGTCGTCACCATTTTCGGAAAAAGCTGGGAACTCCAGGTCACCGAAGTCCTGCGCACCACCGTCGAGGAAAACCAGGCGATGATCCGCGACACCGTCGCCCATCTCGTGAAAAATGGCCGCGAAGTGATGTATGACGCGGAGCACTTTTTCGACGGTTACAAGGATTCCGCAGAGCACGCGCTCGCCACCCTGCAAGCCGCCGCCGAAGGCGGAGCTGCCTGCCTTGTCCTCTGCGATACGAACGGCGGCACGCTTCCCTCCGAAATCACGGAAATCTGCCAGGCGGTGATGAAACACCTGCCAGACACTCCCATCGGCATCCACACGCACAACGACTGCGAGCTGGCCGTCGCCAATGCCATCGCCGCCGTCCGCGCCGGAGCGAACCAAATCCAAGGCACCATCAACGGCTACGGCGAGCGCACGGGGAACTGCAACCTCACCTCCGTCATCCCCATCCTCCAGCTCAAGATGGACATGCCGGTCGTCCCGCACCTCGAGCAGCTCCGCGATCTCTCCTATTTCGTGGACGACGTTTCGAACAACCCGCACTTCGCCCGCGCCGCCTTCGTCGGCCGCACAGCCTTCGCCCACAAGGGCGGCATGCACGTGAACGCGGTCCAGAAACTCGCCCGCAGCTACGAGCACATTGTCCCCGGCAGCGTCGGAAACTCGCAAAACATCCTCGTGTCCGAACTCAGCGGCCAGTCGAACATCCTCGTCAAAGCTGCCGAACTCGGCCTCCGGTTGGAAAAAGGCTCGCCCGAAGCCAGCGCCATCCTCCACCGCGTCAAGGAACTCGAAAACGACGGTTACTCCTACGAAGCCGCCGGTGGTTCTTTGGAAATCCTCATCCGCCGCGAGCTCGGGAGCTACGTGAAGTCCTTCGACATCACCGAATACCACACGAGTTTCCGCCAGTACCGCGACGGCCACCCGCCGGTCTGCGAGGCCACCGTGAAGCTCACCGTCGACGGCACGCCCGAACTCACCGTCGCCGAAGGCCATGGCGTCATCAACTCGCTTGACCTCGCCCTGCGCAAATCCCTGCTCCCGTTTTTCCCGGAAATTTCCGGCGTTTCGCTCGTCGATTACAAGGTCCGCATCCTCGACGGCCACGACGCCACCGCCGCCAAGACCCGCGTGCTCATCGTCTCCACCGACGGCGAATCCACCTGGGGCACCGTCGGCGTCTCGGAAAACATCATCGAAGCCAGTTGGCTCGCCCTCGTGGACGGCATCGACCTTTTTCTTCAGCGGGCGAGGAAATAAGCCGGTCTGGAAAATGGCGGCTGGGCGATACCGCAGATTTGTCCGGACCCACAAAGTAACCAATTTGTGCTGTCCGGCATTTGTCCGGACCCGCAAAGTGACCAATTTGTGCTGTCCGGCATTTATCGGGACCCACAAAGTGACCAGTTTGTGCTGTCCGGCATTTGTCGGGGTCCACAAAGTGGCCAATTTGTGCTGTTCGGCATTTATCGGGGTCCGCAAAGTGGCCAATTTGTGCTGCCCGGCATTTGTCGGGACCCGGAAAGCCACCCTGCCGCGCGGAATCGCCGCCACTTGACGTTCCATCTCGCCCCGGATTCACTGGCTGAAGACAACCGAGCATTATGGAAATCCGCAAAAAGCCGTTCATCCTCATTGCTGCGGCCATCTTTGCCACCAGCACCGCCTACTTCGGTGTCCGTCATTTCGCCCCCCCTCCCCCGAAGCCCACACCAGTTGTCGCCGCCGACCCGAGTGCCCCCATCCTAGCCCCCGAAGACGAAGTCCACGCAAAATACGCCGGCTCGGAATCCTGCAAAAAGTGCCACTCAGCCGAATTTGAAAAATGGCACGGCTCCAACCACGGCCGCGCCGAGCGACTCGTCACGAAAGAAGAGGACCACAAATCATTCGAGCCGAAACAAACCCTCACCCACGGCAAGGAAACCTCCGAGGCCTTCGTCGATGCGGACGGCCTCGCG
>JBOFET010000460.1:0-18639 GCA_051648225.1 Luteolibacter sp.
CCGGCCCCGGATGGGGGTGGTGTGGACTTGGATCGGGGGGATCCAAGTCGGGATCGGGGTGAACCGAGTGGGAACTAGGGAGATACGATTCGGGACCCGGGGGGGCGGGCGGAAGGGGGGCTGCCGCGACACCTCCACCCTGCGGGTGCAGGGTGGAGGTGGGGAGGGGGGCGGTTTAGATGAACTCGTTGAGGAGTCCTTCGATCATTTCCTGACGGCCGCTGGCGACCATGGGCTCGGGATTGGCGAGGGCGTATTTTTCGAGATCGGCGAGGGTGGTTTTCCCGGCTTCGACTTCAGAACCCACGCCGCTGTCCCAAGTCTTGTAGCGGTCGGCGATGAACTGGTCGATGCGGCCGTCCGCACGGATGGCGGCGGCGGTCTTGAGGCCGCGGGCGAAGGCGTCCATGCCGACGACGTGGGCGTGCACGAGATCGACGGGTTCGTAGGATTCGCGGCGGCGCTTGGCGTCGAAGTTGAGGCCACCGCTGGTGAAGCCGCCCATTTTCATGAGGACGAGCATGGTGTGGGTGGTCAGATAGAGATCGGTGGGGAACTGGTCGGTGTCCCAGCCGACGTTGGGCGTGCCCATGTTCGCGTCGATGCTGCCGAGCGCGCCGGCTTCATAGGCGACGGTGAGTTCGTGCTCCATGGTGTGGCCGGCGAGGGTGGCGTGGTTGGTCTCGATGTTGAGCTTGAAGTGCTCTAGCAGATCGTATTCGCGGAGGAAATTGAGGCAGGCGGCGGAGTCCGAGTCGTATTGGTGGGTGGTCGGCTCTTGGGGCTTGGGCTCGATGTAGAACTGGCCGGTGAAGCCGATTTCCTTTTTGTAATCGACGGCCATGTGGAGGAAGCGGGCGAGGTGGTCGAGCTCGCGCTTCATGTTGGTGTTGAGCAGGGTGGTGTATCCCTCGCGGCCACCCCAGAAGGTGTAGCCCTCGCCGCCGAGGCGGTGGGTGACTTCCATGGCTTTTTTCACCTGAGCGGCGGCGTAGGCGTAAACCTGAGCGTTTGGGCTGGTGGCGGCCCCTTGCTGATAGCGCGGGTGGACGAAGAGGCAGGCGGTGCCCCAGAGCAGTTTCTTGCCGGTGCGCTTTTGCTCTTCCTCAAGCACGTCGGCGACGGCGTCGAGCGCCTTGTTCGAGGCGGCGAGATTGCCCATTTCAGGAGCGACGTCGCGGTCGTGGAAGCAGTAGTAGTCGAGGCCGACTTTTTGCATGAAGTCGAAGAAGACGCGGGCGCGGTTTTGGGCATTTGCCACGGAGTCGCTGCCGTCATCCCAAGGATGGGCGGCGGTGCCTGCGCCGAAAGGATCCGCACCGGTGCCGCGCATGGTGTGCCAGTAGGCGCAGCCGAAGCGGAACCACTCGGCCATGGTCTTGCCGGCGACGATCTCGGTCGCGTTGTAGTGTTTGAATGAGAGCGGATTCTTGGAGCCGGGGCCTTCGTAGATGACTGCGTCGCAGGGAAATGTGGTCATGGATTCGAGTGGTGGGTTGGTTGAAGTGGCTGCACGACTTGTGCGGACATTTGAAGGTATTGGAAAATCTTCTGGTTATGCTACCGCAGATTCCGGTAGCTTCTTGATGAAATGCGACACCCCGAAGCTGATCTTTCCCGCCGCATCGCGGTGGTGCAGTCCGCCGTGAACGTGCGGCGCCTCACGCCTGGCCTCGCGCCCTTTGCGGGGATCGGCTACGATTTCTGGATCATCGACCTGTATCGCCAGCCGGATTTGCTTCTGGCCAGCCTGCGGGAATGGCAGCCGGGCGCGATCGTGACGGAGTGGCTGCCTGGGCTAACGGAGGCGCTCGTCGCGTTGGGTTGTCCGGTGATTTTGGTGCCTTCGGACGAGCCGGTGGCGGGTACTTACGGTGTGGACATTGATGATGTGGCGATCGGCAGGTTGGCGGCTGAGCATTTGTTCGCCCGCGGCTACAAGAGTTTCGCGTTTGTGGGGCGGAGCGACGCGCATTACGCGAAGCAGCGGCTGGAAGGCTTTCGATCCGTGGTGGGTGATGTGCCGGTCTATTGGGAGGAGTTTCGAAATTGGCGCCAATACGACGAATACTGGCGGGATCCGGACGAGGACATGGTCGGCTGGCTGGCGAGCCAACCCACGCCGATTGGAATTTTCACCGCCCACGATCCCACCGGGCGGCACGTGCTGGAAGCGGCGGTGCAGGCTGGACTGGAAGTGCCGTTTGCGGTGGGAGTGATCTCTGCCAATGACGACGAAACGGTGTGCGAAATGGCGAGGCCGGGATTGTCCAGCATCCGCCTGCCCTGGAAACGGCTTGCGGCCGAGGTGGTCACCACCCTAGAGGCCATTTGGGCTGGCAAACCGCCGAGCGGGCCGGTGCTCATTCCTCCGTTGGAAATCGTCACCCGTGGATCGAGTTCCTATGAAGCCGTCGCCGAACCCTTGGTGCGCCGGGCCATGCAACTCTTGGTAGGGCAAGTTTCCACGATCATCTCGGTGGAGGATTGGGCGACGCGGGTGGGCGTTTCCCGGCGGGTGTTGGAGCGTCGATTCCAAGTGGCGCTCAACCGCTCACCGCACGCGATGATCCAGCACGAGCGCATCGAGCGGGCGAAAAGCCTGCTTACCACCACGGATCTGCCGGTTTCGATCATCGCTGAGCGTTGTGGCTATCAGAGTAACGAGCGGCTCACCGTCAATTTTCGAGCCACCGTCGGCGTGCCTCCAACCAGCTACCGCCGCAACGTCCGGGAAAAGCCGCGTGCATCTCCCACCGAAATGTCAAATCCGGCAAGGTGACCGAACTGTCACGGAAACAAGAGAGTTAGGACAAGACAGACGGCGCTGAAGATGCAAAATTCCCACGTCGCAAGACAAGGCGGTTCGACTGAGATGCCTCCGGGTTAATGGGTTTTTCCCAGGGGATGATCAGTCGGGCCGCTTCACTATCCAGTCACAAGGATCGAATTAGGTATCTTGGTCCCTCTCCGAGGAAATTTCATCTTGATGCGTCTTTGCCATTTGAGTGGCACGAGTCCTCGAAAGTGATTTTTCATAAGCCTCCCTCATCCTTGTGAACTGAGTTTGCATCCCTTCCAAAGTGGGTGGATTTGGAAGGAGTGTGGAATACCCTTCGTCCTCAGGGTCAGGTTTCCCGAGGCACATCCGATTTAGTGCGATCTCAAAATGCATCGCAGTCAGCCCGGCATCGTCAAACGCTTCTTTCCACTGTGGCACACCGAAATGGTGGTCTCGCTCCAAAATGAAGAGATCCAACCAATCCCGGCTTTTTGATCGATGAGCGGTCACGGTGGCTTTGAGTTGGCACAACTCTTGGAACGAGGCGATTCGAAATCCTGGTGCGGCTTTTTGATCGGATCGGGTAGAATCTAGCAACTTTTTATGCGCTGGCTCGGCTGAGAAGAAGGTCAGCTTTACGGTGTCGTTCACAATCCAGTCTTGTTGGCTGTCAGCCAGTTCCAACCCGGATATCTGAAAATCATCGTAAGCGCCGGGGTTGATCTTGTGGGTGATTTGGTGCCCGTTCGTTTCAAGTTCCTTTTCTAACTCCTTCAATGCTGCCCGCGGGAGCTTGGGAAGAAGAGTGATGAAATCCAGGTCTTCGCTGATTCGGTGCCTGAGATGCAGCGCGAGTGCGGTCCCACCGACGAGGATGAACGGGTTGAGCAACGGGCTTGCCTGGATTTCTTCAAACAGCCTGAAGGTAGGGGCCGGCATAACCTCCTTAGCAATTTTCAGGTCGTCGAACATACAGCCTCCTGCATGGTGGCCAGACACCGTTCCACGATGGGCTTGGCTCGTTTCAATTTTTGTAACTCTTCGGGATACTGCCGTTGTTCAATTCCTTCTTCGAGCTGGTTCCACCGGTCTGTTAGTCGGGCGAGTCCGAAGTGAGAAGCAATGTCTAGCAGGAGGTGGAAGTTGGGCTGCTTGAGAAGAGCGGCGGCCATCAGCACGTCGTCCGATGCATCTGGGTTTGACCAGACGAGTCCTACTCGTCCGTGAGCATCCCAGAAAGCCTTATCTTGTTTCTGCACCTTGAACAACTTGGTTATCATTTGGATCCGAGTTCTCGGCAAGGTCGATTTTTCGGATCGTATCGCGTTATTGTTAAGTGAAGTCTTGAGAATTCGTCATGCCCAAGCCGAGTGCCTCGAAAAACGGATCGAGAACCTGTTTGTGGAGCTGGAACTCGTGATAACTTTCAGATCTGAAATGATCGCAGTGTTCGGCGAAGATTTCGAAAAGCTTGAGGATGGAATCTGGGGTGGAGCTGCAAACAGCCTACCACGACATGTAATATGGAAAACTTGCAATCCATTAGCCGTCATCGCAACCGTGGCGGAACGGGAGGGATTCGAACCCTCGGTACGGTTACCCGTACGTTCCCTTAGCAAGGGAGTGCTTTCGACCACTCAGCCACCGTTCCATAGTGCGGGTCGCGAGGGTTGAACCATAGCGGGAAGGGGACGTCAACCCTTGGAATCCGGAATCCTCTCAGAATCTGAAAATCGTCGGAATCAGTCTGCGAAGGGGTGGGTTTCCTCATGCTCAGTCTCGGGCTGCGAAACGGCGATGACGACGGGTGCTGCCTGAGATTCTTCACCGTGGCTGAGGGCTTCCTGGGAAATGGTTTGCACTTCAGCCTCCGGCGCGGTGGCGGATTCGGAAGTTACCGAGCCTGTTTCCGGTGTGGCCTCGATCTGCGACTCCGTCGTGTTCGTTTCCTCGCCAGGTAAGCCAGTTTCCTGAGTTTCCGCAGTGGCTTTGGGCTTCTTGGATTTCTTTTTTTTCTTTTTCTTTTTCGGCTCACCGCTCGGCTCCGAGCTGGTGGCTTCGCGGGCCTCCTGCACCACTAGCGTGTCGTCGGTGTAGAGGAGGATATGACCTTGATGGAGCAGCCAGAAGAGGTCTGCGGCGAATTCCGCGGGTGGGGCGGTGCTGCCTTCCGGAAGGACGGATTTCCAGAGTCCTTCCAGCTTGGCTGGGCTGTTCTCGCGGATCCAGGCGACCATCACGGCGGGCCGCTCGGCGAGGATGGCGTTGGGCGGCAGCGGATGGGGCCGGGCAGGGCCGGTGTGGAGTTTTCCCTGGCGTTTGAAGACCGGCAGGTGCTCGGCTTCCACCGCGCGGCACACCGCAGGGATCAAGATGGCGGGATGGTTCCGGGCGTGAGTGCCGGACATCTTCAGCGAAACCAACAGGGAAGGTGATAGATTTTTCGCAGGGATCGCTCCAGACACATCGGCCAGGCGGGTTTCCTCGAAGGCCTTGTCAAAGCACCGGGTGCCGAAAGCGCGTTCCGCCTCGGAGCGGTCGTCTATCCATGCCTCGTCGTCGTCGCCCTTGATCCGCCAGCGGGTCTTGGACTTCATGGTCTCCAGCCAGGCGTTCACGGCTTCTTCGCCGCGCTCGGTGCGAACCTTGGAGGCGTAAAGCTCGAAGGGCATGCGCGCGAATTGCTCGCGGTGGAGGCGGCGCAGGTTTGTCTGATAGGAATGAAAATTGACGGGGCCGAGCCACTCGCCGGAGACGCCGCAGCGGGCGATCGCTTGGAAATTCCCAGTCGGCGGATCCACCTCGATGGTTTCCTCCTCGATCAGATCGTTCCGCAGTTCCGAGTTCCAAAGATGGCGCACCGCTTCCTCGCGGCTGACGAAGACGGATTCCTCCAGCTTGCCACGGATCAGCGGCGCATGGGGTTCCGGGGCTTCGAAAATTGCACGGCAGCGGGACTTTTCGGCGAGAAGGATCTTTGCAACGTCGAACAGCGCATAGACTCGTGCCACTTGATGGACTTCCTTGCCGATGAGGTGCACGGCGTGTGCATCCGGCGCGATTGTGACCCGCACGCCTTCTTCCGGACCGACCTCGACCTGCCGGGGCGGGCCGTCGCGGCGATCTTCAAATTTCCCGCCACGAGCTTGGAACGGGCGGCGCTCGCCACCCTCTCGCGATCCACCGCTTCTCGGTCCGCGGTCGCGGTCATCGCGGCGCGGCGGGCGCTCGTCGCCGCCGGAGAAGGTCTTGGGTTTGCGCTCCGGCTTGTCGCTGGCGTCGCGTGCCCAAGCAGGTCCGAGGGCGAAGCTGGACAAGAGGCTGCTCAATGGGTCGTTTTCAGAATCGGTCACGGGGCGCAGTCTAGAGAGCGATTTTGAAAATGACAAACTCCGCTTGCTGCAAATTATCGAGCGATTTCAAGCGGTCAGCAGGTCTAGAATCCGCCGCGTGGCACCTTCGTGTGCGGCGAGTTCGGCGGATGCCTTGCGAGTCATCGCCGGTGCTTTGACCGGATCGAGTGCAGTGATGATCGCCTGCGAGAGTTCGGCGGAATCGCCCGCAGAAAGGCAGCCGCCGCTCGCGATGAGGCGGCTGGCGAGTGGTTGAAAATTCTCCATGTGCGGGCCGCAGATCACCGGCTTGCCTGCTAGAATGGCTTCGCATGGGTTTTGACCGCCGGTGGATCGGAAACTCTTGCCGATGACGACCACGTCGGCGTGTGCGGTCCAGTCGCGTAGCTCGCCGGTGGTATCGATGACAAAAACGGTGCGGAGGTCATCCGTCCCGGCGAGTTCCGCAGATCTCAACTGCACGAGAAATCCCTGTTTCTCCAAATCCACCGCCACCTCGTTTCGTCGCTCGGCATGCCTGGGTACTAGGACCGCAAGTGCTTGCGGATGCGCCTCACGGATCGCCGTCGCGATGTAGGAATCCTCGCCGCCATGGGTGCTAGCGGCCAAGACGATAGGGCGGTGCTTCCCGAAGGCGTCGAGCATCTGCTGGAACTCCGGCCGAGGAGTCGGACGGATTCCGCTGCCGGGATCGAATTTCAAACTGCCCGTGTGATGGATCTTCTTCCGGTCGATCCCGAGTGTCTCCCAGATCCCGGCGTCTTCGGCCTCCTGGATCGCCACCGCGTCGAGCAGGCGATAGATCGGTTGTAGCCATTTCGAGAAACGTTTGAAGCGGCTCGCGGAGCGCGGCGACATACGCGCGTTGACTAGGCGCACCGGGATGGAGCGTTGCCGACAAGCTAACAAAAGATGCGGCCACACTTCGCCCTCGATCAGCACGATCTGCGAGGGTTCGAAGCGGTCGAGGTAGCGGCGGACCATCGATGGGAAATCCAAAGGCGAGTAGGTCACACGCAGCCCTGGGATCTTCGCCGAGGTGGCCACCACGTGACCGGTCGCGGTGCCGGTCGCGAGCACGAAACGCCGGTCCGGTTCTCTAACGAGCCACTCGCGGATCAGCTTCAACGCGAGCAACGCCTCCCCGACGCTGACGGCGTGCACATGGACGGCGCCGCAGGGTTCGTATTCGAGCGGCGTGGTGTGGATCGCCGCCCGCTCGCCCAGATGTGTGCCGAAACCGCCGCGGCGGAGCATCTTCACGAGCCATCCGGGGAATGCCGCGACGAAGAGCAGCGGCAGGATGAGCCGGTAGAAGATGAGGGCGAAGCGGAAACGCATCCGGGCGAGAGTAGTGAGTGGGTGAGACGGAGTCGAGGACTTCGGGCAGAGGTTACGGACTACTTTTTGCAATAGAGAAGGATCGTGCTGCTGCCGTATTCCCGGCGGTCGGTTAGGGTGAAATCCTCACACTCGGGAGATGTCTGGTGAGATGAGATTTCCACGATGAACCAGCCGTCCGGTGCCAGACGCGGTGGCAGAAGACTGCTTTTCAGCAACTCCGTGACGTGGTCCTTGTCGCCGTAGAATTTCCAATACGGTGGATCGGCAAAGATAAGGTCGTAGGTGGCGGAGTCGCGCCTAACGAACGTGGCGACGTCCGACTTGACGGGGTGCCCGCCATCGAGCCGGGCTTTGGATAGGTTTTCCTGAATGACGCTGACCGCCTGCCGGTGCTCATCGACAAAGGTGCAGGATTTCGCCCCGCGGCTGAGGGCTTCGAGTCCGAGCGCGCCTGAGCCAGCGAACAAATCGAGCACGCGGGCGTTTTCCACCTTTTCCCCGAGGATGGAGAAGACGGCCTGCCGGACGAAGTCGGTGGTCGGTCTGGCGACGGCGGACGGAACTTTGATGGCGATGCGTCCGGCTTTTCCGGCGATGATTCTCATGGAGGTGCTTTACGGATTGAGGTTCACGACCGGACCACCCTTACCGAGACGGAGAAAAATCCGGCCGATCGTTCCAAACGCTTCCACATCAAATGCGGAGCGCTGCGGGGTGGAAAGCGGGGTGAGAGAGGGCGCATTCTGAAGAAGGGGGAACGTCCGGCTGGCGATCGCCACGACGGTTTCCGGAGCGGAGACCACCCGCGCAGCTCCGGCTAGGCGTCCATCTGCGAGGAGCGTGGCGTTTCCTAACAATGACAACCCGTCACTGATCATCCGTGCATCCACGCAGGAAAGAATGCCGCCGCGCAGGATGGTGACGGCGCTTGCCTTATCGAACTCCGCGTCGTGCTCACCGAGGCGCAGGGTGGGGGAGCTTGCCTCGGCGAGCAAGTCGCCCTGCCAGCTTCCCGGGGCGAGTAGCAGCCCGCGGAAGCGGGCGTGTGCGCTGATCGAACTGGCGGCTGCCTTGCCGTTGAAGGGCAGCAGGATCGGGGCGAGTGGCTGGCTTGGGAGCTGGGCTTCCATTTGCAGGGGAAGGCCGCTGAACCAGGCGATCTTGGCGGCGAAAACGATTTTGTATCCGCCGAGCATGAGATCGAGCTGCTTGAGGGTGAGTGACGGCGTGGTCCAGTCCAAGTTGGCAGTTAGGTCCGCAGTCATCGGATGTCCGAGAGCGGCGATTTTTTCAATCCGAACCATGGATTGGGCTGGGTTCCCCGAAAGAGGGATAGAGCCGCGGGTGTTTGAAATTTCTAGCAGGCGGCGTTGGGATCCCGCATGGACGATGGTGAAGGACGCGTTTTTTAAACGGAGCCAGCCAGTCGGTTGGAGTGCGGAAACGACCCCCTCAGGCGGGGCGCTGGGTCCGGCGGGCACGGGCGGGACCGGCGGCGCGACCACCGCCGGCGGCGGGGCGGCTGCGACAGGTGGAGGCGTCACGATGGCAGGTGGTGCGGGTGGGCTTGATCCGGCAAGTGAGGAAATGAGTTCCACCGGGAGCATGACCTGCGGTGAGTCGAGTTCGATGTCCCGGACTTCGAGCCGTCCTCGTAACCAAGTGCGCCACACGGGGGTGATTCGCACGGCGGCGCAGCGGAAAAGGGGTTGCTGGACGGCGCTGCGGAGAGGCACGGGTTGCAAGAACTCAAGTCCGCTCAAGCGGGCGCCGCCCCAGGGAGACCAAGAGGCACCTGCCACCCGCGTTTCGAGACCGCTGCGGCTTTGGATTTTTCCGGCGATCCGGCGGCATCCCCACGGGCTGGCGAGAAACAAGTTAGAGAGCAGGAATGCGGCAAGCGGCAGTGTGAGGACAGTCAAAGCAATCCAGCGCCAGCGGCGGGTGCCCCGGCGGACTTCGCCTATCGGGGCTTCTGAATCCATGGATCAGTTCTTCGGATTGGCCTTGGTGGGAGCCTTGCCAGAAGTCTTGCTGGCAGCCTTGCTCGGTGGCTTGGAGGCGGGAGCGGCGTCCTTCATCGGTGCGGCTTTGGCGAGTGCGAACCGGATGACCAAGCTCTTGTCCAAGAGGCGGGTGCCTTCGGACGACATTTCTTGGGCGCGATACACGATGAGACCGAAATTACCAGCAGCCATGCGGCCTAACGCAAAGTTTTCCTTGATCTTGCCGAGGCCGGTTTCCTCTTCGAATTTCCACTCCATGCCAGTCCATTCGCCGAGCACGCTGCTCGCGTCCGCGGTGATATCCGCGATGCGTTTGAGCTCACCATTTGGAGAGCGGAAGGTGTCGCTTTTTGCGTCGTAGCGCATGGTGGAAAGCGTGCTCGCCGCGCCGGTGGAAGTGATGGTCCAGGTGTCACCGGCGTTTTGGCGGAGAAGCAGCATGACCTCTTCCATCGGCTTGAAATCGCGCTTGTCCCACAAGGCGAGGTATTCGTCATATTCGGTCTTTGTCAGGCCAAGACGTTCGTCGTAGGGGAGTGGTGCACCGGCTTTCGCTTGGCCGGAAAATTCGCGGAACCACTTCGGATCCTTGCGGGCCGCCGTTTCCACTTTGGCGACGTATTTGTCGATTTCCGAAGGCGGCGTCACCATCCCGATAAAGCCCTTTTTCGGAACGTCCTGTTCGAGAAGACCGCTGAAAACCTTGGGCACCTCGGCGGCGGACAGGCTGGCGATCAAGGAGAGGCAAATAAATGGGACGCGCAAATTCATAAAACGTCCGGGAAGCTGTCCGCGTGCCAGCGAAAACTCAAGCGGCAATCCACCGCTGTCTCGGGCCCATGGTCTAACTTTCAGACATTTCCGCGGATTTCCACGTCTGGTCGATGTAGGCGATGATGGTAGGGATCGCGATATCGAAGGTGTCTGCGACTTCTTCGTAGGCGCGGCGGCCCATGCCGATCGGGTCCGGCACGTCGGTGACGGTCTTCTTGCCGGTGGTTTCGGCGAACTCGCAGACCAGATAGAACTTGTCGGAATGATCCGGGAAGCGGTCCTCGAGAGCTTGCAGGTGGCCGAGCGTCATCGCGAAGACGTGGGTCGCCTTCGAGAGAAGCGCTTCGGAAACTTGGCGGCTGCCAAAATCATCCAGCGTCACCCCACGCTTGTGCAGCAGGGCGGCGGTCTCCGGATTGCAGGGCGTGCCTTTCGAGGCAGCGATTCCCGCCGAGCTCACTTCGAAGTCCCGGCGCCCTTCCGTGGCCTTGCGGAACAGGCCCTCCGCCATCGGACTCCGGCAGGTATTTCCCGTGCAAACAAACAGCACATGCTTCACATCAGACATCCGGAAAAAACTGCGGGTTGCGGATGGATTCGTCAAACCGCAATCGGTCGCGGGCCCACATCGGGGTAACCTCAGCGGGGCCGGATGGCGGGGCGCTCTGGCTCGGGGATGATTTTGGTCAAGGGATGGACCGCCTCCCCGTGGATCGCCCAAGACTGATAGAGTTCCGGCAGGGGGCTTGTGAGCGAGAGCTTGCCATCCCGCTCTAACCGGCGCAGGACCACGCGGAGGATGGCGAAGGCCATGCTGCCGAGCTCGTCGTCGTCCCGGTTCCGGTGGATGCGTCTAACCAGATCAGTCTGGGCGATACGGTGGGTTTTCCCGGCGCGGACGAGATCGATGAGATGGGCGATTTCCACGCCATAGCCGACGGGAAAGGGCAGAGACTCGAGCGTGGCACGTCGCGCCGCATACTCTCCGGCGAGTGGCTGGAGGATGCCGCCCAGCTCCGGATAGAAGAGCGAAATCAAGGGGCGGACAAGAATTTCGGAAACGCGACCGCCGCCCGTGGAGTGGGATTCATCACCGTAGGCCAGCGGCCGCTCGTAGTAGGCCTTGATGTAGTCGAGTTCCAGATCCGAGAGCAAAGGACCGACCAAGCCGGTGACGAAACCGCAGTGGAAGCTGGAAATATCACCGTCGATATAACAGATGATATCCCCGGTAGCGACGTGGAGGGCCTTCCAGAGATTTTCCCCTTTCCCGGAATAGGAGCACTCGGTAGGAGGAATTTCGGAGGATCGATAGACCCTAGCTCCAGCGGCGGCGGCGAGTTCCCGGGTGGCGTCGGTGGAGTCGGAGTCGATGACGAGGACTTCATCGACAAGTCCGGCGCTGATGAGTGAGTCGCGGATGGTGGAGACAATCGGGCCGATGGTGTCCGCCTCGTTGCGCGTGGGAATGCAGACGGAGATGCGCTGGGACTTTTTCAGCGCGACCAACGCGTCCAAATCGGCGAATTGCCTGTGGTGAAAGCGCTGCATGCGGGCTCAGGCTTTCAGCTCAACACGCTCGTAGAGATCTGCGAGTGGCAGGGAAGCTTCGATTTCCTGGAGCGGGACCACCGCAGCCAGACCGGAGTATGGTTCGGCAGCGAATCCTCCCTCCGGCTTGCGGCGGTAGGCAATGACGGTCGGTGACTCGGGCTCGATAAAAAGCAGTAATTTCAGGCTGGGCATCGTCAGATAGGCGTCGCGTTTCTCGCCAAGATCCGTGCGGCGGGTGGAGTCGGTGAGGACTTCGATGATGACGACCGGTCGGTCTTGGAAATATTCGGTCGCCGATCTGGAGTCGCAGACGACCATCGCGTCCGAATAGTAGAGCCGGGTGTGGTCCGTAAATTCGATGCGGACCTTGGTGTCGCTGTTGAAGGGTTGGCAGGTTTTCCTGCGAAGCTGGCCGTGGAGAGAGGCAAACGAATTTCCTGCGAGGGTGTTGTGCTGGTTCGTCGCCCCAGCCATGGCGTGGACGGTTCCACCCAGGTATTCATGCTTCACGGCACTGACTTCCTCGCCAGCGAGGTAGTCTTCGAGGGTGATGAAATCCGGCGGTTTCACTGCGGTCATGACGCGAGGGTAGCTGTGGGTCCGGGCGATGGCAACCTGATCAAACGATCATGTCCCGCGTGACGTGATACTTCGCGGCGCAGCGGGGGCACTGGATGCTGATGAAGTCGGATTCGCCAAACAAGTCGTCAAGTCGCTCGCGCCATCCGCCGAGGACCGGGAGAATTTTGTCGAGCGTGCAACCGCAGAAGAAGCGGAACTTGCGGGACTCTAGCAGAGTGGTCTCTTCCGTCTCTGTGAGGTTTTCGACAGCGGCGGTGTCGAGTGAGGCGAGCCAATCGAGATCACAATCCGGCTGCGCGGCGACGACGGCGAAATTTTCATCCTCGAGCCGGAAGGCACGGGCCGGGCGTTGCTCGGATTGGTCGTAAAACTGCGAGAGCCAGAGAATCGGGTCCTTGCCGTCGATTTCCAAGGTAGAGCTTCGCGGTTCCTGATAGTCACCGGTGGTGGTCTGCGAGTAGAAGAAATTCCGGTCAGGCTCGCGCACGTCTTCGGTGAAGATCCGACCGGTGACGGCTTGTTGCAGCGATCCTCCCGTCACGAACAAGTTGATGCGGGGCGCGCGCAAGTTCGCGGTCCAGGCGATGGACTCCGCCCAAGGGCGGGCGACCAGGTGCAGCGTGAGCATGGCCAGCGAGTCCTTGAGCATCTGGTCGAGCTCGGCGGGCGGGCGGATGCCGTGCTGCATCAGGTGCAGGTAGTAGTCCGTGTAAATCGGCGTGAACTGCCCGCGCAGGAGGAGCGCGTTGCGATGGCGGACGAAAACGGACTCGATCGTGGTAAAATCTTCGGCGAGCTGCATCAGGATTAGGGTGGCGGAATCTCTCTTTCTTCCAAAATCGCAGCCGAAAAAGGATCTCCTTCCGCAGCAAACTCTCGCAGGTAACGCATGGCGATTTCCTTTACCGACGGGTCAGGATTTCCAAGTGCCGCCTCACAGGTCTGCCAGTCCACGTAGCGCGTGAAGAGTGCATCGGCTTCTTCTGGGGTCGCGTGAGGCAACATGGCAATCCATCGGGCCCGCGCTTTGGATTCCAGGAATCGGATGTCGTAGTCGTCTTTTTCCCGATTCGTCAAATCCTTGGTGACCGCCAAATCGATCGGGTCGGGTAGCCATGTTCCATCGGTGTTGCGCGTGCAGCGCGACAAAACCTCCGCGAACGAATCTTCGGAAAACTCATTGGGCCGGCGAAACACATCCAGCGGGCAATCGAGTCCAAGAATCCGCACCATGCCAACTTCATCGACTGCGGTTGCGACATCCGCTCCTTCCATCCTGCGCCAACCCGGCAAGGTGTGAATGGTGAGATCTGGAAAGCGATCACATGCGGCGTGTATGACATCGGCCCAAGATACCGGGGAATCCATTGGATCGAGCCAGACATCGGCATCCTTGGTGGGACGATTGAACCCATGTGCGATGATCGCGAGGCCGCCGATCACGATCACGTCGTGGTTTCGGGTCAATGTTTGGATGAATTCTCCTGCCTTGGTGCCCATTTCTCGACGGTTTCGTTAACTTTGCAGGCGATTTCCCAGAACTCCGCGACGGACGAGGGATTTCGGATCCATGGCTCGCTGTTGTCGGTGATGCGGCAAGGGGGCACTGGTGGCCTGCGCCGCCGCATGATCTTGTGTGCGATGCGTCGCGACCACTCCTCCTTGAGCCGTTCGATGGGAATTCGGTATTGGGGAAAGGCCACGACCGAAAATAGCCGAAGATCCGAGCTGCGGAAAGGAAATTTCCCTTATGCGCCTGGCAGCTCGATGAAACCTTCCAGCTTCCGGATCCGCGTCGGGTGACGCATTTTCCGCAGCGCCTTGGCTTCGATCTGGCGGATGCGCTCGCGGGTGACTTGGAACTGGCGGCCCACTTCCTCAAGAGTGCGGCTGTAACCGTCCTTGAGGCCGAAGCGTTGTTCGAGGACTTCGCGCTCGCGTTCGGTTAGGGTGTCGAGCACGTCCTTGATCTTGTCCTTGAGCATCGAGAAACCGGCTTCTTCCATCGGATTGTCTGCAGCCTTGTCTTCGATGAAGTCGCCGAAAGAGGTGTCGTCCGAATCTCCAACAGGTGCTTGCAGGGAAATTGGCTGTTGGGCCATTTTCAACACGGCCCGCACGCGCTCGACTGGCAAGTGGATTTCCTCGGCGATTTCTTCTGGTGATGGTTCGCGGCCGTATTCTTGGACGAGTTGCTTTTGCACGCGCATCAGCTTGTTGATCGTCTCGATCATGTGCACTGGGATGCGGATCGTCCGGGCTTGGTCGGCGATGGAGCGTGTGATCGCTTGGCGAATCCACCAGGTGGCGTAGGTGGAAAACTTGTAACCGCGGCGGTATTCGAATTTCTCGACCGCCTTCATCAGGCCCATGTTGCCTTCCTGGATGAGGTCGAGGAACGAAAGTCCGCGGTTGGTGTATTTTTTGGCGATGGAAATGACGAGGCGCAGGTTGGCCTCGACCATCTCGGTCTTCGCTTTGAGTGCTTCCTTGAGCCAGTGGCGGAGATTTTTGTTAGCCTCCTCGAAGGTTTCCTGGGTGTGCCAGGTGCGTTGTTGGATTTCGCGCAATTTGGTCTGGAACTCTTTGTCCTCGGGATCTGCTTGGAGCTTGCGACCGTAACGCCAGAATTTCTGCATGTAGTCGTCCACTTGCTCACAGAAGTCTTCGACGACTTTCTGCTTGTAGTAGAAGCGGGTAAAGACGCGGTTGAGCGTCTGGATGTTTTTCTGGAACTCTTCTTCGAGCTTCTTCTTGCTGCGCGGGTTGCGGGCGGAAAGCTGGCGGAAGAGGTCGTCGTTCTCGTGATGGAGTTGTTTGAGCTGATCGCAGAGTTTCGGCAGGCCCTTCATGTAGCGCTCGCGGGACTCGATCTTCTTGTCGAGGATCACCCGGTCGAAGCGCTCTTTGCCTTTGTTGAGCTTGTCGGCGAGTTCCAGATAGGAGTCGGTGACAAATCCGAAAAGGTGGAGGTGGCGGGCGACTTCGATTTCCGCGTCTTCGATGCGTTTGGAGATTTCCACTTCCTGCTCGCGGGTGAGCAGGGGAACCTGGCCCATCTGCTTGAGATACATCCGCACTGGGTCGTCGAGGATGTCGAGCTTCTGGTCCGCCTTGACGTCCTCCTCGTCGCCATCACCTTCGTCGCGTTTCTTGTCCTTGTAGCGGTCAACCTCGGACGCGTCGATGATGTCGAACTCCATGTTGCGGAGGCGCTCCATGATCGCCTCGACGTCGTCAGGATCGACGAGGTCGTTAGGGAGGATTTCATTGATGTCGTCGTAGGTCAGGTAGTCCTGCTCCTTGGCGAGCTTGATGAGTTCACGGATTTTTTCCTGAATCTCCGGTGTGTCGATCCGGCGTTTGTTCGTGTCGTCGCCCTTGGTGGTCGCTTTGCTTTCCGCAGCGGAAAGGGCGTGTGAAGGCTTGCTTTCTTTTGGCTTTTTCGCGGGTGCCGGTGGGGTGACTTTCGCAGTGGGCTTGGCCGCAGGTTTGGGTTCTGGTTTCGCCGGGGGTTTGATGATCGCCTTGGTAGGAACCTTGACGACTGGCTTGGCCACCGCCTTCGGGGCGGGTAATACGACGGCGGGCTTGGTGATTTTCTTACCCTTGGCCACTGCCTCATCCTTGGCTGGCTTTTTGATTTTTGAGGCGACTGCCGGAACCTTGACGGTGGGTTTTGCGGCAGGTTTCTTGGGCGAAGGTTTGGATGAAGACATGGAATGAAAGACGCTAAAATCAAAAATCTGAAGACACCCCACCTAGTCTAGGGGCATTGCGGAAATCCGCAGGCGGCGCGGACTGAAAAGGTGGAGGCATAGCAGGTCAAGTCCTTTCTTCCGATTTGAAAGACCGGCAATCCGTGGTTGCGGAGAGCGTTTCACCGGGCGTGGGTTCGTTGGATTCACGGGTTCCACGGATTTCCGGTTTCAAATCCTGGCGAAACCATTTACCGTGCCTCAAGCGCTATGATTTCTATCACTCCCAAAGCCATCGAAGAACTCGGCAAGCTGCTCGCCAGCAAGGCGAAGACGCCGCAATCCGGACTCCGCCTCGCGGTCCGACGCGGCGGGTGTGCCGGGTGGCAGTATGAAATGAAAGTGGAGGACCCAGAACCAGGCGACGAGGTGGTCGTCTCCGGCGATGCGCGAGTGATCGTGGCAGCGGACAGCTTCGACCGCTTGCGCGGCTGCGAAATCGACTATTCCGACGATCTGACCGACGCTGGCTTCAAGATCCACAATCCCCAAGCCGCCCGCTCCTGCGGGTGTGGGACATCCTTCGAGCCAGTCGGTGAGGAGCCAGGCGCTCATTCCGTGCCGGACGGCGAAGCTTGCGGATCCCATTGAACACCGCCTCGCTTGTGCCCCGCGTCATCGAAGAGCCGACTCCCAGCCGTCCCGCCTATTTCTGGTGGCTGTTGGCAAACGCCCTTGCGCTTTGCTTCGCCGTCATCAGCTGGGCAGTATGCCTGCATGTGTTTGGCAATCCGGAAATCCCCAGAAATTACGAAATTCTCGGCAAGCTGGGACGCTTGCCGGTCCTGAAACGCTACACCGTGCTCGACGTGCCGAATGGCAACGCCCTCGGTCCCAAGGAACTTTACAAGCGTTATTTCGGCTACACCGAGGAGCAACGCGTCCGAGCGAACACGCTGCTGATGCGCAACTACCTCACCAACTTTGATCGCCCTCTGCTCCTGACTTACATCGAGGGCGACTATCAGGTGGAAAAGATCGGCACGCTCGGTCCCGATGATTTCCTCGATCCCGGCATCGTGATCCGGGCGCAGGCGTTGGTGAAGCCCGACGACTTTACCAAGCCGATGCCCTATCCGGTTTTCATCGAGTATCTGTTTCCAACAGAAAAGTCGGAGGCCGCTGCCGCATTCAAGTTAGGAGACGTGCTCAGCGTGAAAAAAAGCCCGAACTGTGCGGCCGTGGTCCACGTGTCCCGGATCATCAACGAGGACGAACCGGCGCTGCTGCTCACCGTGATTCCCATCGCTTACGGCCCGTATCTGCTAGGAGATATCGGCTCCTTCCAGATCGAGCCGCCCGCCAAGCTCCGGCCCGACAAGGGCTTCCCGGTTTTCGAAAATTAAGGTCGCTCGAAGACCATGAAATGCTGCCACGGAAGATGGCGGCGGTTCGAAACCAGCTGGAATCCCGCCGACTCGAATTCCAGCTTCGCCTGCGCCTCGGTCATCTTATGCAGCTCCTTGATCGGCACCCGCGGATCCTCCGCCCGGAACTCCAACAGAAAAACCCGCCCGCCCGGTTTCAGCGAACGGAACAACGAAGCCAGCATCTCCGCCGGATGAGAAAATTCGTGATAGGCATCGACTAACAGCGCCGCATCCAGCGAGCCGGGCGGCAGCGCGAGATCCTCCACCGTGCCCAAATGCGGCACCACGTTGGTGATGCCCAGCTCGGCAGAACGCTTTTTCAGGAAATCCAACATCTCCGGCTGGATATCCACCGCCATCACTTTGCCCAGCGGCACTTTCGGTGCGACCCGGAACGAATAATAACCGGAACCCGCACCGATGTCCGCGATCACCGCAGAAGCGGACAGCTCCAGCGCGTCGATCGCCCGGCTCGGCGCTTCCTCGCGCTCGCGTTCGTCCCGCTCCAGCCAGCCGATCGCCGGATGTCCCATCACCTTCGCGATTTCCCGACCGTGGAAAAACTTCCCGATGCCGTCCGGTGACGCTTCGGCGAACCGGTAGTCCTCCGCCTGCTCAATCGTGACGACTGGTGCGGGAACTTCCATCTCCCGCAGCAACACCCAACCGGCTGTGAGGCTCAAACCAAGGCCTGCCAGGGCCACCGGGAGAAATTTCATCGGTGCGGAAGTTAGAATTTCAGCCTGCCAGGTTTCACGGCATCCCGGTTCAGCCTCTCGCACGACAGCATGCGAAGCATTGGCTCCGCGAAGGCGCGGAAGGGATCGGTCGCACGTTCAAGTTGGCCGGGATTCAATTTCATTCGAAAGATCAGTAGCAGGAAAATTTCCAGCCGTAAACCCAACCATGCGGACGGTTTCGCTAAACCTCTTGCAGTCAATCCGACATTTCCCGATGTTGGAGATGTATGAGCGACGAAGCACATCATGATCAGGGGGAGCAAGCGTTCGTCACGGAACTGACGAACCACCAGACCTCGATGCTGGCTTACATTCGTTCGCTGGCACCGGGTAGTTCGGGTGCGCGGGACCTGCTGCAAGAAGTGAACATCACCCT
>JBOFET010000461.1:0-3042 GCA_051648225.1 Luteolibacter sp.
CTGCTAGGTGAGGATTCCCTCAAGTCCTACGCAGCGGCCATCGAGCTCCAAGAGGCTGGAATTTCCAAAATCGTCAAAGTCACCGAGGCGGATGAAATTAGCATCGCGCTCGATCAATCGGCTGCGGAATTGGAAATGCTCATCGAAATCGTCGGCGGTTTGAAAATCGCGGATGCCACGCAGACGACCGCCATCATCGAGCGGATTTCCACACTCTACGCCAAGCTCAATGGCACGCGCGGCACGCTGCGCAATCAGCGCAAGGACTTGGCCAGAGGCGAGGGCGAGGCCCAGTACTCCGCGCAGATGAAGCTCCTTGCGCAGGCGCTGGCCAACCATCTCGACCTCTGCGATACGCCTGAAAAATGTGATGAATCGCTCACCCGCTTGATGGTCCAGGTGGAGGAGCTGGAAGGGCGCTTCGCGGAGTTCGACGAATCCATCGAACAACTCACCACTCGCCGCGAGGAGATTTATGATGCCTTCGAGGGACGGCGCACGCGATTGTTAGAAAGCAGGCAGAAACGGGCCGCCGCGCTCTTCAAGTCGGCCGAGCGCATTCTCAGCGGCATCCGCAATCGCATTTCCTCGTTCAAGGAGCTGGAGGAAATTCACAGCTACTTGGCCACTGACCCGATGATCGAGAAGGTGCGCGACATCATCACGCAGCTCACCGCGCTCGGCGATCCGGTAAAAGCGGATGACCTTCAGACGCGATTGAAGACACTCCGCGAAGACGGCGTGCGCCAGCTCAAGGACCGCAAGGACCTTTTCGTCGATGGCCAGAACGTCCTGCGCTTCGGCAAGCATACTTTCAGCGTGAATACCCAGCCCCTGGAGCTGACGATCATCCCGCACGGCGAGGGGATGGCGTTTCATCTAGCAGGCACCAAGTTCTATGAAACCATCCACGATCCCGCCTTCCTCGCGACCCGGGCGGCATGGAATCTGGAGGTGCCCAGCGAGGGTCCTTCGGTTTCCCGGGTGGAGTATCTGGTTTGGAATTTTTTGTTAGGTCGAGGTTCGGCCAGCGTCTCCTTGCTGGAAGTGCAGGCGTTCATGCAGCCGCGTTATGCCGAGGGCTACACCAAGGGCGTGCACGATGAGGACGCCGTGCGGTTGTTGGAGAAACTTCTGCCCATCCATGCCGCTGCCGGCCTGCTTTCCTTCAGCCCGCGTGTGCGTGCGGCGGCGATGTTGTTTTGGGAAGATTGGAGTGATCCATCGAAGGAAGTGCTCGCCGCGCAGTTCGGGAGTTATGGAAAACGCCGCGGGTTGTTTGCTGAAGGCGGCGATTTGGATCTGCTGAAGAACAAGGTGCTGACGGCATTCGAAGCATGGCTGCTAGAAAATGGCAGCTTCGCCGAAATGCGGATCAGCGAGTCGGCACGCAGGCAGGTGGTCGCTTATCTCGCTGACGAACTGGCAGCCGGGCACAGCTTCCTCGTTTCCTCTTCCGCAGCCGAGTTGGTGCGTGGCATGGAGCACGCCTTGTTGGCCAAGCGCGGTGACAAGTGGTTCGCGGAAGCACTGGCCGACCGCACGGCAGCAGTCCGATTTGAAATCGCCCGCGACTGGCTATCCGGTTACGCCGCCAGCACGCAGGAGGTGCTTGCCGCCACTCCGGAGTCCTTGCGTCCTTCCGTGATCGATGAAGCAGCAGCCCACCTCGCGCGCGGCGGCTTCGAGCAACGCTCGGTGAAATCGCTCGACCTCGCGGTGCAGGTCGAGGGCCTCCGCTCGAATCACCCGCGCATCGTGGGAGGTGCGCTGCGACTGCATTACAGCGAGTTTCTTGATCGCCTCGCGCGTCACGAGGAAACGGATGCCCGAGCTTTCCGCGATCTATCCACCTTGAAACACCAGCTCACCGGGCAGAAGCGCCTCGAAATGCGGCTGGATGAATTCAAGCCCTCGGTGATGAGCGCCTTCGTCCGCAATCGCCTCATCGATGAAGTCTATCTGCCACTCATCGGCGACAATCTCGCCAAACAGCTTGGCAGTGCCGGCAAGGACACCCGCACCGACCGCATGGGCATGCTGCTGCTCATATCTCCACCCGGCTACGGCAAGACGACCTTGGTCGAATACGTCGCCAACCGCCTCGGACTCACCTTGGTGAAAATCAACGGCCCCGCACTCGGCCACAGTGTGCTCTCGCTCGATCCCGCCGAGGCTCCGAACGCCGCGGCGCGCGAAGAAGTCGTCCGCTTGAACTTCGCTTTGGAAATGGGAGACAACGTGATGATCTATCTGGACGACATCCAGCATACGAATCCCGAATTTCTCCAGAAATTCATCAGCCTTTGCGATGCCCAGCGCCGCATCGAGGGCGTGTGGCACGGCAAGGCGCGGACCTACGATCTGCGTGGTAGAAAGGTCGCCGTGGTCATGGCGGGAAACCCCTACACCGAGAGCGGCAGCAAGTTTCAAATCCCCGACATGCTCGCCAACCGTGCCGATACCTACAACCTCGGCGACATCCTCGGCGGCCATGAAGATGCCTTCAAGTCGAGCTACATCGAGAACTCCCTCACCTCGAATGCCGCGCTCTCCCGTCTCGCCAGCCGCTCGCAGAAGGACGTGCTTGCCATCATCCGCATCGCCCAAACAGACAGCCGCGAGGGCGTCGATTTCGAGGGCAACCACACTCCGGCGGAGATCGATGAAATGGTCGCCGTCTGCCGTCACTTGTTAGTCGTGCGCGATACCATCCTCCGCGTGAATCTCGAATACATCCGCAGCGCCGCCCAAGAGGACGCCTACCGCACCGAGCCGCCCTTCAAGCTCCAGGGTTCCTACCGCAATATGAACCGCATCGCGGAAAAAATCCTGCCGCTGCTGACTCCGGAGGAAGTCCGTCAGATCCTGATGGATCACTACCGCGGTGAATCTCAAAATCTCACCAAGGCCGCCGAGGCGAACTTGCTGAAATTCCACGAACTGGAAAGTCTGCTCGACGAACCGATGGCAAAGCGCTGGGAGGAAATCAAAAAAGCCTTCAACAAACACAAACTCCTCGGCGGCGCTGGAGAAAGCGAC
>JBOFET010000462.1:0-1050 GCA_051648225.1 Luteolibacter sp.
GGAAATCTGGACGAAAACCCATCGAACTCTCCGGTATCCCTCTGATCGCGGAGAGTTGGGTGAGTGAGGAGAATCAGCCGTTCTAGCGCCTGGGCGGACATTTTGTCACGGTGAAGATTGGACTGGAAACCGAGTGATCGGGCGCTGTAACTCTTTGAGCAAGCCAGAGATTTCCCCACCCGCGTGGGGATGGCCCGTCCGCAACCTCGGACGCGCCTACCTCTACGGCGATTTCCCCACCCGCGTGGGGATGGCCCGCAGTTCCTCGGTCAGGTGGATCTCATGGCGGTGATTTCCCCACCCGCGTGGGGATGGCCCGGATTGGCGATCTGGTAGAGAATGCCGCCGGAGGATTTCCCCACCCGCGTGGGGATGGCCCGGCCCAGCGGCATCTGCCCCGCATGCGGGAAGGGATTTCCCCACCCGCGTGGGGATGGCCCGCCACGCCTGTCGTTCCGCTTCCCATGAACGGGGATTTCCCCACCCGCGTGGGGATGGCCCGCAAATCGAATGGGCCACCAAGATCCGCGAAGAGATTTCCCCACCCGCGTGGGGATGGCCCGCTATTGGACCGCGGCTTGCTCGACCGTTGCGGGATTTCCCCACCCGCGTGGGGATGGCCCGAGCGAGTTGGCGAGGTCGAGCCGGTTCTCGATGATTTCCCCACCCGCGTGGGGATGGCCCGACATATTCCAGATAGTCCGTGCCCTCGCAGGTGATTTCCCCACCCGCGTGGGGATGGCCCGCGCGTGAAAAGCCCCATCTACGCCCGCGGCACGATTTCCCCACCCGCGTGGGGATGGCCCGGGCTGGTCTCTCGCCAAACTCCAAGACGCCACGATTTCCCCACCCGCGTGGGGATGGCCCGGGGTGGCTTCCTCGGGAGAACGCCTAGCTCTGGATTTCCCCACCCGCGTGGGGATGGCCCGGAGCTTGGCGAGGTCGCGACCTTCTGTGGTTAGATTTCCCCACCCGCGTGGGGATGGCCCGAGGGCGCAGAGGATGGCGGCGGTGGTGGTGACGATTTCCCCACCCGCGTGGGGATGGCCC
>JBOFET010000463.1:0-8289 GCA_051648225.1 Luteolibacter sp.
AGTTCTTCGAGGCACGCTGTACTGATGTTTAGCGAGATCTCTTTGCGAAAGCTCCTTGGCAACATGGCTTGCGTTTTTACTCAATGCACGAAATTCCACAGGTATGGGGAAAATATCCGTGTCGCCAAATTTGTCCAGATGCTTGATCGCCCAAGTTATTGACGACTCAGGCAAGTAGAATGGATCAAGCTCTTTAGCCATGATTATATGGACAAGGATAATATCACAACATAACTAACAGTTATGCCTTGGAATAAACTTCAGATCCTTTCTCGGCAAATTCCTTGGATTTCTCCTCCATGCCCTTCGCCAGCGCTTCTTCCTCGGAGATGCCTTGTTCCGCGGCGTATTGCCGGACGTCTTCGCTGATTTTCATCGAGCAGAAATGCGGGCCGCACATGGAGCAGAAGTGGGCGGTTTTGGCTCCGTCCTGGGGGAGGGTTTCGTCGTGGTAGAGGCGAGCGGTGATGGGGTCGAGACCGAGATTGAACTGGTCTTCCCAGCGGAACTCGAAGCGAGCTTTAGAAATCGCGTTGTCGCGGTATTGGGCACCGGGGTGGCCTTTGGCAAGGTCGGCGGCATGGGCGGCGAGCTTGTAGGTGATGACACCGGTTTTGACGTCTTCCTTGTTCGGCAGGCCGAGGTGTTCCTTGGGGGTGACGTAGCAGAGCATGGCGCAGCCATACCAACCGATCATGGCGGCGCCGATGCCGCTGGTGATGTGGTCGTAGCCGGGGGCGATGTCGGTGGTCAATGGCCCGAGGGTGTAGAAGGGGGCTTCGTGGCACCACTCCAGTTGCTTGGCCATGTTTTCCTCGATCATGTGCATGGGGACGTGGCCGGGGCCTTCGTTCATGACTTGGCAGCCTTTGGCCCAGGCACGGGTGGTGAGTTCGCCTTGGACTTCTAATTCACCGAACTGGGCTTTGTCATTGGCATCGGCGATGGAGCCGGGGCGGAGGCCGTCGCCGATGGAGAAGCTGACATCGTAGGCGGCGCAGATGTCGCAGATTTCATCCCAGTGGGTGTAGAGGAAGTTTTCCTTGTGATGGGAGAGGCACCACTTGGCCATGATCGAGCCGCCGCGGGAGACGATGCCGGTCATGCGGCTGGCGGTCATGGGAACGAAGCGCAGCAGGACGCCGGCGTGGATGGTGAAGTAATCGACGCCTTGCTCGGCTTGCTCGATGAGGGTGTCTCGATAGATTTCCCAGGTGAGGTCCTCGGCCTTGCCGTTGACCTTTTCGAGGGCCTGATAGATCGGCACGGTGCCGATGGGGACGGGGGAGTTCCGTAGGATCCACTCGCGGGTGGCGTGGATGTTTTTGCCGGTGGAGAGATCCATCACGGTGTCCGCGCCCCATTTGGTGGACCAGCGCATTTTCTCGACCTCTTCTTCGATGGACGAGGCGACGGCGGAGTTGCCGATGTTGGCGTTGATTTTCACGAGGAAGTTGCGGCCGATGATCATCGGTTCGCATTCCGGGTGGTTGACGTTGAGCGGGATGATGGCGCGGCCGGCGGCGACTTCGCTGCGGACGAATTCAGGGGTGATCTCGGCGGGGATGCGCTGGGGGAAGCGTTGGAAAATGCCGGGGGTGTAGGGGCTCGTGGGATTCTGGGTGGAGCCTTGGTGTTGTTTGTCGAGATTGTTGCGGACGATATCGTCCTGCATGTCGGCAATTTTCGCGCGGCGCATATTCTCGCGGATGGCGATGAATTCCATCTCGGCGGTGATGATGCCTTGGTCTGCGTAGTATTTCTGGGTGACTGGCTTGAAAGTGCGGTCTGCGACCGATCCGGAAGACTGCGGCTGGAAGCCGCAGCCACGTAAGGGCTGGCGGCGGTCGGCGGTGAGGCCGGGGAACTCGATGAACTTGTTCGCTCGCTCGGATTTCGAGGCGAACTCAACATGTTTTTCGGTGAGGTAGCCGTTGTCTTGCGGTTGGACTTCTCGGCCGTCGTAGGCTTCTACATCGCTGCGGGCGAGGATCCAGTCGCGGCGGAGGGCGGGGAGACCTTCCTCGGAGGTGCCTTTGAAATCGGGATCTCCCCAAGGACCTGAGCAGTCGTAGACTCGGACGGCTTCGTTTTTCTCGATGCGGCCGTTGTAGGATTTAGTGTCGGAAAGGGAAATTTCGCGCATCGGCACCCTGATCTGTGGGTGTAGCTGGCCCTGGACATAAACACGGGTGGAGGCGGGGAGTGGCGCGAGGGAGGCGTCGTGTGTATCGGGAGTTGGCGCGCCGGTGGTTTCTTCGGTGGAGATCATTTTTGGATGAAGTTGAGAGTGGATGGTTGAGAGCAAGAAAAAGGCCGTGCGGAACTTGCACGGCCGAGGAAAAGGAAACTACTGAGGGTTTCGACTTCCTACGGCGGCATGACCCGCGTCAGGTTCGAAGGGTCTTTTCCGCGCGTTGGAAAATCTCGGCTCTGCGATCGATGAGCACCCCTGTCGCGAGTGAGACTGGCGCGTCTGTGCGGGAAGTCAAGGGGCTGGCGTCACCACGACGCGGTAGAATCTGGCAGCTCCGTCAAGGTCCGGAGTGAAGTGAAGGGTGGGTGGGTTCACGGCATTTCCGGCACCTGGGACCAGCTGGCCGAGCGGTGACCAGGCATCGGAGAGGTTGCTGGATTCGAGTTGGTAAAAATGGCCGGGGAAGCCGGGAATGCTGAGGTTGAACTGGTGGCCGGTGCCGACACCGCTTGAAAGGACGCGGAGGGAAGTACGGTCGAGGATGGTGCCGGTATTGATGAGGCCTGACGGGAGGGTGCCGTTCCAGTTGATGGTATCGATGACGCCTGAGTTGGTGAAGGTTCCGGAGATGTCGATGATCGCATCGCCATAGAGGCGGAGGACGCCGTGGTTCGTGGCGTTTCCACTGACATGAAGAGGATGGGCGGCGATGACAAGGGTGCCGTGGTTCAAAAGGCTCTGGTAGGGAATGTTCGTTTGCGGGACCACGAAAGACTGCCCGTTAGAGATGGCGAGCAGATGGGTGATCACGAAGGTCCCGGTGGAAGAACCGACATGGTTGGGATCGGTGATCGTGGCGGTAACGGCATAGCTGCCGACGTCGGTGGGTGCGCCTGCGGACTGGCCGTAGGTGAGGGTGTGACTTAGGCCGGGTGGGTCGGTCACGACAGCGGCGGATTTTGTGAAGCCGTCGTAGGGCTGGGAAAGATCGGTGAGAATGACATTGGCCGGGGCTTTCCCGATGGAAAGGGTATCCGTGGTGCTGCCGATGTGGAGTGGATCGACGATCGAGACGGAAACGGTGTAGTTGCCCGCAGCAGTCGGAAGGGTAGGTGAGCCATCGTAGAAAACGACGGTGGATAGATTCGGCGGATCCGTAGTCACCGCGACCGATTTGGGAAACTGGTCATAAACGGGAGTGAGGTCCCCGAGCATGATTGACGCAGGTATCGGAGCCACTACCTCGATGGTAATCGTGGCGTAATTGGCCAGTGGGGGAGTGCCGTTGTCGCCGGCCATGACGATCAAGGAGTATGGACCTGATTCCGCTGGGATGGTTCCGGCGATTTGCAAAGTCCCGGAGGCGGAGACGGCGAATCGACCCGCGGAATTGCCGCGCGGGATCGTGTAAGTTAGAGTTTGTGCCGGATCGGGATCGGATGCGGTGGCGTTTCCGATGGTGACGCCGTAGGGAGCGGCATTGGAAATCTGATAGGACGCATCGCTCATGGCGGGCAAGGTGTTGCCGACGAGCGTCACTCTGAGGAGGTCGATCAGAAGGGTGTCCTCGCTGCTGTTTCCCGGGATCCGGTCCGTATCAATGACCTTCACGATGGTAGAACCGCCGACGCCGGTGGTGAATGCGAACGGGAGGACGGTGTCGTCATCGGAGTTGCTAGAAATGAGAATGACGTCACTGAACGTCGCACCGCCGTCGGTGGATACGGAGAACTGGAAGTCGTCGTTCTCGTTGTTGACGGAGTGGTGGGCTTCGATTTCGAGCAGGGCGGGACGGCTTGGCGGAGTTGGAAACGTCCAGGTGAAATCCAGTGCCGAGGTGCCGGACGATGATGCTTCATGGAGCGCTTCATACAGTGAGTCGGACACGGAAGATCCCGCCATGGTCTGGGAGTCGTGATTTCCGGTGATTGCAGCGGGGGTGGAATGGACCGTGGTGAGGATTGAAGCAGGGACGCTGGCGGGGGAGGAAACGACGAGGTTGAAGATGCCTTGGGTGGTGTTTCCCCGTCCATCCGTCGCTAGAACCGTGAGCGAGTGGGGGCCGAAATGCGGATAGGAAGGGTTTCCCGAGAGGACTCCGCCCGAGGAAAGTGAAAGCCAAGAAGGGCCGCCAAACAGCGAGAGGACGACGGGATCTTCAGGGTCGCTCACAAAATTTGTCAGGGACACGGCCATCGGCTCATTCGCCGGAAAGTGCCCGAGAACGACCGGATCGGTGACGAATTCCGGTGGGCTGTTAGGCAGTGAGATGGTCACTGGGACGAGCGTCTCGCGTGGAGCGAAATTTCCGCCGTGGCCAGAGTCCTGGGCTCCTACCTGAAGTTGATAGATCGACCCAATGACGAGGTTGGAGGGATTCACCACACGGATCATTCCGGTTTTTGGATGAATCCCGAAGGCTTGGAGCGGATCGCCGGAAACGATTGCGTAACGGATCGCCTCGAACGGGGAATCCGAGGCGGTGACCACGCCTGCTGCTGCACCCGGGGAGGGGAACTCCGAGAGATCAAAATGGTAGGACGGCTCCGTGAAACTCGGTGAAACGTTCGAGTCGTAGGGAGTCGTGACCTCGTCGCCGATGATTTGGCCTCCGGGAGAGTTTTGATGCGCCCAAGTCACGGCAAGCGAACCTTCGACCGCAGCATGTTTCATTCTCGCTTCGATGAAATAGCGCTGACCCGCAGCGAGCGGGACGGGCAACGAGGCTTGGGAGCTGCCTGCCGATGCAATTTCGAAGGCGTTCTGAGGAGTGCTGTCGCTGCTGAGAAAAAAGCTTCCTGCGTTCTGGCCGGTGATGGCAAATGTGTAGGAGCCATTGGAAGGAGGGATGAAGAAGGCGCGGATGCGGGTTCCAAAATCATCCGCGGAGGTGGTTTCCATCTCAAACGACCCGAGAAGCGTGACCCGGTCGGGTCGATCCGGGTAGCGGGAGGACATGTAGAGGTCCGCAAGGGCGCTTCCGGGGATTTCGTCCCAAAATTCCTGGACCAGCCCTGATGTCGGCAAGATCGCAGGGTCCAGCAGATGGACCATCAGCGGGCCGGAGTCTGATAGTGGGCCGGGGCCATCGTCAGTGACCGTTAGGGTGAGCACGACGGTCGTGTTGGTAAGGGTGGTTAGTGCGGCGGGAGACGCGACGGTGACCTCCCCGGTAGTCGCATCGATCTGGAAAGCACCGGATTCGTTCCCGCCTGAGATGGCCCACGTGAGGGTGTCCGTCGGATTGCGATCACTTGCGAACGAAATCGCCACTTGGGAGCCGACATACGAGTTTCGATAGAGGCTAGCGGATTGGGCGAAAATTTTCGGCGAGTAGTTGATGAACCGGGGTGAGAGATAGCGCCCGGGAATCACCTGTCGTGGCGAAGTGATGACCGTATCGGCGGGGTCTTTGATCTCCCACGCCACGGACAGATGGTTCTCATGAGATTGCTGTTTGTGCCTTGCTTCGATGGAGCAGACCTGGCCGGCGATCAGATTGAAACTGCCAGATTCTTGGCTGCCTGATTCCGTCCACGCGTTCTGTCGGGTGGGGGAGTTGACTCTGCAAATCGGTGCCGTGTTCGCTGGGATGCCGTCTGGATCGAGGAACAACTCCGCGCGGTCGTCGCCGGAGATCCAGAATCGATAGGTTCCCGTGACAGGCGCGATGAGCCATGCCCGGACGGTGCTGCCGTAAGTATCGCCGAGTGAGGTGGTTGAGAAATCTGCAAGCTCTTCCTCGGAGGTCGGACTTGTCGGGAAACTGGCATCGGAGGTGAGATTGGCGACCGCACTGCCGGGAATGTCGGCGTAGATCGTCTGGTAGGCGAAGCCAGGGGTGAGTGCAGGTAGTGTGGGAATGACCGTGACCGTGACAATTTCGTCGGTCGTGAGTGCGGGGAAGCCTTGGTCTGTCGTCCGGATGGTCAATGGGTAGCTTGATTTGATGGAGGCATCCAGCGAGCCGGTTAGGCTCAGTGATCCACTGGGCGACAGTGAGAATTTCCCGGTCGGGTCGCCTGAAACAATTTGAGCCGTTGCAAAATCAAAACGATCCGGATCGGAAATTGATAGATTACCCAAAGTCACGCCAAGAACGGTGTGGGAAACTGCGATGATGGATCTCTCTCCGGACAGGTGGGGAGGTTCGTTCACATTCATGATTGTGACCACTACCCGCAACGATTCGTCGAGTGCAGGAGTCATTGAATCCGAAATTGTCACGGTTAGGTCGAAGGACGACGGTCGATCCCATCCCGACGAGAGTGCTTCGAAGTTGATGGCAGAAGGATTGGCAACGGTGATTTCGCCGGTGGCCGGATCGATGGCAAAGGCGGAGTCCGAGTTGCCGCTGGAGATTGCATAAGTTAGGGACGAGTTCCCGTGGTCGAGTCGCGGTTGTAGGCTGCCGACTTTCGTGCCGAGTGGAGCGTTTTCCGCGAGCGTGAAGCGGTCAGGCCCCACGACGCCGACGATGGTCCCGGATATCTCATAGAATCCAAGGGAACCGTAGTCGGTATAGCCGGTGTCGAGAGGATTTCCTTTGCTGGCTCCATTGACCCGGATGGTGTATTCGCCCGCTGCAAGCGTGGCGGAAAGTGTGGCGTTGAGGCTCGAATCCGGACTGGCTTGGGCGATCACGGCTCCGTTGGCTCCGTGAAGTGTGGCTGAAACGTCGAGATTTGCGGCAAAGGACGCCGCGCTGACCGTGAGTGAGAGGCTGCCGCCTGCGGTGGTAAAACGAAATGCATCCACATCGGTCTGCGTGCTGATACAGCCTTGGGAATCGACCGAGCCGTTCGCATCCACTTCCAGCATCACGGCCCCCTGGTGATCGTCACCCGCATCATCGTCCACCAGTCCTACCGACGGATTGCTGGCAATGATGGCGATGTCGTCTTCGGCTTGATTTGCCTGTGGGTATTCGCCCTGGGACCACTGAGTGAGGTTTCTGTTATAACCAACGCCCATGATCGGTGCCCATCCGGTGGCGAAAGGTCCATGGCCCCAATAGTACTCGGCGGAGTCTCCATTGGCAAACAGCTGCCCGTCGTGACTGAGTCCGAGCGTGTGACCGATTTCATGGGAGATGATTTCAATGGCGTTCTTTGCGTTAGAGTAAAAAAAACACCAGCACGGCGTGTCGCCGCTCCACGCGAACGATCCCAAATAAGCGACGCCACCAGCACCTGGCCGGGCGGCGGTGGTTGGCGTGATGATGCAGCGTTGGCGCGAGGTTTCCGGGGCGTTCAGATAGACCTGAAGGTCGGTGGTGACATTGAGATGGAAGGGTGCGAAATCCTCGGCCACACCGGTCCAGATGCTTTTGACGATTGCGGGAGTCATGCCCTCCGGCGGGGCCGCATTAAAATCATCGTTCGCACTGTCTCGCCATCCTTCATGTGGGCCGGGCTCCCCGTCGAAATCCAGATAGATCACACTGATCGCTCCCGGTCGGCTGTGTAGCGGAATCACACCGTTCTGGTAGGAGGGGTACGGAATGTCAGTCGGGTGGTCCGCAGGTATCTCTTGGGGCTGGCTGGCGATTTCTGGAGGGGGTGCATAGCGCCGGCAGATGACTTGATCGACCGGCAGTGCCGCCAGCACACTTGTGTTCCCCGGACCTGGTTGGACTCGGAAAGCGATTTCCACATCATCGATCACCACTGCACCGACGACGGGTCCCGTGGTGGCTCCGTCGGGTTGCAGGCGGAAGTGAAACGTCCCATTCCCCGGGGCATCCAGCCGTCCAGTGACGCCTGCTGGGGAACCGTCCGCTGAGATGTGATTTTGCTCAATCGTTCCCGCCGCTCGTCTCCCGTCCGGCAGAGGGAATGAAATCCTCGCCGGGCCGGTCGCGAGAGTCCGGACAAATTCCCGAGTCACCGGCAAGCCCGTCGCATGGGTGCCACGCGAAGACGCGATTTCGGGATGATTTCTCGTTTGGGCGATGATTTGACCATGCGATCCCGTGGGTGTGGCGCGGTGTTTCTTTGCCAAGGCTGGATCGGTGTCGCTCGCCGAAGGTGATTCGCGACGGACCAAGCCTAACCAAACGCCTACCAAGAGCAGGAGAAGGGCGACTGTGA
>JBOFET010000464.1:0-13179 GCA_051648225.1 Luteolibacter sp.
TTCATGGGAAGCGCCCGCACCGGCTCCACCTCACCGCAATCCGTCTCCACTTGGATTCCCCAAACCGCCGCAAGCGACACAAGCGCGTGGGTTTGCGATCCCGAATCCAAGCGGGTGAGCAAGCGCGACATCCAGAAAACCACCGAAACCCGCGACGGCTTCATCCGCGTGAGCGAAGGACTCCGGCCCGGCGAATGGGTCGTCCTCTCACCGGGAAATCTTAACGATGGCCAACGCGTCAACCCCACTCTCCAACAGCCATGAGCGAATCCATGATCCAATGCCGCGGCGTTTCCAAAAGCTATCACAAGGGAAACACCGTGGTCACTCCGCTCGAAGCGCTCGACCTCGACGTGCCGAAAGGCGAATTCCTCGCGTTGATGGGACCTTCCGGTTCGGGAAAAACGACATTGCTCAATCTCTTATCAGGCATCGATTCGCCCACCAGCGGCTCGCTCGTCATCGCCGGCATCGATATCTCAAAACTCTCCCGCCGCGATCTCACCAAGTGGCGCGCGAACCATGTGGGCTACATTTTCCAGCTCTATCACCTCGTGCCGGTGCTCACCGCATTTGAAAACGTCGAGCTACCGCTTCTACTATCGCCGATTTCAAAAAAGGAACGCCACGTCCGTGTGGAAACCGCGCTCTCACTCGTCGGCCTAACCGACCGCATGCACCACACCCCGTCCGAGCTTTCCGGCGGCCAGGAACAACGCGTCGCCATCGCCCGCGCCGTGGTGGCCGATCCACCGTTGTTAGTGGCGGACGAGCCAACCGGCGACCTCGACCGCGAATCCGCCGTCCGCATCCTCGATTTACTCCGCCAACTCTCAAAGGACTATCACAAGACCATCGTCATGGTCACCCACGACGCGAAAGCCGCCGCCGCCGCCGACCGCACGCTGCATCTCGAAAAAGGCCAACTGTTGGAAAATCGATGAACGCCGCGGTCAACCTCCTCAAGCTCGCTTGGATCCAGCTCACCCGCCATCGGGTGCGCTCGCTGCTAACCATTTTCGGCGTCGCTTCCGGCATGTTTCTCTTCACCGCCGTCGAGACACTCCAGCGCTCGCTCGCCAAGGCTACCGAAGCCTCGGCAGCCGACACCACGCTCGTCGTCTATCGAGCCAACCGCTTCTGCCCGTCCGCCAGCCGCCTGCCCGAACACTACGCCGACGCGATCCGCAAGATCGCCGGCGTGCGCGAGGTGATCCCGGTGCAAATCGTCGTGAACAACTGCGGAGCATCGCTCGACGTCATCGCCTTCCGCGGCGTACCCGACGATTTGCTGCGGAAATTTGCTCCCGAAATCGAAATCATCGAGGGCAGCGAAACCGAGTGGCAACGGCGCGACGACGGAGCCTTGTTAGGCGAGGTTTTTGCCAAACGCCGCGGTCTGAAACCCGGCGACCGCTTCGATGCCGCGGGCGTCACCGTGACGGTTTCCGGCATCCTCCGCTCACCCTTCGCGCAGGATAACAATGTCGCTTACGTAAAACTCCCCTTTCTCCAACAAGCCTCACGCGCCGGACTCGGCGTGGTGACCCAATTCAATGTCAGAGTCACCGAATCCAAACAACTCGAACCCGTGGCCACCGCCATCGACGAGCTGTTCCGCAGCGGCCAGGAACCCACCGATACCCGCCCGGAAAAGGCCTTTTTCGCCGAAACTGCCTCCGAGCTTGTCGCGTTGATCGGCTTCACCCGCTGGCTTGGCATCGCCGCCGTCATCGCCGTGGGAGGCCTCGTCGCCAACGCGCTGCTGCTCGTCGTCCGCGGCCGCGTGAAGGAAAATGCCGTCCTGCGCACGCTCGGATTTCCCGGTCGCGCCATCGGTTGGCTGGTACTGAGCGAGGGTGGGATGTTAGGTCTAGCCGGTGGCATGGTGGGGGTCGGCCTCGCCGCCGGCTTCCTGCGCTGGCAGAGTTTCACCATGGGTAATGAAGGCCAGACCCTCGCCATCCAGCCGGATGCCACGGTGATCCTCATCGGTGTTCTAGCGGCCCTCTTGCTGGGGATCTTCGCTTCGCTCTGGCCCGCCTGGCAGGCCATGACCCAGCCCATCGTCAAGAACCTCCGCAGCTGACCCATGCTCCCGCTTTCCTACGCCGTGCGGAATCTGTTCCGCTCCAAGTCCAGACTGCTGCAAACCATCGGCGGCAGCGCGATGGTCGTTTTGTTAGTTATGGCATCGGTCGCCATCAACCACGGGATGAAGCGTGTGCTGTCCGCTTCAGGATCGGATCGAAATGTCATCTTGGTCGGTGCGGGATCCGAGGAAAGCATTCAGCGCAGCGAGGTCGCCGAGCGCACCGCCGGCATTGCCGAAGCCGCAGTGCCCGGCATCTCGGAAACACTCGGCATCCGCGCCGTTTCCAGCGAGATCCACTACATGAACTACCTCGATCTGCCAGATGGGCGCAGGAGCCAAGCGATGCTCCGTGGCGTCACCCTCCAAGCGCTGCGCGTCCATCCCGAGGTGAGGTTGCTGCAAGGGGATTTCCCCGCCGCCGGAGAACTCATGGTCGGCCGTCTCGCATGGCGGAAACTCGGCCTCAAGGAGAGTGATCTACAAATCGGCAGCACTCTAACATTGGAAAATCAGGCGCTGAGAATCGCCGGCATCTTCGCCGCGCCCGGCACCGTGTTGGAATCTGAAATCTGGGCCACGCTTGGCGACCTGCGTGTCCTAGCAAAACGCGAAACCCTGTCCTGCGTCGTCCTCCACCTGGACGATCCTGCTGACTACGCGGAGGCAGATCTCTTCGCGAAACAAAGGCTCGACCTCGAACTCAGCGCCCTGCGCGAGAGTGATTACTACGACCGCCTCAGCGCCTTTTTCAAACCGCTGCGTGCGATGACTTGGATCACTGCCGGCCTCATCGCTGCGGGTGCGATTTTCGGCGGCGTCAATACGCTCTACGCTGCCTTCGCCTCCCGCGTCCGGGAAATGGCGACCTTGCAAGCCATCGGCTTCGGACGTGGTGCGCTGTTATGGAGTCTCGTGCAGGAAAGCACCCTCGCGTGCCTCACCGGCGCATTACTGGCTTCCGTGATCGCGGTCGTGTTGCTGGACGGCAGGATGATTCCGTTTTCCATCGGCGCTTTCACCTTGGAGGTCGGCCCTGAAGTGGCCGTTACTGGAATTCTAACGGGACTACTGCTCGGCCTGCTAGGCGCGCTGCCGCCCGCCATCCGCTGCCTCAAGCCACCGCTTCCCACCGCTCTCCGCATGTCCTGACCACCACTCCACCAAAATGAAAACCACCTGCCTGATACTTGCCACCGCCGCCCTTCTCGCCTCATGCGGGAAGAAAGAAACCTCCGTCACCGCCACCGATGTTAGGCCGCCTAGCACTGCCCTCGCCGCGGTGCTCGCCGCTGCTCCCACGGGTGAGCCGAAGCCCATTCACCTCATCCGCACCACCGCCAAGCCCGGCGATGAAATCACCATCAGCGGAAAAATCATGGGCCACGAGAAACCCTTCGTGGAGGGCCGCGCCGCCTTCATCCTCGGCGATCCCGAAGTGCTCGCCGCCTGCAATGAAAATCCCGACGACAAATGCACCACGCCATGGGACGCCTGCTGCGACTCGCCGGAAGATAAAAAGCGCGGCATCGCCACCATCCAGATCGTCGGCGCGGACGGGCGCGTCCTTAAGGAGACCCTCGAAGGCGTGGGTGGATTGGAAAACCTCGCCACCGTCACGGTGACCGGGAAGGTCGCCGAGGGTTCCTCCGCGGATCGACTCATCGTTTCTGCCGAAGCCATCCGCACTGCGAACCGCCGCTGACCGGCCATCACTGCACCGTGGGATAACGCATCCGCCCCGGAGTGCGCGAGTATTTCGCGAGTTGCGCAAGGGGCGTTTCCCGGCAAGGCTGCTCGTGTTGGCCATGATAGCAACCGCATCCGCAGCGCGTCAGAGTGACGGTCGCCTTTGGGCGGTCGCGCTCCTGCTGTCGTTGCTGCTGAATTTGGGCATCCTCGCGTTTGCAGGCTTTGCGGCATTGAAGTCCCGGGAATTTCGCAAAACCCAGCCCGTTTCCCCGCTCCCGTCGGAGGAGGCCACCGTGATGATCTTCCCTGAAGTCGCCCCCTTGGAGCCAGTCCCGGACACTCCGCGCGCGCGGCCTGCCAAGCCGTCGTTCTCGCGGACCACCGAAGATCAGGCCGCCGCTCCGCCTGAGAATCCCGCGTTCATGGGCGAGCGGGACACCCAAGCCACCAGTGATCGCCGCCCGGTCCCAGACGCCCCGGCGCTTCCCTCACAAGCCGGGATCGACCCGAAAAATCGTGAAAATCTCGAGACCACCGAGAGCCGCTACCAAGATGGCTCCGTCCAGAGCACGCCCACTGCCCGGCCCCAGCAGGAATCCCCACCCGCGATGCCAACCCCGCCAGCACCCGTCGCGGACCCGACTCTCGCCGACACCACGACTCCTGGCGAAACCCAGAAAACCCCAGGCACCGACGACACCCGGACCACTCCGCCGCCCCGCGAAGCGCTGCTAGAAGGCCCCAATCCTGTCGATGTCCCGGTCTCCAAGCCGGACCCGCTCGTTTCCGAAATCAAACCCACCCCGCCCAAGACTCCCAAATCGGGGAAACCCGCGCCGACGCCCGCCGACCAGCCTAAGCCTAAGCCAACCGCCGTGGCCAAATCCGTGAACGACCCGGCCTTCAGCGGTTACCAGCGCAAGACCGCCATCGTCGGCTCCATCTCCCGCACCGGGCGCAGCGCCCTCGATGTGGTGGACTCGCCGCTCGGCCGCTACCAAGCCATCATCAGCCGCGCCGTCGAGCAGGAATGGCAGCGGAACTGCGTGCGCCACCGCGATTTCATCACTCCGGGATTCCTCACCGTCCGCTTCTTCGTCGAAACCAGTGGCAAGGTCCGCACCGTGCAGTTCGTCGGCAGCATGGAAACGGGCGAGGTTCAAAAAGGCTTCACTCTCAGCGCCATCCGCGACGCGGATATCCCGCCGATGCCTGCCGCCGTGAAAAAGGAATTCGACAAGGAACCGCTCGAACTCATCTTCAACTTCTATTTCTAACCCTCATCATGACCCTCGACCACCTCGGACACCTCCTCGCCGCCACCGAATCGAACGGCCTCCGCACCGCCATGGATTTCCTCAGCAAGGGCGGTGTCTTCATGATTCCACTGGCCCTCACTTCCATCGCCGGGACCATGGCCATTCTCTATAAATTTCTCTCTCTCTCCAGTCACCGTGTCATCCCTCCGGTGCTGGTTCGCGAGTTAGATCAGTTCCAACAGCGCCTCGTCACCGACCACGCGGAGACGTTCGTTAAAAATGTCGATCAAGGCGACAGCACGCTGGCGAGACTCTCCGCCGTCGTCCTCAAGCACCGTGGCAAGCCGCGGAGCGAAATCACCCACGCCGTGGAATCCGCCGCCCGCGAGGAGACGGTCCACCTGCACGCCGGCATCGCTGTGATCGATGTCATCATCACCATCGCCCCGCTGCTCGGTCTGCTAGGTACCGCCTCGGGACTCGTCACCATCTTCCAGGGCCTCGGGGACAATACCGACCACCTCGTCATCGCCCGCGGCATCTCGGAAGCGCTCACCACCACCATCGCCGGCCTTGCTATCGCCGTGCCTTGCGTGGTCGCCCACGGCTATTTCATCCGGCGCATCGAGATGCTCACCGCTCGCTTGGAAACGCTGCTCACCAGCCTCACCTCCGCCTGTGAGCGGCCCACCCCGCATTCCTAACTGACGATGCGCTTCCACCGCCCACCCACCACCCGCAGCCAGGTCGCGGTCATTCCGTTGATCGATATCCTCTTCGTGCTGCTGATCTTTTTCATCGTCTCCACCGCGTTCAAGAAACCGCGGGACGTGCTGCGCATCGAGCTGCCGACGGTCCGCGAAATGCCCTCCGACCAAGTCGCCGATACCCGCTCGGTCATCGCCCTGGATGCGGTTGGAAACATTTCCCTCGATTCGCTCAAGGTTCCCGAGGGTCTGCTGGAATCCTATCTGGTAGCCTATCAGCAACAAAACCCCGGTCGCAAACTCGAGCTTGAGGCGGACCGCAACGTCCCGCTCGAGCGTCTGCTCGCGCTTTGGGAATCCCTCACCAAGGCGGGCATCCAGATCAAGGACGTGCCAGCCCGCATCAAAGCCAAATAACAAGATCATGACTCTTCGTCGCCCGCTCTTCATGCTTCTTTCGTCCGTCTCCCTGGCCTCCGCCCAGTGGATCGATCTTTGGCCAGGCACCGCGCCGGGCGGGCGCCCTCCCGTGGCGGGGAGCGAGGTGCAGCTCGACAAAGGTAGCCTAACGGACATCGAAAAACCGCAGTATCAGATCTATCTTCCGGCCAAGGAAAAGGCCACCGGTGCCGCCGCAGTGATCCTGCCCGGTGGTGGTTACTCGGGCCTCGCCGCTGGTCACGAGGGTGAAGCCTACGCCAAGTGGCTCGCCGAGCGCGGCGTGGCTGGTATCTTGGTGAAATACCGCGTCCACCGCGAGGAGGCCGCAGGCTATCAGTTTCCGGTTCCTTTCCTCGACGCGCGCCGGGCGATCCGCACCGCCCGCAGCAACGCTGCCGCGTGGGGCGTCGATCCGAAGAAAATCGGCATCATGGGATCCTCCGCCGGCGGCCACCTCGCCAGCCTTTGTGCGACCCGCTTTGCCGACACTTTTCCTGTCGAGACCCAGGATGAGATCGACGGCCTGAGCTGTCGTCCCGACTTCGCAATCCTGATCTATCCGGTGATTTCCATGCAGGATCCGCTGCGGCACAAAGGCTCGCGAGAGCGTCTGCTAGGTAGGAACCCAATCCAAGAAAGCCAACTCAAGTGCTCCACCGACCGCGCCGTCACCAAGGACACGCCGCCGGTGTTTCTTCTCACCACCTCGGATGACGTCGTCGATTGCCGGAACAGCCTTTCATTCGCCGCCGCCTGCAAGGACCAGGGCGTGCCAGTCTCGCTTCACCTTTTCGAAGCGGGCGGTCACGGCTACGGACTGCATGGCAAGGGACCGCTGGAAGTCTGGCCCACCTTGCTAGAAGCCTGGCTGGCTGCGAGGTTCAAGCCTGGGAAATGAGCGGATCGAGACTCACGTGTCCCCACGCTCACCACGGACGTCTTGCCACGCATCGGGATTGGTGAAAATCGAACGTGGGACAGCTGTCCCGGCTTTTTCCTAACGGTATTTGACATTGGCAATGCCTTCTCAAACCACAGGCAAAACTTCAATTACCCGCTGAAGTCAGCCGCCAATTTGATCTTTGCCATAAAAGGGTTCGCGGAGTTTTTCGAGAGCGTTAGCCCGATTGCCAAAAGTGATTGCCGAAACGGAGTTCCATGGAGCGGCGGACTCCGATCCGCCGAAGCCCATGAGCCGGCGATGAGACGAGCGGATGCGCATTTCATCGGCAGCTCATGGACCACAGCGATTCGGAGATCGCTGCTCCTTGTCTGAGCGTCGCGCCGCGCTTCAAGCCGGATAGCGGAAACAACTTTTGGCAAAAGGCCAAAGGCGTTCGGCAGGCGTCGCTGCCCGCCAGTAGGCGCGGGTCTCGGCCTCCACTTCGGCGAAGCTATCGGCAACGACGATCTTCCATCCGGCGCGACCGTGAGCGGCGCGGGCCTCGGGTGGGTCCTATGTTTGTTGGGGTGGGTCAACGGAGTGTTGGGAAGGCTGACCTGAAGACGTGAGACGATATACTCCGACTACAAACTGTCGTCATCGGTCTCGTCCCCGAACTGCAAACGTCTTCTCGGCTCACGTCCGCGCCGCACGTCTTCTGCGTCATCCACCGCGTTCGTGGCGACCTCACGATCCTTTTGATAGTCCTTGTAAGGGAATGCCAAGGGCTGCTTCGCGATCAGGAAATCCGCATTTGAAGACAAGCCGACAATCTCCGTGGGATGGCTACCCGTCTCGTTGAGAACCGAAAGTTTTTCCAAAGTGTCAACCAAGCAAGCCGAGAGAAGCTGGATTTCAAAGCGATCACTCTCAGGTTCCTCCAAGGCGATTTTCTTCCCCAGCGAGCCGCCTTCCCGAGGAAAAAAATTTTAAACGACGTTCCAATCATCATCCTGGTAAGGGTTCTCCTCTGCCCCGCTCGGCAGTGCTACAAGAAAATCCGAACTCAGCATTCCATCCTCGTCGTGATCGATGCCGAGCCGCTCCAGAGGGATCAGCGGGACGCCCTTCTGTTTGGACTTTCGGGCAAAAATGGCATTCCAAACATCAACCGGAAACGATTCCCGGGATGGAGCGAGCTGAGCTGCTTCCAAGATCCCGCGCGTTCACTCTCGGTTAAGGGCGGTGCAAGCTGCTCGCTGGTCGGCGGTGGGGCGGAAAAAGTCGATGCCCGTTGGACGCCGTGTCCGGAAGTCGATGTGGAGTTGGGTTGGGGAATTTCCATCCAAAATGGTTTTTGCGAAATGATCGGGAGAAATCGGAGCCTCGTTTCGGAGGCAAAACGACCCTCGACCGTATAAACGAAGCCTACTCGGAGGGCAAGAGCGCACTTCCTCCGAATGGATCCACAAGGCGGGTTGGGAGTGGGACAGGGCGATCAACTGAGCGAGTCCGCTTCGTCGATACGGTTTTATTTGATGGCCAAATGCCCGAACATGGCTTGCAATCCAGTGCTCTTATGAACATTGAACAGATCCAACGCATGCAAAGCGATTTTGATTCGCTCGCCCAGACTCTTCCGGGTGACGGGAGCATCGAATTCTGGTTCGCCCGCGATCTGCAGGAGCCTCTTGGCTATGCCCGTTGGGAAAACTTCATGACCGCCATTCAGCGCGCCATTGAGTCTTGTGAGACAACGGGTTACCAATCTGAACACCATTTTCGTGGCGTCACGAAAATGGTCTCTCTCGGAAGCGGAGCTGAGCGTCGAGTTGAAGATTTCATGCTCACTCGCTACGCCTGCTACCTCATCGCCCAGAACGGCGATCCCAGAAAAGAGCCGATCGCCTTTGCTCAAAGCTACTTCGCCATCCAGACCCGCAAACAGGAGCTGGTGGAGGAGCGGTTGAAGCTCATGGGTCGACTCGAAGCTCGGGACAAACTCAAGGCCTCCGAAAAGGCGCTGTCGGACAACATTTTCGAGCGTGGCGTGGACGACAAGGGATTCGGCCGGATCCGCTCGAAAGGGGATGAAGCGTTTTTCGGCGGCCACACCACTTCGGAGATGAAAGATAAGTTCGGCATCGTCCAGTCTCGGCCCTTGGCGGACTTCCTGCCAACCCTGACCATCGCCGCCAAAGATCTCGCCACGGAAATGACCAATCACAACGTTCAGCAGGCAAACCTGCGCGGCGAGCTGCCAATCACCCGGGAGCACGTCCAGAATAACACCAGCGTTCGCCAAATGCTCGATCAGCGCGGAATCAAACCCGAACACTTGCCACCGGAGGAAGATCTCAAAAAACTGGAACGCCGGGTGAAGTCGGATGAGAAGAATCTGGAAAAGAAATCTGGGAGATTGCCGGACTGAAAATGCATGCCTAACCGGTGCGGAAACTAGCTGCAAGTCCCATGGACGCTCAAAACCAATACTCCTATCCACTCGCTACAAATCTCTGGCTCGATCAGTTGGAGTTAGCCAAGAGTTCTCCCGACAGCCTCGGACGCGAATCGTTCGCCCGTACACTTGCGGATGCGATTGTCCGAATGCCGAACGACCGAAGTGTTGTTACTGCCGTTTTTGGTCCCTGGGGATGTGGAAAAACGTGGCTCTTGGAGCGAATCGTGAAATTTCTCGAAGAAGACCATCCAGCGACCATCGACGTTTGCCGCTTCTCCCCATGGGACCTTAAGAGCCACGACCAGATCCTTGGTGAGTTCTTCCAGACCGTGGCGGCGATGATTCCTCCAAAAGAGGAAACCAGGAATCTTGCCAGACTATGGGAGCAGTTGGAGCAGTTCACCATGATTGGATCTCTGGGCGCGGGAGGTGTCGCTAGTGCTATCATGCTCGGGCAAGGCGAAGCCGCGGTGGCTTTACCCGCGTTCCTTGCATCGTTTGGTTCCCTCTTTGCGAAGGCGGCGAAAAGTCGGGAGGCCGACGATAAGCCGGCAAAGAAGAAAACCCTCGGCGAGGTGAAGAACGAACTTGCCGAAGAGCTCCAGCAGAAGCTCCAGCGCCCCATCCTCATTATAATTGACGATCTCGACCGCCTTACTCACGGGGAAATCCAGATGATGATTCGCTTGCTGAACACGACTGCAAATCTTCCAAAACTTCACTACCTGATTTTTGGCGATCGGCAGCAGGTTGCCTCTGCGCTTGATCCAGTCTGTGGCAACCAAGGAGACCGTTATCTGGAAAAATTGGTTCAAAACTCCTTCCAAGTCCCCGAGCCTGGGGAGAATCAAATCCGCCTTCGGCTATGGGAAGGGCTGGAGAAGCTGGCAAAGGAAACGAACACCGACTTGCCCGCGCAAGCCCAACGCTTCTCGGAGTTTTGGGATTCTTTCCTGAAATTCAGGATCTCAAACTGGGGGACTGCCACCGTCTTCTACGCACGCTCACATTCCACACTGGAGCACTTACCCAAGGCGGAACACTCGAGGTGGATCTGCTGGATCTTCTAGGGATTGATTTCCTTCGCGTATTCGACCCACCGCTTTACCACCGCTTGGCGTCCGATGTTCCGAATTGGCTCTGGTGCCACGCCAATTTGTCCACCAAGAACAAGGACGCGGATTCGAAGAAGGTTCTGGATCTGGTAAGGGTTTCGGTCCTTGGAGACCAGATTGCGTGTGCAGCACTGATTTCATTGCTTCCCCATCTATCGGAGCATCTCAGAGTGTTTTTAGAGGAAAACCAACTTCAGATGCTGCTCTACGGAAGCAGCCCCAATGTGAATTCACCACTTGGTATCTGCAATTTCGACCGATCAGAAATCTACTTCCGCTTGAACGTGGCGGCTGGCGATTTGCCCGAAGCAAAGGTCAAGGAATTCGCCGGAGCGATGGCGGACTCCATTCGCATGTACAAGCTGTTGGAAGGTTTCAAAGCGATGAAATGGCTCCCGCAATTGTTCGGCCGCCTGAAGTCCGACCCGCAATTGATCCCTGATGCTCATGCAGCGGCAAGGGTTCTGCTCGCCATATCCAGCATCTCGGATGAACTAGAATACAAATCGGGTCCAGAAGATCACGAACTGGAGTTAGCTTATCATCTCTCGGATTATTTGATTGATCGAATGGCTAAGGAGAATGCGGAACGAGAAGTCCTACCTGCGATCTGTGAAGCTGGGAGCTTTAGTTTGTCGCTGCTTTTGCTTGAGCAAATGAGAAATCTATCTGATTGCAGATTCTTTCCTGGTGCCAAGCCATCCGTGGGACTGATCAAGCTGCCCGTGGAAGAAATCGAAGCTTTGGCAGATGAGCTCTTGCCGGGAGTAAGCCGGAGCTTCTGCCTAAATCACTTCATGAAGGATGACTTCGAAGCTCTCCGGGCATATCGAATGGCTCACGCGTTGGGCCCAGTCCGGACTGAAGAAGTTCTGGATCGGGCGATGAAAGGGAACAATGAGGCCAAGATCTGGAAGCTTTTGGAGTCAATTGCGGTCTCTATGATGCCTTCGATTCGGTTGGATTCTTGGGAGAAGGTTGAGGAGGAAAGCGCTGCGGGTTCTGAACTCTTGGGACGACTGATGCAGTTCGCCTCGATTGAATTCTGGAAGTCCGTGGTGATTGGAAAAGATTCCATTCCACTCACGAAGTTTTCACAATTATTGGTTCCTCATCTGGAATCCGCGATTCGCCGGAAAGAGATTGAGGAAAGGTCGCCAGAGACGGATAGCAAGGACGGGAGTGATGGATCACCAACGTAGCCGCCGATGACCATGAAGCGGACTTCATTCCGCAGGCACAACTTCAAGAAATCGCTGAAGTCTGCCGCCAATTTGATCTTTGCTATAGAAGAGTTCGCGGAGTTTTTCTAGAGCGTTCAATCGTTCGGCTGGTGTTGTGGCACGCCAGTAAGCACGGGTCTCGGTTTCCGCTTCTGCGAAGCTATCCACGACGTCGATCTTCCAGCCGGCACGGCGGCGGGCTGTGCGGATCTCGGCGGCGTTGGGAGCACGTTGTGGCTTTACTTGCAGCACATGAGGAGAGTCCCATATTTAAGGATGTGGTTGCGGTGAAGCATTCGCGCTCCCGATGAAGAGGGCGGACGAGACGTCCGCTCCCCTTATTGAATCAAGGGGTTTTCACAGACCAGGTCCGGGAAGTTTGTGAAGTCGCGGTCGGCGGACCAGAGTTTTTTGACACCGTGGTGCAGGCAGATCGAAGCAATGCGGGCATCGTGGATTTTCGGACCTTTGATTTTTCCGGCAATCGCCTGTTTGGCGAGTGTTTCGAAGTAGCCCGGACCTTCACCCAGCAACCTCAAACCCGGACTGGTTTGCCAAGCTTGGAGTGCTTCGAGCGCGGTGGCGAGTGGGGTCGGCGGGTCGTAGATCTTGGGGTGGGTCACGATGGCGAGGAACTCATGGATGCTGGACCATGCGATCGCCCACGGCACGCCGGAATTCGCAAGCGTGGTGACACGCTCCAGGGCTTTCTCATGCCAAGGGGAATCTTCCCGGTGCGCGTAAACCAGGATGTTGGTGTCGACCGCGATCATGAGTAGATCGCATCGCGGATTTTGTCCCAAGACGCGTCTTCAAACTCCCGGCTGAGTCCATTTCCTTTAAAAGTGACAGGCGTGACCTTGGTCGCGGGAAGACGCTGATCGAGCGTGGCCGCCAAGGATTCTTCGATCAATGAGCGCAGGGTGATGTGCTGGGCGCGAGCGCGGGCCTTGGCACGAGCGAGAAGGTTGTCGGAAATCTCTATGGTCGTCTTCATATGGGTGACCATATTTGGTCGCAGGTAATTGTCAAGATCCCCGAGGAGGGTGGACACTTCGGTCCGCCATGCCGATGAGGTGAAAAAGCCGGGTGCCTTAGGCGCTTCGTCTTTCTCGTCCCGTTGGCACCACGACAAGAGTGCCATGGCTCCTTAAACCGGCGCGATGGATTCGAGGTGAATAACGGGGGTTCTCGCCTCGTTGGATTTTTCCAGATCCAGAGTGAGGTGGAGGGACCAGTCGTTGAGGTCGTCGGGGTCGATGAGGGTTTGGTGGATGGTCAGGCCGTCTTCGGAGAGGTGGGTGTG
>JBOFET010000465.1:0-9546 GCA_051648225.1 Luteolibacter sp.
TCCTCGGCGCAAACGTTGAAGGATCTCCTCAAATCCGGCAAGGTCACCTATCTGAAACGACACTTGGTGGAAGCATTCCAGAATGAAGATACCGAAACGATCATCTCCGGCAAGAAACTTGATACTGGGGACTGCTTCACGCTCCGAGCCACCCGGATTTTCCTCGCCGCCGGGGTGATTCCGACTGCGGCACTCACGCTTTCTTCCACAGGAATGGCCGGGAAAACTCTCACGTTGAAAGACAGCCAATACTATATCTATCCGTTGATGAAGTTCCGCAGAACAGACGCGGTGGAAACGGAGGGCATGCAAACCCTGTCACAAATCTTCATGGAGATCGATGACGTTGCGATCAGCCCGCATGGAGTGCACCTGCAGATTTACGGGTATAGCACGTTCCTGCATGAGGAATTGAACCGCACATTTCTCCGGTTGCCGCTTCGCAATCGTATTTTCCGACGCGAATTCCTTGGCCGATTGATGGTTGCACAAGGCTACCTACATTCTCACCACTCTGGGAAGATCACCCTGCGCCTTTCACGAAGTAGCGATGGAGATGAGTTCATAGAATGCCAAGCGCACCGAGATTGGAAGACCGTAGTGAAGGTTCTCCAAGTCGGTTGGAAGGTTCTCACCCAATCGCTTCGGACCAAAACTCTGCCACTTTTGCCCGCTGTGAAAATTTCCACGCCAGGAAGCAGCTACCACTGTGGGGGATCGATGCCGATGCGGGAAAGCCCTTGTGAGTTTGAGACCGACACGATGGGCCGCCTTCATGGTTTCCCCCGCGTACACATTGTTGATGCCTCGGTGCTCCCGTCCATACCTGCGACGACTGTGACCTTCTTACTGATGGCCAATTCCCATCGCATCGCAACCCTCGCTCAGGCCCTCGACTCCGAATGAAGATCGCAGTCACAGGCGCTTCGGGTTACGTCGGGGGGGCAATCATCCGGAAGTTAGAAAAGAAGGGACACCAAACGTTGCGGCTGTCGCGCCGCGAGTGCGCGGGGGAATGGCTGCGCTTCTCGCTCGGCGACGACCCTACCAAGATCCCCTGGCAAGGAATCGAGGCACTGGTGCATGCGGCTTATGATTTCTCACCGCGCTCGTGGGAAGAAATCCAAAAACGCAACGTGATTCCTAGCACCAAGCTGATCGCCACCGCCCGCCAGGCCGGTGTCCGGCATATCATTTTCATCAGTACGCTCAGTGCATATGATGGCTGCCGCTCACTTTACGGAAAAGCGAAGCTTGCGATCGAGCAGGAAGCTCTTGCACTTGGAGCTACAATCATCCGGCCAGGTCTGGTATGGGGCGAACGCCCGGGAGGAATGATGGGTTCGCTGGAAAAACTCGTGATGACGCTGCCTGCGGTTCCCTACTTGTGTGGTGCCGACGGACTACGCCAATTCCTCGTCCACGAAGAAGATTTGGCGGACAAGGTCTATCAGTGGATTTTCCGTGAAGCGGCACATGAACCGGTGTCTGTTGCAAATCCGACCGCACTGACCTTGCGGGAAATCCTGTCACGCATCGCCGAGAGGCGTAAATTGAAACGCGTATTCATTCCCATACCCTGGCCGTGCGCGATGGTTTCGCTCAAATGTGCCGAAACCTTCGGCATCCCACTCCCTTTCCGCAGCGACAGCCTCATCGGCCTGGTCCACGGGAATCCGTCTGTCACTTTTGATCGGGAAACGTCCCACTCAATGCGTCCCATGACACCATGACGTCGGACTATCAGACTCTAGCGAAAGACTCAAAAGAGCGTTCGCTTCTCGCTCACTTCGTCATTTTCGCACTGACATGCAATGTGGCAGGTTGGCTTTTGTCCGCGCTGCACCTGCTTCACGCGCCGGGTTTCCTCATTGCGATTCCTTTGATCCACACTGCGACGACGTTGCTTTGCGGTGTCGGGTTTCCAGCCGTTCGCCCACTCTCTTCGCGCTTTTGGCGGTGGAAACAATGGCTACCAGCCGGTTTCCTACTGATCGCAGCGCTTGTGCTAATCAGCGGCATCCTCCACGCACCGAATAACATGGACGCCCTTCACTCCAGAGTTCCGCGAGTCGCGCATTGGCTGATGGCGGAACGCTGGGAGTGGTTCCCCGCAAACAACAACAGCCAGAACACCCGCTCTTGCGGTTACGAGTGGATGACAGCCCCACTGGTATCGCTCTTCAGGACAGATCGTTTCACCTTCATCTTCAATTGCGCGGCGTTCTTTCTCCTACCCGCAGCCTGCTTCGGAGTGCTGCGAGGAATGGGCTTAGGAGGCAGAGTTTCGTGGGCGTGGATGTGGTTAGTCCCAGCAGGCTATTGTTTCGCACTGCAGGCGGGTGGAATCGGGAACGATCTCACACCCTCTTTTTTCGCCGCCGCCGCGTTTGCCTATGGCTTCCGCTACAAAAGCCGCAGTGGCTTCGCGAACTATGCCATCGCCATCGCGGCACTTGGGGCCATGAGTGCCTGCAAGCCCGGCACGCTGCCACTCCTGCTGCCGTTTTGTGTGATCTTTTGCGGCATGTGGAAAATCGCACGATCCCATCCCGTGCGCTCCGCTGCTCTCGCGGTGCTCGTCGCGACCGGATCATTCCTGCCAACGGCGATCTTCAACATTCACCATTGCGGGGATTGGACGGGCCTGCAGGCAGAGAACCCAGACTTCGCGAAAGTTGAGCCGCTGGTCGGCGTGGCGGGAAACATCATCAACTCGTCCCTCCAAAACCTCGCCCCCCCGGTTTTCCCGCTCGCCGGAAAGTGGAACACCTTTTTCATCGGCCTGTTTCCCGAAGACTTCAAAAAGGCGATGAAGGGTAGTTTCGAACCGACCGGCGCGGAATTCATCCTACCGGATCTTCAGGGCGAAGAGTGGGCGGGCATCGGAGCAGGCATCACTTATCTGTTGTTGTTCACCGCATTGTTAGTTTTTTTCAAGGGACGGTTGCGAGCGTCTTCGGCAAGAAATTCAACGCTGTTGCTGTATGCCGCGCTGTTTGGCAGCGCACTATTGGTATATTTCGCGAAAACCGGTCTATTTACCGTCGCCCGCCATATCAGCCCCTATTATTTGTTCCTCATCGCCTTGATTCTGCTAGCGATGCGTCCTGAAAAGGCCATGAGAAGTCGCCTGTGGAAATGGGCGGCGGGGGCGGCGATGGCATCCACCGTCTTCATGCTGGTGATCACACCCGCACGACCGCTGTGGCCGGCACGATGGTTTTTCGGGCGGCTCGGCGAAAGCTCATCCTCAGTCATCCAGCGGGCGGCACTGGGATACTCGATCTACGCGGATCGGGCGGACGCTCTTGGCTCGCTGAGAAGAGCGCTGCCAACGGATGCCCGCGAGATCGGGTTCATGAGTTTCGCGGCGGGTTCTGAAATGCCATTTTGGAAACCCTATGGAAAAATGCGCGTCCATCACATCCGCCCGGGCGATTCGATCACCGGCCTCCGGCAGAAAGGAATGCGTCACATTGTAATCAACAGTGACAATTTCCAATCCATGATGGGCCAGACACCCGAAGACTGGGTAAGAGCTCATGGCGGCAATGTCATCGTCCACATGCCATTCAGGATCACGGCTCAGGGAAATCTATCCGACTGGTTGCTTGTCGAACTGCCGCCGGGAACCGGGTGATTCATTCCGCGACACCCATTCAAAAAACATGCCCAAAATGGAAATCCAGCTCAGCGTGGTGATGCCGTGCCTCGACGAAGCGGAGACGCTCGCCGTCTGCATTCGGAAAGCCTTCGACGGCATGCGTGTTGCTGGCATTTCCGGAGAAGTGATCGTCGCCGATAACGGCAGCACCGACGGTTCTCAAGTGATCGCCGAGAAGGAAGGCGCGAGAGTTGTGCCAGTGGCGGCAAAAGGCTACGGCAACGCCCTGCGCGGCGGAATCAAGGCGGCAGAGGGGAAGTGGATCGTCATGGGCGATGCGGATGACAGCTACGATTTCTCCGTCATTCATCCCTTTGTGGAAAAACTCCGCGAGGGATGGGAACTGGTGATGGGTTGCCGCTTTCCTGTCGGCGGAGGTACCGTGATGCCCAAAGCAATGCCTTGGAAACACCGCTGGATCGGCAACCCGGCGCTGTCGTTCATCGGAAGACTTTTCTTCCACTGTCCCGCAAACGACTTCCACTGTGGTTTACGTGCTTTCACCAAGGAAGGCTTCGAACGCATCGACCTACGCACGACCGGCATGGAGTTTGCTTCCGAGCTACTCATCAAATCAACGCTGCACGGGCTGCGCATCACCGAAGTTCCGATCACGCTTTACCCCGACGGTCGATCTCGCGCGCCTCATCTCAGGAGTTGGCGCGACGGCTGGCGGCACCTGCGTTTCATGCTACTCTTCAGCCCGCGGTGGCTGTTCCTGATTCCCGGGTTCGCGATGACCTCTGTGGGTATGGTCGGCTTTATCCCACTTGCCATTGGCAGCGTCGCTTTGGGTAGAGTCACTCTCGATGTGGGAACGCTGATGGGCTGTTCGCTGTTGTTGCTCGTGGGCTTCCAGCTCATCTGCTTCGCCGTCTTCACCCGCGTATTCGTCGTCGCAGAGGGTTTACTACCGCCCAATAGGAACCTCAAAAGATTGATCGATGCGATCAGCTTGGAGTGGGGGCTTCTTTTTGGTCTCGCCTTGTCGGCCATCGGCGCATCCATGTTCGGCATCGCGGTGTGGGATTGGTATCAAACGGGCTTCGGGAGACTTCCCTTGGGCGACAACCTGCGGCGCATCATCCCCGCCTCCACCTTGGTGACGCTCGGAATCCAAATTCTTTTCGGAAGCTTTTTCATCGGAGTCCTCGGACTGAAAACCCGTGATCAGGAATGACGCCCATGGCAAAACCACCCGCCGGAATTCCGGTCGATAACCGTTAGCTGCGAACCATGGATTTTACAATCATCACGCCGAGTCTGAATTACGGGCGTTTTCTGAAGGACTGCCTCGAAAGTGTGGCATCGCAAGATGGTGCGACTCTGGAGCATCTAGTGATCGATGGTGGTTCTACGGATCACAGCGCGGCGGTGGCGGTTCGGTTTCCGCAGGTGACATGGATTCAAGAACCGGACCAAGGAATGTCAGATGCGATTAACAAAGGCTTTGATCTCGCCAAAGGCGACTGGGTGATGTGGTTGAATGCCGATGACCGCCTCAAGCCTGGAGTTCTGGCGAAATTGCTTGAGCTGCTAGAAAAATCCACCGCAGACGTTGTTTATGGTGACTGGGATTTCATGGATGAAGATGGGCGTTTCATGCGGCATGTGAAGGCTCTGAAATGGTCATCGTTTGTAAACGTGCATCATCATTGTTTTATCGGCTCGACCGCTGCTTTCTATCGGCGTGCGACGGTGATCGAAGAAGGTCACCGACTGCGGACGGATTTTCGCTACGTGATGGATGGGGAATTCTACGCCCGGTTGGATGCGGCGGGGAAACGTTTTGAATACATCCCGGAGACTGTGGCGGACTTCCGCCTGCATGGTGCGAACGCGTCCCAGCGGCATTTGCGAAAGACCCGTGAGATGGATAAGATTCTGGCAGCGGAGCGACAGCATGTGGAATCGCGAGCCATTCGCCGGGCTTACGGGGTCACTTGGTTCGAGGATCCTTATTTGAACGGCTTGATCGATGGGATTCTGTGGATCGCCGCGAAGGGGTGGAAGATGGTGAAGAAACCATTGAAAGTCCGAAGGTAGAGTTCCCTCGCCGCTGAAACTTGGTGCGACGGGAATGGGCGTTCCAGACTGGGGTGGACCTTTACCGCATCGTGTCCTTTTCCGTTAGTTAAAATCTCACCCGATAGCTACGGCGTGCCGTCCGACGGCAAACGTTTCGCTTTCGAGTGATCGTTGATATGAACTCCCATCTGAAAATTGCCGCTGTTTTCGCGACGATGGAACGCGCTCAGACCGCTTTGGCATGTGTGCGCGCACTGGCAGCACAGACACGGCCCCCGGAGTGGGTGGTCGTAGCAGACAATGTTTCAGCTGACGAAACGGTTGCGACGTTACAAGCACTCACTGGACTGCCGTTTGAGCTGATCATCCGCCGGATGCGGGAAAACCGCGGAAATGCCGGGGGTGTTGAAGAAGCTATGGACCTCGCGTTTGCTCAAGGAGCGGATGCTGTCTGGATTCTGGACGATGACTCATGGCCCCGACCTCGCGCGCTGGAAAAACTGCTAGAAGATGCATGGGACCACCACGTGGTTCGCCACCCGCTACAGATCGACCCAAAAACGGGAAAATTTACCTGGCCACTACAAATCACCGATGGCAAGGGCGGTTGGAAGCTGGCATGGACTGAAGCAGACTTTCCTGAGGGACCGACCGTCCGCAGTCGGATTTGTTGGACGGGGGCACTGCTGCCACGGGAAGTCCGCGAGCAGGTGGGTCCGGTGAACGGCGAATTGTTCATCCGCGGCGAAGACGAAGAATATCCATGGCGCATCGAGCAGGCGGGATTTTCCCAAGAAGCCGTCCGGGGAGCTGTAATGGACCACCCGGGGCCCCGAAACGTGTTACATTGGAAATTTCTGGGCAAAGGATTCTTCTTTGAACGCGGCCTCCTCGACTGGAAACTCTATTATAAAGTCCGCAACATGGTCTGGTTCAAACGCCGTCAGTCGGGTATTTCCCGAGCGATCCTCATGGCGACCGCCTATGCCGGCACCGCCATAGTGATCGACGGGCCGCATCGCATTCCACTGTTGTGGCGTGCCATTCGCGATGGCTGGAACGGCAAGCTTGGCAGAATGTAAACCCAACCGCAGGAAGTTGAATCAGACTCACCTGCAATCGGTGATTGCAGTGCACAAAAATATGGATTTTCTAGCGCCCGCAGGCGCAGAATTCCGTCGCAACCCGATCCCATGGCCATCAGCCGAAAAGAAACTTTCATGCTTCAAGTGCTCCAGTTGACGGACGCACTGCTGGTGTGGTTTGCGTTCTGGTTTGGTGGAGTCGTGCGGGTGTGGTTGGGGATCGGGACCGAAGAGGAAGAATTATGGCAGAGTATGAACTGGGTGCTCTACATCGCAGTGCCCTTCACGCCACTGATCCTCGAGCGCTTCGGATTCTACGATCACTTGCGGCACAAGACCACAAGTTCCGCGATCTGGCAGATTCTGCGCTCGCTGGTGGTGGTGGTGCTCATTCTCGGAGTTTTTGCCGTGTTTGCTAAACAGGCGGACGCACGACGGCTTGTGCTAGGTCTAGGTCTGGCGTTTATCTTTCTAGTATTGATCATCCGCGACCGTGCCATCTACCTGTGGCTGAGGCGGCGGATTGAGAGCGAGGTTACCCGGGAGAGGATCATCATCGCTGGCTCGGGCGATGAAATGCAGGAGTTGCTGAATGAACTCGATCCCGAGATCACCTCCATTTGGAAAGTGGTCGATCAGTTCGACCTGAGCACCCGCGAAGTCAATGAGCTGTTCGCACTGTTGAAAGACCAGTCAGTAAGCCGGGTGGTGTTTGCCGCAAAAAATACGGAATTCGAAAAAGTCGCCCGTGCGGTGGAAGCCTGCGAGCTTCAAGGGGTGGAAGCATGGATTGCCGCGTCATTCATTCGTGCACAAATCGCACGACCCGTTTTCGACGTGATCGGCGACAAGCCGATGCTCGTGCTACGATCCACGCCGGAGCTCTCGTGGGAACTGCTCGCCAAAGGATTTTTTGACCGGATCAGTGCGGCCGCAGTCATTCTCGTCACCCTGCCATTTTGGGCCATCGCGGCTGTGGGAATCATGATCACAAGCCCGGGAGCACCCATCTTTTTTTCCCAGATGCGGGCCGGTCGCTACGGTCGCCCGTTCCGAATGTGGAAGTTCCGGACCATGGTTGCAGACGCGGAACACATGCTCGACCAAGTGAAGCAGGATCATGGAAATCAAATGGAAGGTCCGGTTTTCAAACTTCACAATGATCCTCGGATTTTTCCATTCGGTGCTTGGTTGCGACGCTTCAGTATCGACGAACTGCCGCAGCTCATCAACGTGGTCACTGGCGAAATGAGTCTGGTGGGACCGCGTCCTCTGCCCGTTTACGAAGTGGAGGCATTCTGTGAGATTTCCCACCGCCGCCGCTTGAGTGTGAAACCGGGCATCACCTGCGAGTGGCAGGCCGGCGGACGCAATACCATCAGCAGCTTCGAAGAATGGGTGGCGATGGATTTGAAATACATCGATAACTGGTCCCTCTGGCTCGACTTCAAGATCTTGCTGCGGACCATCCCGGCCGTTTTCTTCGGCAGGGGCGCAACGTGATCCGGTAGGCTGACCTCCCGAAACGGAAAAGTTATCCTACCTTTGATCGAAACACTCGTCCATGGGACGCGAAAAATTCCCCCAGCGACTGCCGTGTCCTTTTTCTTCACGCATTTGGCCACTGCGTGATCGAGCTGGCATCCTCTTCTTTGACCTTTGATCTTCAGGCGTTTAAGCTCGTCTCACTCCATGTCCGTCATCTCTAGCATCTTTCTTGTGATTTCGCTAGCGCTGGCAGTGGTCTTCGGCTCCCAGCTACGGGCTTGGACATGGGGTCCTGCCTTGTTAGCGCTGGGGTTTGCGCTCTTGGCCGCCGTGCCAGCGATCTGGAAATCCAAGCGCTCACCCTTGAATCTCGGCTTGGTCACGCTGGGAATCATCACCACCGGATGGTTTGCAGCACGAGCGTGGATTTCCCCAGTGGCGGAACTGAATCAGGCGGACCTTCTTCTACTGGCATCTGCGGTAGGAGCCTTTCTCTGTTTTCGAGCCATTGAGGGAAGTCCGGCGGCGGAGCGTGTCTTGATCTGGGGGATCGGGCTGCTGCTCCTCGCGAACCTATGGGTAGCGGGCGTCCAGGTGTTTCATCCAGACTTCTCACCGATTTTCCCAAAACGCATCGTTAAATTTCCAACAGGTTTTTACTCACATTACAACGAGGGGGCGAACTTCGTGATCGGTGCAAGCATGCTGTTGGCGGGTGCGGCACTGTTCGGAAGGCACTCGCTGGCGACCCGGATCTTTTTCGGCATCCTAGTGGTGGGGGGAATGGCTGAAGTGTATTTCTCGCGCTCAAGGGGTGGGATTTTCGGCGCTGCCGCAGGTTACGCGGTTTTCGCCATGGTGGCACTGGTGATTGCCAAGCGGCGGAACTCGAAGTGGTTCGCCCCTTCCATCGTCGCATTGCCGCTGATCGCACTGGGCGTCGCTGCCTTTCTCTATCTGAGCTGGCAAGATGCCATGGTGACTCGCGCTGGAACCGATCAGGTAACCAAGCTGTTGGACAATCAAATCCGCTTCCACCTCGCTGGAATCGCGGTTTCATGCATCGGGATACATCCGTGGTCAGGCGGGGGCAGCCGCAGCTACAGTTGGGAATGCTATCAGTTCTGGGACACCAAAGTACAAGGCGGGGGAGGTGCCCGACCGGATCTCATCCACAATGAACTGCTGCAAGCCGCCACCGACTATGGCATCATCGGCGCAGGCCTGCTCCTCACTCTGTTAGCAGCACTGGCGATCAACGCCATGCTCACCGCAGGA
>JBOFET010000466.1:0-33064 GCA_051648225.1 Luteolibacter sp.
CTCATCGAAATCTCCGAGACATGGGAAACCGGCAAAAACTACCTCACTCCCGGCTAACAGAAACCAAACCAAAATCACATCACCAACCACCTTCGGAAAAAGTCATCAGCCACTTTTACAGAAAAAAAATTGCGCGGCCTTCTTGCAGCCGGAGTTTTGTCGACGAAGCCTTTCCCAAGTGTCGCGAACGCTTTGGATCAAAGCGGATGTCAAGCGCGGGAAAGCTGAAAGGTGACGCAGCCCCGGCGAGCAAGGTTTTGTGGAGGATGCGGGATTTGAAAAAGGGGGGTTCCTGAGACGAGTCTCAGTCCAATAGAACTCGCCATCCCTCGCTCTATGACCTAGCAATCTCGCATGACTAGGAATGTTCTTCGAAATGGATTGATCGCCGCCTCCGCGATGAACATCGGGGGCGTCATCCTGTTTTCAAAAGGATTTACCAACGAGGCGATCAACGAAGCCGATCCGGTCGTGATGTCGAACTTCGGCTTAATCATGATTGTGGTTTGGGGACTTGCCTATGGGGCAGCTTCCGCGATTCGTTCCAACATCTCATGGCTGCTGGCTGTCTTTGTGATCGAGAAACTCGTCTATGGAGTCGTTTGGATCAGATGGCTCTCCACCAATAGCCTGGCATCGCTCTATGAGCAGGATCTGCTAGCCGGTGTTTACTACAGCATCTACGGGCTCAATGATTTGGCATTCATGCTGTTCTTCTTGTGGGCGTTTTTATCACAACATCGAAAATGTTAGTATGCATGAATGAATGAGCTCCGTGTCGGCAGTGCCACGTCACCGCATCATCATCATGATCAACATGACAGAGGGACGATCACAGAGGCATTGATCGGTGTGAAAAACTCTTCACAAAATGAGTCTATCACGTGCGCGTCATTGCCGTTGAGTTCGTCGTGACGGAGAACTTCTCCACCTTTTTGTCTCCGCGGGCTTGGGTCGTTCGTCTTTTCTTTGATTAACGACTTGTGAAGGTGCGGCAGGTGACCTTCAGGGGACGAAGAGCACCTTGCCCGAGCGGTCCGGCGCTTCGAGGCGGGCCAGCGCGTCACCCGCTTTCTCTAGCGGATAAGTGGAGTCAATCGGCTGGACGAGTTTTCCGGCGGCGGCTCTGGCAGCTAGATTTCCGTAAAGCTCGCGCACTTCCGCGACGGGTGCGTTTTCGATCCAGCGTGTCACCCACAGGCCGCGCACCTGGATGTCGCGGAAAATGAGCAGGCCGTTCGGGATGGTGAGCGGCTTACGACCCATCGCGCCGTAGGTGATGTGGCTGCCACCCTCACGCAGCAGTTTGATGAGCCGCAGGGCGCTCTCGCCGCCGACGGCGTTGAAGGCGAGCTCGGCATTCGCCCCTCCAAGTGCGTCGCGGGCGGACGCGAGGCCGACATCATCATCGAGGAAGACATGGTCCGCGCCGAGTGCACGGAGTTCATCCGCCAGCTCGGGCCGCCGGACGAAGGAAATCGTGCGGATGCCGAGATCCCTCGCGAGCTGGACCACGCAGCGGCCAACGGCCGAGTTTCCGGCATTTTGGACGATCCACGAGCCGTCTTCCACCATGCCAAACCCATGCAGCAGCTGCCAGGCGGTCGCGGGGTTCACCTTGAGCATGGCGGCTTGCAGGGGATCGAGGTCGGGCGGCAGTTTGAAGAGGCTCTCGCCTGGGACGGTCGTGTGGCTGGCCCAAGTGGACGCCCGGCGGAGGAAAATCACGGCGTCGCCCGGTTCGAAATCCGGCGAGTCGCTGGCTTCCACGACGCCGCAGCCCTCGATGCCGGGCGTGGCGGGCAGCGGCGGCTTCACGCCGTAGGTTCCCTCGATGGTGTTGATGTCCGCCGGATTGAGCGGTGCCGCCAAAATACGAACCACCACCTCACCCGGGCCGGGCGACTGGGAAGTGATGGCTCCGTCTTCGAGCCGGAGCACCTCCGTAGAGCTGCCGAATGCGCTGAAGACCAGCTTTTTCCCGAGGTGCGCCGTGGATTCGTCTGCCATGGGAGAAATCTGCCACACCCCTCATTTCCGCCAAGCGCCAACTGCGGTCAGTCCATGGCGAGGGTGTCGGTCTCGGCGGCGGGCAGCACGGTGACGACGGTCGCGGCGATGGATAAAATCCGGCGGGCGACTTCCCGGACTTTCTCCGGGGTGAGGGCTTGGTAGGCAGCTGCCAGGCGGCGGTGCTCGTCCGCCGGATGGCCGAAGAGCAGATCGAGCGCGACATGGCGGGCGACGGAGCCGGGCGATTGCTGCTGGATGGCAAGACCGCTGAGGACGGTGGAACGGACGCGGTCGAAGGCTTCCTCGGGGATCCCAGCGGCGGCGATTTTTCCGATTTCGGCCAGCAACTCGGACCGCGCCAGATCGACCTGCTCGGGAGAGGTGGCGACGTAGAAGGTGAACAGCCCGGCGTCGTAACCGAGGAACTGGGTGGCTCCTACCCGATAGGCCAGCCCGAGTTCCTCGCGGATGCGGGTGAACAAGGGCCCGGCCATGTCGGACGCGTATTCCTGGATCATCGCCAACGCATGGCGGTCCGCACCGCTGACGGTGGTGCCGGGAAATCCGATGGTGAGCACGGCCTGCTTTTTCGGCAGGTGGTGGGTGACGTCGAAGCCGGTCGCCACTTCGCTGGCAGGGGCGGACCAGGATTGGCCGCGAGGTAGCTGGGCGAACTTTTCGGTAAACAGGGCCAAGGTGGTCTCTGGATCGAAATCCCCGGCGATGGCGAGGGTGATGTTCGCCGCGTCGAAATGGCGGGCGTGGTGGGCGCTAAGCTCGAGGCGGTCGAGTGCAGCGAGGCTGCCAAGCGAGCCGAGCGCGTCGAGGCCGTAGCCATTTCCGCTGAAAACGGCGTGCCGCAGGGCTTGGAAACTGGTGTGCAAGGGGTCTTGCAGCGCCTCTTCCAGCGCGGCGAGTTGGCTGGCTTTTTCCCGGCCAATCGCATCTCCGGGAAGTGAGGGCGAGAGGATGACCTCGGCAAAAACCTCTGCGATGGTGGCCAGGTCCGGCGCGAGGCCGCCCGCTTGGATGAGGATGGCGTTGTTCCCCGTATTCGCGCTGATCGAAGCGCCGAGCGATTCCAGCGTGACGGCGATTTCCTGAGCGCTGCGGGTGAGCGTGCCCTTGGCCAAGGTGGAGGCGAGCAGTTGGTTGAGTCCGTTGGTTTCCGGGGTTTCCGAAGGGAGCCCGCCGCGGACGGCGGCTTGGAGGTGGACGATGGGCACGCGGTGGTCCGGGATGAGCGCGAGCTGGAGTCCGTTCGGCAAGGTGTGCACTTGGATGTCGGCGCGGGCACGGGTGGCCTTGGTGATGTGGGCCGGAGCGACGGCTTCCAGAGGATCAAGAATCGTGAGGCTGAGGCGCTCGTCCGTCAGGGTCGCGGCGGCACGGCGGACATCGGCGGCGGTGACGGCATGGATCGCGGCGAGATGGCGGCGGGTGAAATCCAAGTCGCGTGCTTCGTGCCAGTTCGACGCGAGGTCTGCGGCCCGGCCGGACGCGGTGGTCAGGCTGCGGAACTGGCTGGCGGCGATCTGGCGCTTCGCCTTGGCGAGATCCTCGTCGAGTGCGCTATCGGCGACGGCGGCGATTTCGAGAAGAATCGCTTCGATCAGGGCGTCGCGTTTCGCCGGCTCGGCATCGGCGGAGGCAGCGAGAATCCCCTCGCGGCCGGGACCGGTCCATGAGAAGGCGGAAATTTCCAGGGCGAGTTCCTTTTCCTCGCGCAGCCTGCGGTGGAGCCGTGAGGCGCGGCCGCGGCCGAGGATCGCGGCAAGTACGTCAAACGCGGGTGCGTCCGGGTGATCGAGAGCAGGGGATTTCCAGGCGACCGACACGCGGCTGGTCGGCACGGCGAAGGTCTCGCGTGCCCGCCGGGGGCCGAGTTGCGGCGAATCGATGGCGACGAGAGGCTCGCGACCGCCACCAGTGAGGCACTCGGCGGTGAGTTCGGTGGCCAGTTTCCTCGCCTCGTCCGGATGGAAATCCCCGGAAATGACTGCGAAACAACGATCCGGCGTGTAGCGGGCGCGGTGGTAGCCGGTGAGATCCTCGTAGCGGATCGCGTCGAACAAATGGCGGTGCCCAATGACCGGATGACGCCGCGGATCGAGCGTGTAGAGCGTGGAGAAGAGCAGCCGCGAGGCGACGTTGTCCGGATCATCGAGGCCCATGTCGATTTCCCGGCGGATGACGTCCTTTTCCTTTTCGAACTCGGATTCTGGCAGGGTCGGATAGAAAACCAGCCCGGTGAGGGTCTTGAGGAAAACCGGCAGTGAGGTGGAAGGCCCGTCGATGTAATAGACGGTGCGGTCGAAGCTGGTGTAGGCGTTCCAATGCCCACCGGCCGCCTGCACGGTGTCGGCGAGGGTGTCTCCGTCGTAATCGCGGGTGCCCTTGAAGACCATGTGTTCGAGAAAATGTGAGATGCCGGCACCGAGGTGCTGGTCCTCGTGCATGCTTCCCGTGGCCACCCAGATTTGCGCACTCACAACCGGGGCGGTGGAGTCGGGATCGAGGATCAGGGTGAGTCCGTTAGGAAGGGTTTCGACAGTGGCGGTGGTGGCAGGATATTCCATGAACTTCTGGCTTGGATGGGTGGGTGAATGGCGTACAAACACGGGCCATGCAACGATGGATCGTATTCGGCGTGGTGGTGGTGCTGATGGCCGTCGCAGGAGGTGGTTTCGCTCTTCGGATCTACAAACAAAACCGCCCGCAGCCGATCTGGGTGCCACTGCCGATCAATGCCGACCTTCCCTTGGAAAAACGCAATGAACTCGCAGCGGAAATCAAGAAACGCCTGCTGAAACCGGACATTCTCATCCAGGTGAGCAAGGATCTCAGCCTCGCCAAGATCATGGAGCTTCCCACGGATGAGGCCGCTGCCAACGAGGTCGCGCAGCGCTTGTTCGTGGAAGTGGGCGAGGCTGCGGCACCGACAGGCGGGACGGTTCCTTCAATCAATATCGGCATCAAGGGCAAGAGCAAGGACACGGAGGTTTCAGGAAAAATCGCGATGCGGCTGATGCAGGATGTTTTGAAAATCCTCGGAATCAAGACGCCGCCGGCGAAGTAGCGTTAGATGTGCCTGATGACTTGTGTCCGCTCGAAGCGGGCCTTGGGGAGGGCCGCATATTTGTCGTCCGCTGCCCGGTAGCCGAGGGCGCAGGCCACGGCAGTGGCATAGCCGGATCCTTCGAGGCCTAACAAATCATCATAGCCCGCCGCGCTGATGCCCTCCATGGGGCAGGCGTCGATGCCGAGCAGCGCTGCGGAAGCCATCAACTGGCCGAGCACGATGTAGGTCTGGCGGACATTCCACGCATGACGGGCCTCGTGGCTCATCGCTTGGGCGAATCCTTCGATCATGCCACTGACCATGGCGATCGCCTCCGGGCTGGTCCCTTGCACCTCGGCCATTCTCGACATCCAGGCATCAATGTCGTCCGCGGTGAGATCGGTGCGGGCGGTGAGGACCACGTAGTGTGACGCTTCGGTGACTTGTGGCTGTTTCCAAGACTCCAGGGCGAGATTCGCACGCACGCCGGGATCTTCGATGACGAGGAATTTCCAAGGCTGGAGCCCGAATGAAGAGGGGGTGAGCACCATCGACTCTTCGATGGATTCCCAAGTCGCCGCCGGAATCTTGCGGGTGGGATCGAACTTTTTGGTGGCGTAGCGCCAGCCGAGCGAGGCGAGAAGCGTTTCAGGGGTGATCGTCATGTCGCGGCCACTATTCCGCACTCAGCTCGAAAGGCAAGGTGGCCGCAGGAAAATCCTTCAAGGTGAGGCTGAAAACCACGCCATATTCCGTCTGGATGCGGTTGTCCACCAGGGAGACGCCGAGACCGGCGACCCAGTTTCCGAAGTCGCGGTGGAGCGTGTATTCCTGCTGTTGCAGAGTTCCGTCGTCGAGTTCGACCACATCGAGCATGCCGAAGCCCCAGCGTTCGTTGAGCCGCAGGTAGGAGCGGAAATAGATTTGGTTTGAGTCATCCAGCACGGGATTTCCGTTGAGGACGAGGTAGTTGATGGAGAATTCCAGATTCGGCGAGGGCATGAACCGCAGGTTCGTGTTGTATTCGTTGAAGCCGGAGCCGGAATCGATGACGGGGAATTGGGTTTCAAATCCCGCGGAGAGCCAGGGCAGCGGCTGCCAGGTGATCTCGTTGTAAAGGTTCGAAAGGTCCCTTTGTTCCTCGGGATCTTCGATGAAACCGTCGATATACGTGTCCATGAAAAGCCATTCGAACGCGCCCTGATCGCGCCGGGTAAGCAAGCGGTTGCGGGTGCCGAGGCGCACGACGTTCCAGCTTTGCAGCTCGTCGATGGCATTGAACCGGACCGGGTCCAGCGGTCGCGGACGGGTCGTCGGCGTGAGGCGATCGACAAGCGGATCTTCGAGGCTGATGTTGTCCGTGGAGACGAAAGACCACGCCGCGTAAGGCTGCAGGATGTGCCTCAAGCCATCGAGTCCCCAGCGGGGATTCCGGATGCCGTCGAAGGCCTTGGAAAACTTGGTGGAAGCTTCGAGACCGGCATGCAGGTAGGTGCGGTCCGTATTGGCGATGTCCCAGTTTTCCGCGTCATAGCGGGTGTAGCCGACCCCTGCGACCGGGGTGAGGTGGAAAAACTCGCCGAAAGTCAGCGGCATCGTCAGCTCTTGATAGACATTGAAACGCGTGTAGCTCGCATCGAGCAACTGGGTGCGGATGTCATTCCGTCGCGGGTCACCGGGAGGCAAGGCGAGGAGCCGCTCCGCCAACTGGCGTTCGTAGCCATCCAGCTGGTTTAGCAGCGACTGGGCGGTGGCGTCGCCCGACTTGAGTTTCATCAGCGGATTGACGAGAGCGCCCTCGGCAATGTCCGCCGCCTGTTCCCCGATGAGACCGAAGGACGCATTTCCCTCGTGCAGGATCGGCGAGTCGAAGAGCGGCTTGCGGACATGATCGAAGAAAACCTGCGGCGAGCGGGTGTCCGCCCGATAGAAATCATTGATGCGGAAGCGACCATACAAGGAGAGCAGCGAGTGGTCGTCGCGGCGGAAGAGTCCGAGCGTGTTATCCGGCGCGGGGTCGGTGCGGAAGTTCGCGACGTCGTAGTCCTCAAGATAAAATTGATCGCTGAGGAGATTCAAGTTCGAGTCCAGCCGCCATTCCGCGTCGTCCGCGAAGTCGAACTCGCGGCGGTCCTTCAACTCGATCTTGTAGCGGTCCGCGTCCACCTCCCCCCGCGGTATGCCGGTGGTGCTGGTGTCAGGCGAGAGGTCATGGAGGTAGTAGAAACTGAGACCCGTGATCTCGGTGCTGTCGCTCAGGCGGGTGTCCACCAGATCGAGGCCCACGCCCACGCCGCGCTCGGCGCGGAGGTCGAGCCGCCAGCGGGAGAGCAACCACGCATCTTCGTTTTCCCCGGTCTCGGGGTCGGTTTTCCCACCGAGCATCACGCCGTAGGTGTTGAGCAGGAAGGGGCCCCAGCTGGAGCGTGCGCCGGGCAGAAAATGGTACCCCAGCTCACTGTCCAGCGGCTGGCTCAAGTAGGGGAGCCAGAAGACCGGGACGTCTCCGGCATAGACGCGCAGATCGTTGAAGACGATCTTGTCATCCGGGAAAACCGTCGTTTTCTTCGCCCGGATCCAGAAACCGGGATCTTCCGAGTCATCCGTGGTGATGCCTGCGTTCTCGCCGACGTAAACAGTTTTCCCGTTACGTGTCTCGTCCTTGAAGCGATTCGCCTCCAGCAGGATGGGATCCAGCGACGCCCGCAGGCCACCCGCGTCGAAGGTTTTTTTCTCGTAGAAATACACCGCCTGGTCGCCGCGCTGGAGAATGTTTCCCTGATAGATGCTGACGTTTCCCTGGAGGGTCACGCTCTCGGCCTTGAAATCGACCACCGCGCTGTCGGCGAAGGCTTCCATCCCGTTGTCACCGGTGATCTTGATGCCCGGCCCGTTGTAGCGGAGGCCCACGTCATTGACCCCCTCGATGGTGCCGCCGCCATAGTTGCTGATGTTGACATTTTTCGGCATCGCCATGGGCGCGATCCCTGGGAGGTCGGGGGAAAACGCCCGTGCGGGCACCGGCGTGATGGCGGGCACCGGTGGTGGCACGGGCGTGTCATCGGGCAGGACTTCCTGGGCGCCGAGCGGCAGTAGCAGCAGCGGGGAGAGGATCCATGCACCGGGTTTCAGCATCGCCGAGAATCAAAAAACTACGGACTCATCAAGTAAAGAGCGAAAGCCCGCCAAGAGTTTGGAGAAATTCGATTTTGCCCGGGTGGATTCAGCGATTATAGAGACAAGATGGGGGAATTGAAACGAGTCGCGGTCATCGGGATCACCGGATTTCTCGGGCGGGGGTTGCCGGGGTTGTTGGAGGAAAAGGGGTTTGTGGTCACTGGCATCAGCCGGTCGGGAATGGGTGACGTGCCCGGAGTGAACCGTTGGCAGGCGGCGGATCGGCTGGATTTCACCGGCTGCCACGCGGTGATCAACCTAGCGGGGGAGCCGATCGACCAGCGCTGGAACGCACGGACGCGGCCTTTGTTCCGCGAGAGTCGGGTGGGAATGACCAGCCGCGTCGTGGAGGCGCTCGCCAAGCTGCCCGCCGATGCCCGGCCTGCGGTGCTGGTCAATGGCTCGGCCGTAGGAATCTACGGTGACCGTGGGGACGAGGTCCTGCATGACACCGCCCGCCGCGGGCAGGGGTATCTCGCGGATCTTTGCAGCGACTGGGAGGACGCCGCGAGGGACGCCGAGTCGCTCGGGGTCCGGGTGGTCCGCCTGCGCACCGGCGTGGTGCTCGGCAAGGAAGGGCGTGCGTTTCAGAAACTCCTCACCATTTTCAAACTCGGCATCGGCGGGAAACTCGGCTCAGGCAGGCAATGGATGCCATGGATCCACGTCGCGGACCTGCGTGCGGCCATCGTCCACGCGGTCGTCTCGGAAACCCTCAATGGCCCGGTGAACGGCGGCTCGCCCCAACCGGAGCGCAACCGGGATTTCACCCGCAAGCTCGCCAGTGCGCTTCATCGCCCGGCGCTGCTGCCCTCACCGGCGTTCGCCCTCCAGCTCGTGCTCGGGGACTTCAGCAGCGCCTTGCTCGGCAGTCAGCGGGTGGTGCCCGCCGCGCTGGAGGCGGATGGATTCAAGTTCCGCTTTCCCACCTTCGAGCAGGCGCTTGCGGATCTCATTCCACCGGATTGATTCCGCTGCGGATGGACGGCCCATTTCGCTTGGTTTTCAGGCGGGTGGAACCTAGTTTCCGCGCCGATGACCGACGCCGACGAGATCGCATTTTTCGATTTCCAAGCCACGGAGAAAAGCGGCTCACCCCGGACGCTGGCGAACTACCGGGACGCTCTCGCTGCCTATCAAAGCTGGCGGGGCGAGGGCTTCGGCGGGTGGCGGGATGAAACGGCGGACCATTTCCGGGACTACTTGTTCGCGCTGATGAAGCGAGGACTCAAGCGGGCGACCATCCGGCTGCGGTTTGCAGCGCTGCGGTCGTTTTACAAATTCCTAGTGCTGCGCCGGGGACTCGGGCGCAGTCCGGTGGCGGAGGTGCTGCTGCCGAAGCCGGAGCGCGGGCTGCCGGTGGTGCTGACCATCGCGCAGATCGACGAGCTGCTAGGAATGCCGCTGCGACTCACGCCTGACAAAAAATCCCCGCCGTGGCTGCCGCTCCGCGATGTGGCGATTCTCGAATTGTTCTACTCGTGCGGACTGCGGATTTCGGAGCTGCTCGCGCTCGATGTGAAACACGTGGATTTCATCGGCGAGACAGTGCGGGTCGTCGGAAAGGGTTCGAAGGAGCGCATGGTCCCGGTCGGCGGACCCGCAATCGCTGCGATGCAGCGCTACCGCCAGGCGGCGGCGGTGACGTCCGGGGCCTTGTTTCTCAGCACCCGCCTGCGCCGCATCACCCAGCAGGCGGTGGATCAACTGCTCAAGAAGTATTTGAAACACAGCAGCATCCCCTTCGGCATCAGCCCTCACAAGCTCCGCCACAGCTTCGCCACCCACCTGCTGGACGCCGGAGCGGATCTCCGCAGCGTGCAGGCGCTGCTGGGCCACGCCTCGCTCTCGACCACGCAGATTTACACCCACGTCACCAAGGAGCGGTTGAAACAGGCCTACGACTCCGCCCACCCCCGAGCGTGAATTCCATCGCCCGATTTTTCATCAGCGTCTGCTGTCTGCTCGGCGTCATCGGCTGTGCCACGCCAGCGCCTCCGGCTGCGGTGGAGGCTCGGCGTCAACTTGCAGAACGGGTCCGGGCGGACCCGGAGCTGGCGGTGCTCTTCGTGGGAAACAGCTACAGCTTCGGAGTCCCCAAGGCATTTTCGAAATATGCCGCCCGCCATGGGAAAAAAGTCCGGGTCGGCCAAGTGACCTCCGGTGGCTGGACGCTGGAGCGCCACAGCAAGAACGAACCGACCCTGCGGAAGATCCGTGAAGGCCGCTGGGACGTGGTCGTGATTCAGGAACAAAGCCGGATCCCCGCGATGTCCCCACCGGAGCGTGCGGTCAGGATGTTTCCGCCGCTGCGGCAGCTCGTCGCGGCGGCTCGTGAGACCGGCGCCGTGCCCATGCTCTATCAGACATGGGGCCGCCGTGACGGTGACGCGCAAGTCCCCGGCGACGACTTCCTCGCGATGAACCGCCGCCTGCGCGAGGGCTACCGCGCTGCCGCAAAAGATGTGGGCGGAACCCTGGTGGCCCCGGTCGGCGACGCCTGGGAAGCCGAAGTGCGTGCAGGTCGTGGAAGCGTCCTTTTCATGGCGGACGGAAGCCACCCGACTCCCCATGGCGATCGTCTGACTGCCGCAACGTTCTACCAGGCGATCTACGGCGACGCTGCCGGGCGCTGAGCCTACTTCTTCGGGATCTTCAGCACCTGGCCGGGGCGGATCAAGGTGCCGGAGATGCCATTCGCGCTCTTGATCGCAGTGACCGAGGAGCCGGTGCGGCCCGCGATGACCGAGAGCGAATCGCCACTTTTCACGACGTAAGTGACGGATTTCGGCTTGGGTTTCGCTTTGACGACCGGTTTCGGTTTGGGTTTCGCAGCAACGGGCTTCGGCGTCGCGGTGGTTGGGGTGGACGCTGTCGTCACCGGCTTCGCGGTGGGTTTGGCGGTCACGGTCGTCTGGGAGATGACCGGTGCGGGCTTGGATGGGGCGAGCGGATTCGCATTCTGGGGCGGCTGCTCGTTTTGGGCGATTTCCGGCAGATCGTCGGATCTCAGCTCGTGGGGCGAGGGCGCATTGCCCGGTTTGCGCCATTTCGACGGATTGTCCGCCCACTCTTCGATGTAGCGGCCTTGTCGGTCAAAAGGGCCGGTGCCCGCTTGTTGTGATCCTCCGCCGCCACTGTTTCCACAACTGGAAAGAGTCAAAATGAAGGCGCACGATGCGGAAATCCAAAGAACCGGTTTCATGGGGAAATGATGAGGAATTGAGCGCCGATGGCAAAACATAGTTAATGCCCCCGGATATTTTTCCAGAGGCATCCCGCGAGGTCCGGGAACTTGAATCTTGCGAACCGCCGCTTGGAGTGGCATGTCTTCCGGTGATGGATGGAGAGGGGCATTAGCTCAGTTGGTAGAGCGCTTCGTTCGCAATGAAGAGGTCAGGAGTTCGAATCTCCTATGCTCCACCACCCGGCTGGCTATTTCTTGCCGAAGAACCCGCCCAGGGTGCCGAGCAGTCCGCCCATCTCCGGGGTCTTTCCGGCGAGCACGTCGTCGATCATGGAGTGATAGGATTCGGGGATTTTGGTTTTCACGAATTCCGCGACGGTGGCGATCGCCTTGTCGGTCATTTCCTCGCTGAGGCCGATGGCGGTTAGTTTTTGTTTGAGTTCGTTCATGGTGTGAAATGCTTGTTGTGGTTGCGCTAAAAAAACGCCTGAACTTCGAAATGACAAACGAAATCAGTCGTCGAAAAAGTGTCGGCCAAGCCTTGCGCTTTCCGTAGCGTGATCGGTTTCCCAATACACATCGCGGCTAATGTCGGGCACGGTCGGTGCGACACCGTTTTCCGCGAACTCGACTGCCAAACTTGCTTCTGCTTTCGCTTCGTCGGAAATCTGTTCCAAGGTCGCTTGGTCGAGGATGCCATCCGCTACCAGACGCTGTCCCCATAGCATCATCGGATCCTGCAGTTTCTTTGCCTCAATTTCCTCGGGGCTGCGGTATTTCTTGTGGTTCGCATCTGCAACGCTGGCCCCAAAGTATCGATAGGTGTAAATCTCCAAAACGGTCGGGCGCTGATGATTGTGCGCTCGCTTGATGGCTGGCTGAATCCTCGCTCTCATCTCATAAGGATCAGCATCACTCAACAGATCCCACTCGATGCCATAAGTCTCCGCGCGCCGGGCGAGACAGGTCTTGAAGGCCGATGAGCGTGATACCGACGTCCCGAACGCGAAACCGTTGTTTTCAATCACATAAATGACCGGAAGAGCAAACAAACCAGCGAGATTCAGCGATTCATGATAGACGCCCTGATTGACCGAGCCATCGCCAAGGAAACAAAAGACAGCGCCCTTGATGTCCCGCTGTTTTAAGGCAAACGCGAGACCTGCGGCAAGCGGCGTGTGCGCCGCAGCGATCCCATGGCAACCCCAGTGATGCCGGGTGGGATCAAACATGGAAAACGCACCTGCCTTCCCTTGGAGCAGCCGTTGGTTTTTCCGAAGAACTCTGCCATGCAGGGCCCCATGTCCATGCCGGCGGCAATCGCATGACCGACTCCTCGCGGCCCGCTGATGCCATGATCAAGGGGCCCCATCAACGACCGAACTGTTGCCGCGATGGATTGTTGTCCGATGCTGAGAAACATCCAGCCCGTCATTTTCCCCCCGTTGTAGTATTTTAATGCCTGTTGCTCAAACCGCAGGATCCGCATCATTTGCCGGTAGAGATCGATCTTTCCCTCCGTGGACCAATCGCGGTTGATGGGATGATCTTGATAGTCCATGGGCGCTGCCGCCATCCAAGCGGACCCTTACTTCTGCGTCCATCCTGTTCTCTGCTCCCACTGTGCTCGCCAGTTTTCGGCTTCTTTTTTGAAATCCCTGTCGCCAATGCGATTCAGCGCCCAGCGCGAGGCCCGCGAATTCTGATGCACGTGCAGGGCGGCTTGTGAAAACTCCGCGTAGGCCCGGTCGCGCCAGACTCCCTCGGGCAACTCGCCCAACCAGCGGCTCGAAGCTTCCAGATTCCCGGCGAGGAAAACTTCCACCGCGCGTTGGAAAATTACCTGAGCCTCCTGTCTCACCGGAAGGGTCATCGCCCAATCCGCAAGGTCACGTGCCGCGTCGTTGCGAGCGATTTCCTGGAATCGCCGCGCGGTCTCGGGCTGCGCCAGTTTTTCCCAAGCTTCCTCATCGACCAGCAGATCCGCTAGATCGAGCAGGCTTGCCGGAGTGTCGGCCTGCTCGAACGCGGCCCACACCACCCCGATCCGGGCCGCCGGCGGGAGATCGGCCGTTTCCTCCGCGATTTCTTCGGGCGGAGTTCCGGCGAGCGCCATGCCTAGCAGGTGGGCTTTTACTTTCACCATCCGGTCATCGTCCCCTGCGAGGATGATCTCCCGCTTCATCGCGGCTAGGTCGAACGGCCCATCAGGCAGCGTCGTGAATCCGATCAATTGCTCCGCGCCCACCACTTGCGGTGGCAGCGCCGCGAAAATTCCGAACATCTCCGCCTGGGTCGCTCCGCCCGCTCCGGACTGGACGGCGGCGTGGCAGAGGCTGAGTGCCAGCGGCTGGTCCCGCCAGGAAAGCCCGGTGATCCGGTTTGCCAGGAAAAGCGGATCAGCCATGCCCACCGCTTCCATCCACACGCGCCGCAGCATGCCGGTGCCCACACCGAACTGCCGCCCGCGGATCATGTCCCAGCCCTCTTGCGGGTTCCTTGCCAATGCTTCCGAAAAAACATCCAGCAACGGGCCGCTGGGATCGAATTCCGAGCCGCCGTCCCGGTCCCACGCCTCGCCCAGCGCGGCTTCGATGGCGGCGGCCAGATCCACCTCCGCCCATTGCTCTAGCAGATCTCGCTGCACCCGGACGCGCTCCTTGGTGGTGTAGATCCCGCCTCGTAGCGCCTTCCATGCTCTTGCATATTCGCTGCCGGTCCATGGTCCAGCGGAGTGACGGATGACGCCCACGGCCCGATCGGATTTCACTTTGAGTCCGGCGGGTTTCTGTTGGAAAAACCCGCCGCACACTGCGGACTGCCACGCGAGCCCACCGCCTGCCACGAATAACAGCAGGTGGCTTGCCACGAGAATCGCCTTGGATTTTCTGCTCATGGTTTGCGCGGATAGAAACGTTCACCGAGTTCACGGGCTTGTTCGGGATTTTCCTCGGAGGTCACCAGAAGGATGCCACTGACCGCCGCCTCGCGGTGGATGCCGGGCGGCAGGCGTCGCACCCACTCGATGTAGTCGTCGCCATAGCGCCACAGATCGGCCCGGGCGCGCGTGTGCCAGCCTTTGAGTTTCCGGGCCTGCTCTTCGGGGGATGCCGCGTTCGGCACTTCCGCCATGAAGCGCAGGAAGTGGTCCGGCGAAACATTGGCGAAGCCCAGCCAGCCCGCGTCGAGCAATACTTCCCGCCGCTTCTCCGGAGGAAGCGCGTCTAGCAGCGGTAGCGCCTTCTTCGGATTCTCCTCGGCAAGCTCGCGAAACAAGGCCCCGCGCATCGCCTCCTCCCCGGCTTCCGGAAGGTGCGGCATGCCCTGGCGGACCGCTGCCAGAACGTCGTCCAGTGTCGCCTTGCCGTTGCGGAATTCGAACCGCCAGTCACGACCACTCTCCAGTAGACTAACCACGTTTTCACCTGTCAATTCATCCAACAACTCCTGCTGCGCACGTCCCCCGTTACCCGGATACTCCTTCATGATTTCTAACCGCGTATTGAGATCCAGCCCTGCCACTCCCAGAATGACGAGATCTAACTCATCCCGAGATCCGCCGGAGAGTTCCTCCTTCAGCTCCCCGCTTTTTAAAATTCCGTGCAGCCACTCCGCTGCTTGGCCGCTCGATCCGGCGAAGCCCGAGAGCAGGTCGATTTGATCCGGCGGATGGTTCATGCGCTTCACCATCGCCAGCAAGCGGTCCCTTTCCTCAAATCGAGTGGCCGCGCCCACCTGCCGGAGAAACCGCTCGCCATCGTCCGCCGGATTTTCCGAAATCATCGGTCTCGCCCGGAATTCCAAAAACTCGTCTCGGCCCGGACTCCGCCAGATCGCCGCAGCGAGCTTTTCATACAGGGCGAACCCACCGCCCGCCCGCATCTCGTTGAGCGCCACCGCGCAAAGGGTGCCGAACGCCACCTCGTTTCTCGCCAGCCATCCCACGGAATTGAGCACACCGTTCTGCGTGGCGATCTCGATGAGCACGTGTTGGTTCATCATTTCCGGGATGCCCGCCGCCTCGCAGGTGGGGTCGTTCAGGACGAATCCCAGCGCCTCGATCGGATTCTGTTTCATCCAGTGCAGGACGCGCACCTCCACCTCCGCACACCGCGCCGCCTGTTCCTTCCGCGTCAGCCCCTTCCGCCAGTCCGCACCACCCAGACCCGCGACGGCGGAGACCACCGCGCCTTTCAAGTCGCGCGCCACCGGCAGGGTTTCCTTCAGCTCGGCGTAACGCGATTTTTTCCCCGTCCGCTCGTTCAAGAAATCGGCAAGCAGCGCGTCGCCCTCATCGGAGGAAACCTGTCCGCGGTCCGTGGTTTTCGCGATCTCCCGCGCCCCTTCAGCCGGACCCCGGAAATGCTCCGCCGCATTCCGGACTACGCCGTAGCCAAGCAGCAGCACGAGCAAGTGAGTCACCAGCAGGAATTGGAACTTCCGGTCCATGGGTGGAAAAACGCCGGACTTTCCGGCAATTTGATCTATCGGCGGGTATAGCTTCTTTCAGTCCATTCGGGAAACTATTTATTCGAGCCGATCTCCAGTTCACGGACCCGCCCCACATCCGCTCCCGATAGATTCCGCAGATGAACGGTGTTCCCCTAGCGGGTGGAATGAAGATCCGCGCTCTGCGGGAGACTGGGATTGACGGAGCAGGCGGCGTATCCAAGCTCTTCGAATGATAGCAAGACTGCGAGGGAAGGTGATCGAAGCGTATCCGAACCGGCTGGTGGTGGATGTGCACGGGGTGGGTTATGAGGTTTTCATCCCGCTTTCCACCTTCGACCGGCTGCATGCGGCGGAAGGGCTGGACGTGGACCTGCGGACGCATCTGCATTTCAGCCAGCTCGGGCAGAAGTTATTTGGCTTCGCGAGCGAGGAGGAGCGGGATGTATTCCTGCTACTCATCGACCGGGTGAGCGGCGTGGGGCCGACGATGGCGGTCTCGGTGCTGAGCGGGATGAACGTAAACGATTTCAAAAAATGCGTGGTGGCGGGCGATGTGGTGGGGCTCTCGAGACTCAAGGGCGTGGGAAAAAAGACGGCGGAGCGCATCGTGTTGGAGCTGAAGGACAAGGTCGGCGTCACGGAAACCTGGCAGGACGCAGCGGCCGGGCAAATGAGCGCCGGGGCGGCGGACGCGGAGCTCGCGCTCATCGCGCTGGGTTACAAGCAGGTGGACGCGCGCAAGGCAGTTAGAAAGATACTCGACGTGGATCCGGCGGCGGCGACGGAAGCGTTGGTGCGCGGGGCGTTGAGGACGTTGCAGGGGTAAAACGACATAACCACCCGAACGGGTGACTATGCAGGGATTGGGTTATTTTGTTTCTTGTCAGCAGTATTTCACCCCGGCAGGTTCGGCACAGAATTAGATTAGGTTCTATTTTCACCCGCAAATCCAAGTCGCCCGCCCCCAAACCCAGCTATCCCTTCATCATGTCTTTTTCCTCAGTGAACGAAAATATCGGTCGCCACCGGTGGACCATTTGTGCGCTTGTTTTTGCCGCCACCACCGTCAATTACCTGGACCGGAACGTTCTGGGGCTTCTCAAAAAAACTCTCTCGGAGGACGGAGTCTTCGGCCTGGAGAAGGCAGACCAAGAGCTAAACTATTCCACCGTCGTCATTTGCTTCCAAATCGCCTACGCGCTGGGCATGCTGCTGGCCGGTAAGATCATCGACAAGGTCGGAACGAAAAAGGGCTACGCCTACTCGCTTATCGGTTGGAGCGTCGCGGCCATCGGTCACGCGTTCGGTCATCATACGTGGAGTTTCGGAATGTGGCGGGCCGCTCTCGGCGTTACCGAGGCCGGAAATTTCCCGGCGGCGAACAAGGCGATCGCCGAATGGTTCCCGAAAAAAGAACGTGCGCTAGCGACAGGACTCTACAACTCGGGAGCCAACGTCGGTGCCATCATCGCGCCACTCTGCGTGCCGTGGATCGCGGGGCACTGGGGCTGGGAATGGGCGTTCATCCTTACCGGCGCGGTCGGACTGATCTGGCTGTTTTTCTGGTACACCATGTACGAGTCTCCCGCCAACAAGCTGAAAAGCGGAAAGTTGTCCCAGTCGGAATACGATTTCATCCACAGCGACATCGACGAGCAAGAAGCCGAAAGGGCCGACGTTGCGGCAGAAAAAGTCCCATGGCTGCGCTTGCTGACGTTCCGGCAGACCTGGGCGTTTGTTGTCGGCAAGTTCCTAACCGACCCGATCTGGTGGTTCTTTCTGTTCTGGCTGCCGTCGTTCCTGGAAGGGGAAAACGCCCGCAAGGCGCAGGAGTATATGCTGGCGAATCCCGGCTTCACCGGCGACAAGGCCGACATCCCCGGCGTCATCAGCTGGCCGTTCGCCGTGGCGATTGTTTACACGGTATCCACCGCAGGCTCGATTTTCGGCGGCTGGTTGCCGAAGAAATTCATCAACGGCGGCATGGATGCTAACAAGGCGCGGAAGCTGGCGATGTTCATCTTCGCCCTGTTTCCACTGACGGTGCTTCTCGCCTCCAAGCTGGGCGCGATCAATACTTGGTATGCGGTGGCCACCATCGCCATTGCCTGCGCCGCACACGCGGCATGGTCGGCTAACATCTTCACCACAGTATCAGATATGTTTCCGAAAAAGACGGTTGCATCCGTTACCGGTATCGGCGGCATGGCCGGCGCGGTGGGCGGCATCCTGATCGCGCGGGCGGCGGGACTTCTCCTCAAGCACTACACCGCACTCGGCAAGGTGGAGGTAGGTTACGGAATTCTCTTCGTGGTATGCGGCTCGGCTTATATCACCGCGTGGCTCCTCATGAACCTACTGGTGCCGAAGTTTAAGAAAATCGTCCTCTAAATCAGTGCCCAAGCGACTGGCCGACGTCGAGCAGACGCTGGCGCAGTTGCGGGTAGGACACTTCCTGCACCGGGATTTCCCCCTCGATCGCGAGAATGGCGGCGATGGCGGCGGATTGGGATAGCCCCATGAATACCGGCTCCATCCGGATGGAGCCGAATGCCATGTGGGAGGCCGACAAACTCCATGGAACCAGTAGGTTCAAGCATTCGTCTTTTTTTGGTATGATGGAGCGATAGGAAATCGGATAGGGCTTCTTGACCTGGAGCTGGACGTCGCCTTCGTTTTTCACCACGCCCTTCCTCACCTGGCGGCGGACGTGGTGGGAATCCATCGCATAAGCGGCAAGCCCGATGGAGTCGGGAGCGGTCACCGCGCCGCCGCAGTGGCTCTGGGTCATGACGTAATCGGAAACCATGCGCCGCGCCTCTCGGACATAAAGCTGATGAGGCCAGTGGCCGTGGTCGGTGAATTCATCGGCCGGCAGCCCCCAGTGGGAATAGGCCTCGCGGATCTTGACCGGCACGCGCTCGTGGTTCTGCAAGGTCCAGATGAAGCCGCGCTGCCAGTTTTGATGTTTCTTGGCGAGGGCATCCCGCTGGTCGTGGCTGAGGGTGGCCCAGTTCCAGCCCGGGCCGTGGTTCATGCCGATGAAGTCCGTGGAAATGCCGCCGGAGTTGTTGGAGTCCGTCTTGCGGTTGGGCATCAGATTAAGTTTGAAAAAGCCAGATTTCTGCCCGGCCTCGATCGCCCGGAAGAGCAGTTCGTAGTCTTTTTCATTATAGCCCGCAGGTTTGGCGACCGTCACCCGGTTAGCGGGGACATCGGTGAGCACCATTCGATAACAATAAGCCTGAAGCCGCTCGTCCGCCGTGCCATCCGCAGCGGGTTCACCTGCATCGATGCCGGGGAGAAGCCCGCTGGCCGGGTCTCCGGGGATGACATGAGGATCGATGCCGTCCGGCAACTGGTTCTTGGTGGCCTGCGCGGTCTGGACGCCGCTGACCGTCTCGCCGTATTGAGCATTCGCCTCGCGGCCGACGACATAGGTGACGCCCGCGCCAGGCAGCAGCTCGCCTTCGTAGCTCGCGTCAATGAACATTTTTCCAACGAACTCCCGCCCGCCCTCCAACCGCAGGCTGTGGATGCGCTTGCCAGCCATCGCCACACCCTTCCCGAGATCCAGCCGACCTGCAATCACCGGCACTCCCGCCTTGGCGATTAGATCGCCGAACACCGCCTCTGCGACTTTGGGCTCGAACACCGAAGCGACTTCCCAAGTGGCATCGAAGGCATGGGCACCCTGGCCTGCATTTCCAAAGCTCTCACGTGTCTCCCAGTTCCACGCGCCGCCGCCCTGATAATGTTGGAAAATCCGGTGATAGAACTCACGGCTGATGCCGCCGAGGATCGACTTGCTCCCGAGGTCGGTCCACCCAAGGCCACTTGTTGTCAATCCGCCGAGATGAGTCGTAGGAGAAACGAGCACCACCGATTTTCCCGCCCGCGCCGCTTGCACTGCCGCGACCACGCCCCCGGAAGTGCCGCCATAAACGACGACGTCGTAGCTCGTAGGAACCGCTCCGGCAACGGAAGACAGAATTACAAACAGTAGCGGGAAGATGATGGGTTTCATGTGACGCGGACTACGCGCACCCCGGTGTGCAGCTTTCGGAGATCACACTCCCAGCCGCCCATGAATGCGTTTGACTGCCCATTGCGCGTGTTCCGAAATCAAGGGGTCCAAATTGGCGGCGGCGAGTTCAAGGGCGGGAAGATCCTCACGCGTCCCAGTATTTCCCAACGCCACGCAGACGTTTCTCAGGAAACGGGCGCGCTTGATACGCTTGATTGGCGACTTCGCGAACAGCGTGCGGAATCCGTCGTCATCGAGATCGAGGAAATCGCGGAGGCGTTTTTCGAAGACCGTGGCCCTCGCGTGAAAGGTCATTTCGCGGGACACGCTGGCGAAGCGGTTCCACGGACACGCATCCAGGCAATCGTCGCAGCCGTAAATCCGGTCGCCCATGGCAATGCGGAATTCCTCTGGGATCGGCCCCTTGTGCTCGATGGTAAGATAGGAAACACAGCGCCGCGCGTCCACCCGCCGCGGTGCGGTGATCGCCTGCGTGGGACAGGCGGTGATGCAGGCGGTGCATTTCCCACAGTGGTCGCTGGAGGGAGTGTCCGCCGTTAGATCGAGCGTCGTCAGCAGCTCGGCGAGGAAAAACCACGCGCCCATGCGGCGGTGGATCTGGACCGTGGATTTCCCGTTCCAGCCGAGTCCGGCGTCGCTCGCGAAGTCGCGCTCCAGCACCGGCCCGGTGTCCACGTAGAACCGCTGGGTGCCGCCGAGGGTTTGCAGTTTCGCATCGAGTTCCCGCAGCCGCTTCTCGATGAGATCGTGATAGTCGTCGTTCCAGGCATAACGCGCGATGCGGTAGTCTCCCTCGCAGCCAACGGGAAACGGACTACTGCCCGGATAGTAGTTCAGCGCCAGGCAGATGATGGATTGGCACCCAGGCAGCACCTCTCGCGGGTCGCAGCGCCGCTCTGGCGTGCGCTCCATCCACGCCATTTCCCCGTGGTTTCCCTCCGCGATCCAGTCGCGGAAAAGATCCGCATGAGTGGCCTCCTTTGCCGCCGCGATCCGGCAGTCGTCGAATCCCAGCTCCGCCGCCCAGGTTTTGATTTGTCCCACCATGCCGCTCACAAGTGGCCGGTGAAAAAGTAGCGGGCGCTCTCGAGGATCCCCGTCGCCAGCTCATTGCAATCCAAGCCGGCGGTGTCCACCTTGAGGTGGGCGACTTCGGCATACCACGGTTTGCGCTCGGCCAACAGCGCCTCGATGCGGGCGGCCGGATCCTCGGTGTGAAGCAGCGGGCGATCCCGGTTTTTCGCCGTCCGGTCGAGGATGGTCGCGATCGGCGCATGCAGCCACACGACGTAGCCGAGTTGGCGCAGAAGCGCCCGGTTCGCCTCGCGCCCGACCACTCCACCGCCAGTCGAAATGATCCGCCGGGCCACGCCGGGATCATGGAGCTCTCCTAGCAGCCGGGTTTCCATCTCACGGAATTCCTCTTCCCCATCCTCGGCGAAAATCACGGCGATCGGCTTGCCCGCGCGCTGCTCGATGACCTGATCCATGTCCACCAGCGGGTAGCCTAACCGGTGGTGGAGTTCACGCCCGACCGTCGATTTTCCGCTACCCATGAAGCCGACGAGAACAATGTTCTTCGGCGGGGTCTGCAATCCGTTCATTCCCCACCCTAGCGCCAGCACGCCAGAGGAATAAACCGTAAAAACCACCGCGACGACATTTTGGACATCCGCACGGGACAGCCAATCCCTGAAGTTGGTATGACCCGTGCTTAGATGAGTGTGAACAACTGGGAAAATATTCATACCCGAGCGTTCACCAACCCCAACTCCTCACCGTCATGAAGTCGTATCGCCGCCTCCTGTCTGCCGCACTGGGTCTGCTCGCCGTTTGCGGGTCCGCAACCGCTGAGCCTCTGAAAATCGCCTACTCCGACTGGCCAGGCTGGGTCGCTTGGGAAATCGGAATTCAGAAGGGCTGGTTCAAGGAAGCCGGTGTGGATGTCGAGTTCCTCTGGTTCGACTACGTTCCTTCGATGGACGCCTACGTCGCTGGGAAGGTGGACGCGGTTTGCATGACCAACGGGGACGCACTCGTCACGGGTGCCACGGGCAAGCCTTCCGTCGGTATCATTATCAACGATTTCTCCAACGGAAACGACATGATCGTCGCAGCCCCCGGCATCGAATCCGTGAAGGATCTTAAGGGGAAAAAAGTCGGGCTTGAGGAAGGATTTGTTTCCCACCTCTTGCTGCTTACCGGCCTCGAAAAAGCCGGGCTGAAGGCGGAGGATGTAACCATCGTGAACACGCCCACGAACGAAACACCCCAAGTGCTCGCTTCAAAAGCGGTTGATGCGATCGGCGCGTGGCAGCCGAGTTCCGGACAAGCGCTCAAAGTGCTCCCCGGCTCGAAGCCCGTGTTCACCTCTGCCGATGCTCCGGGGATCATTTACGATCTACTCTACGTTTCCCCCGAGAGTCTCGAAAAGCGCAAGGACGACTGGACCAAGGTGGTCAAGGTCTGGTATCGCATCGCCGACTATCTTAAAGCGGAGGAAAATCTCGATGATGCACTCAAAATTCTCTCTGCCCGGGTAAAAATCACTCCCGAGGAGTATGAACCCTTTCTCAAGGGAACCTACATCCTCAGCCGGGAGGAGGCTCTCAAGCGTTGGGACACCGCCGCCGGACTCGGCACCGTCTATGGATCCTCCAAGATTGTGGATGATTTCAACCTGAAATTCGAAGTCTATGAGAAGAGCCAGGACGTCACAAAATACCTCGACCCTTCGTTTACCAAGGCTATCGCCGCCGGAAAGGGCGAGTGAGCTGACCCACTGGAATCTCAACGAGCCATGTCGCGTTCATATCACGACGACATGGTTTTTTCACGTCCATCGCCTCGTTCATGAATCGTCCCGAAATCCTCAAGGGCTGGTTTTTGATCCGCCGGGACCTCCCAGCCTCGCGGCGGTTCGCCCTCACCTGTGTCTCCTTTCTGTTACCGATCGCGATTTGGTGCTTCGTTTCTTACGTCCCGTGGATCTGGCACCCGGATGTCAAAATCGAACTCTCGGCCGAGCGCGAGGGTGTCACCACGGTTTTCACCGCGGGAGACCATGTGAGCAGGAGCTTCTTCCCTGAGTTCGTCGAGGCGGTTAGAAAAGATAACGCTGTCGTGCTCGCCGCACGAGCCGCCGGGACAGCCGAGTCCGGAGCGAGGCGAAAAAACCAGAAGCTTCTGCGCCAGCTCGCACCACTCGCCATTTCACACGGCTGGCTGCCTTACACAGACGCCCAGAACGACGCGGCGCTCTACACCCTCTGGCGCGATATCGCCACCGGTTCCAAAATCACTGAAAAGCCGGAACTTACCGAGGAAAATCTAACCATCGTCAAAGGTAACTGGACTCTTCTCGCCGCGACTTCCGCCGAATTCTCCTTTCCCAAGCTCCCGGATACTTCCTTGCTGAAACTGGTTCCCCAAGGCAGACCCGCCAATCCAATCTATCTGCCCGCGCCGGACGAGGTCATCCGTACCGGCATCCGTGACTTCACCGCCGAGGTTCCCGAGGGGGAACTCACCATGGGGCAGCGCTACAAAAAGTCCCTCAACATCATTTTCATGGGCTTCCTGTGGGCCTGCGTCGTAGGCATCCCCATTGGCATTCTCTGCGGCGTTTTCGATTTCTTCTCGAAACTCTTTGAACCTTTCGTTGACTTCTTCCGCTACATGCCCGCCCCGACCTTCAGCACCCTGCTGGTGGCGGTCTTGTTAGCCGGAGACGCGCCGAAGATCGCCCTTGTCTTCATCGGCACCGTCTTCCAGATGATACTGGTCGTGTCCAAGACCACTCGCCTGCTCGACCCATCGCTGCTAGAGGCGGCACAGACGCTTGGAGCCAAGCCCCGGCAGATGATCACCCACGTTGTCATCCCCGGCATCCTGCCGAATCTCTACAACGACCTCCGCATCCTGCTAGGCTGGGCCTGGACCTGGCTGGTCATCGCCGAACTCATCGGCGTGAAAAGCGGCCTCACCGAGTTCATCGAGACGCAGGGCCGCTTCCGAAACTTCGACCGCGTGTTTCCCGTCATCATCCTCATCGGCGTCACCGGCTTCGTGATGGACCAGATCCTCTCATGGCTCCACGCGATCTTCTTCCCGTGGGCCGGGACCTCCGGACCGTTCACCCGCAACGTCATCAACGTCCTCACGTGGCCGGTCAAGGTCGTCACCCGCAAAAAACCCGCTGCTCCATGAAATCCGAGGCCGTCATCCCCGACTACCGCGAGCAGACTCCAGAAGTCGCCGCCCGCTTCGCACGACTCGCCGAGCGGCCCGTGGCACTCGAGGTCGCCGGACTCACCAAGCGCTTCGAAACCCCGCGCGGCGTGGTCACTGCCCTCGACGACGTTTCCTTCTCCGTCCACAAGCGCGAGCTTCTCAGTGTCATCGGCCCATCCGGCTGCGGAAAATCCACGTTGGTTAGAATTCTGGCCGGTCTCGAAACTCCGACCTCCGGCGAGCTCCGCGTCTATGGTGAACCCGTCTCCGGCCCCGGCCCGGACCGCGGCATGGTCTTCCAAGGCTACACGCTCTTTCCTTGGCGCACGGTGAAGCAAAACGTCATGTTCGGCCCTCAAATGTCCGGCACCTCCGCCTTCACCGCGGATTCGGAAGCGCGCGAGTGGATCGAGCTCGTCGGCCTCTCGAAATTCGAAAACGCCTACCCGCACCAACTCTCCGGCGGCATGAAACAGCGTGTCGCCATCGCCCGCGCCCTTGCCAACCAGCCGCGTGTCCTCTTCATGGACGAACCCTTCGGTGCGCTCGACGCCCAGACGCGCTGCCAGATGCAGTCCTATCTGTTGGAGATCTGGAAAAACGTGGACATCACCATCGTCTTCATCACCCACGATCTGGACGAGGCGGTTTTTCTATCCGACCGCATCCTTGTCCTCGACGCCAATCCCGGCCGTGTCCGCGAGGTGGTGGAAGTCCCGGTCCCGCGCCCGCGCTCTAGCAGCCAGCTCTTTGATCCGTCGTTCCTCGGCGTCCGCAAGCACATCGACGAGCTGATCCATCCGCCCGGCCAGGAACAGAAGGAAGCGCCCGTCCTCCGCCTCGCCGTCTCTGATCCAGACGTCGTCTGAAATTTTCCATACCATCATGAACCCAGAACAAATCCGCGCCATGCGCGACGATCTCAAATCCAAAGGCGTGAAATACTGCATCGGCGCGTTCGTCGATATCCACGGCGTGCCGAAAGGTAAATTCGTACCCATCGACCACTTCGAAGACTTCGCCGCCGGCAGCGAACTTTACACCGGCTACGCGTTGGACGGAGTCGGCCAGCGCCCTAACGACGACGAAATTGCGTCGCTTCCCGACCTCACCCGGGGCTGCGTTCTACCTTGGAACAAGGAAGTCGCCTGGTTCCCCGCGGACAATACGTTCAAAGGCCAGCCCTACGAAGTCAGCACCCGCGTCGCCCTCCAGAAACAACTCGCCGAAGCCGCGAAAATGGGATTCGGCATGAACCTCGGCATCGAGTGCGAACTCTATGTCGTGAAACTCGCCGATGACGGCACCCTGCATATCCCCAATCCCGACGATGACCTCGTCAAGGCCTGCTACGACGTCAAACGCTTCCTCGACCGCTACACCTGGCTCGACAAGGTTTCCACCGCCATCAACGATCTCGGCTGGGATCTCTATTCGCTGGACCACGAGGACGCGAACTCGCAGTTCGAGTTCGATTTCAAATATGCAGACGCCCTCACCATGTGCGACCGCTACGTTTTCTTCCGCCTGATGGCGAAACACTACGCCGCCGAGGAAGGATTGTTAGCGACCTTCATGCCCAAGCCCTTTGCCAGCCGCACCGGCAGCGGGGCGCATTTTAACATGTCGTTCTACGATCTGGAAACCGGCGAAAACCTCTTCAAGCGTCCTCACGCCGAAGACCCGCGCGGCCTCGGCATCAGCGAGCTCGGCTATCAGTTCATCGCCGGCGTGCTCAAGCACGGCCCCGCCCTCTGCGCCGCCTTCGCCCCCACCGTGAACAGCTACAAGCGCCTCGTCCGCCGCGGCCTGATGTCCTATTTTACCTGGGCTCCCGTCTTCAACAGCTACGGCCGCAACAACCGCACCAACTCCGTCCGTGTCCCCATGGCCGGCGGACGTTGCGAAAGCCGCAACGCGGACGCCGCCTGCAATCCCTACCTCGCCGCCACCCTCGTGCTCGCCGCTGGCATCCAAGGCATCCGCGAGAAACTCGATCCCGGTGATCCGCACGAGGACAACCTCTACGAACTCAGCGAGGAGGAATTCGCCGCTCGCGGCATCTCCGAACTCCCGCGCACGCTCGACGAGGCCGTCAAGGCCTTCGCCGCCGATCCCTTCGTCGAGGAAATCCTCGGCACCGAACTCCGCAACGAATTCATCACCTACAAATCCGAGGAATGGCGCCAATACCACCAGCGCGTCAGCCAGTGGGAGGTCGATACCTACGCCCGGATGTTTTAAATTGGAGTCATTTGAATTGAAATTGGAGTAAAATTGGATATATTTGCCCCATGAGCGACTCCGTTAAACTCCAAGTCCGTATCGATCGCAATCTCAAGGAAGCCGCCGATGGCGTCTTCGCAGACCTTGGTCTTGATGCCACCACCGCCATCCGCCTGTTTTTCACCAAGGTGGCGAAGACCCGGAGCATTCCCTTCCAGCTAAAAGCAGAACCGGAATTTTCGCCAGAAGCCGAAGCCCGCATCCTGGCGGCTTTTGAGGAATCCAAGAATCCCGCCAATCTCGTCGGACCTTTCGACACCATGGAGGATTTCATCGATCACCTGCATCAGCATGCGGAAACCGATCACTGAAACCGGATGAAAGTCATTTCACACAAATCCTTTCTCAAAGCCTACGGACGGCTATCCGACATCCAAAAACGTCAGGTCGATGACGCGTTGATTCGCTTCAGGAACAACCGCGCCGATCCCAACCTCCGCGACCATGTCCTGAAGGGAAAAATGAAGGATCTCCGCGCGTTCTCCGCCGGTCACGACCTCCGCGTGATTTACCGCGAGGAAGGTGGATTCATCACGGTGGTTCTTCTCGATGCCGGAACCCACAATCAGGTCTATTGAAATCATGAAACCGTTGTTGCTGGAACGCCTCGCTTGGCCGGAAATCGCCGAACTCCGCGACAAAAACGGCGGGCTCCTCCTTCTCCCGTTAGGCGCGACCGAACAACACGGCCCGCACCTGCCGGTGGCGATGGACACGTTGTTAGCGGAAGCCGTCTGCCACACCGCCTCCGCTCAGACGGGCATCCCAGTTCTATCAGCCCTCTGCTACACCGTCTCCCAAGGCCACACGCCGAAGTGGCCGGGGACCTTCTCGCTGCGCCACGAAACCTTCATTGCCACCCTCCGCGACATCGCCGCGTGGGCCGTCGCCACCGGGTGGAAACGGCTTCTCTTCGTCAATGCCCATTTCGGCAACGACGCCCCCGCACGCGTCGCGGTGGACCAACTCCGCCTCGCCCATCTCGGAAAGCTGCAAGTCGGTCTGGTGCATGTTTTCCAACTCAGCGAGGGCATCTGGAAATGCTACACCGAGGACGCCGACGACCTGCATGCGAACCGCGCGGAAACCTCGCTGATGCTTCATCTCCACCCGGATCTCGTGCACATGGACCGGCTTGCGGATTCGGATGATCCGGATCGCACCGGGGGCACGGTTTTTTCCTACCCGGTCGCGCAAACCAGTCTCAACGGCGTCACCGGCACTCCGTCGCAAGCCACGCGGGAGGAGGGAGAAGCCCTCTTCCTTGAAATGGTCGCCTCGCTATCAGAAAAAATCACCGCCGCCATTTCCGAAACCCCGCCGCTCGGTCCGGAACATTGGGCGGACATCCCTAACGTGCGCTATGATTGAAGGACCCTTCCAAGGCGGCTGCCTCTGCGGCGCGGTTCGCTATCAGGTGACTGGCCCGGCGTTGCAAACCAGCTACTGCCACTGCGAGGACTGCCGCAAAGCCAGCGGCGCGCCCGCCGCGGCGTGGACTTTCTTCCGATCCGGCACGCTCGAGTGGCTGCTAGGCGAACCGAAGATCCTCAAACACGCCGGCCGCGAACGCTCGTTCTGCGGCGATTGCGGCACTCCGCTGAAATTCTACGACCCCTCGCTGCCGGACTTTTTTGAAATGAACACCTGCACGTTCGACGATCCGGCACCGCACGTGCCGACCGACCAATGCTGGGTGAGCGATGAAATCCCGTGGGCCTCGCAACTCCCAAGCCTGCCGCGATTCGAGTTCACCTCTCCCCTTCCCGAGCCATGAAACCGTCCTGGGTGGAAATTCCCGCAGGTTCGTTTCTGATGGGAGGCGTTCCCGATGACAAGTTCGTCTCGATCGTGGAACTGCCTCGCCACGAAGTGACGTTCAAACGTCCATTCGCGCTCGGGGTCTTTCCGGTGACCCGTGGCGAGTGGTTTGAAGCGGAGGTTCCAGACCCGGGCCTCCCTGTCACGGGCGTGGACTTCAACGAGATTCGGGAATTCATCAAACGGCTAACAGTCGCGAAGGGAATTTCGTTCCGCCTCCCCAGCGAGGCCGAGTGGGAATACGCCTGCCGCGCGGGCAGCACCACCGTTTTTCCGGATGGCGGCAATCTCGAACCCGGGCAGGCAAACTTTCTCTATGACGAATCAGGAGAAACCATCGGTCGTGGAACTGTGACTCCGCGCGGTCTCTATCCGGCTAACGCCTTCGGCCTGCACGACATGCTCGGCAATGTCTGTGAGTGGACGGAGGACGTCTGGCACCCGGATTTCCTTGGCGTTCCGGCGGATGGATCGCCACGCCTCTACGGCGAAAGACCGGACCGCCGCGTGATTCGCGGCGGGGCATGGGACCACTTGCCTCGCGTTCTGCGCGCATCTTGGCGCGACTGGGCACCGGAAAGCGAACGCTGGGACAATCTTGGATTCCGCATCGCCTTCACTCTCTAACTATTCATGGAACTCGCACTTTTCAAAACGCTCTGGGGCCACGACGGCGGACTGGATCACGCGGTCCACCTCTGCAAGGAAGCGGGCTTCCAGGGCATTGAAGGACCTGCTCCGTTAGATCCCGGCGAGCGTGAAGTGTTTTTTAATACTCTTGAGGAGGCAGGACTCGAATGGATCGCCGAGGTCAGCACCTGCACACCTCCGGGACTTTATGTGCCGCTACCCGGTTGCAGCGTGGAGCAGCATCTCCGGTCACTCGAAGACGGCGTGGTCCGCAGCCTCGAAGGTTCACCACGTTTCATCAACACGATGGCGGGATACGATGCGTGGTGTTTCTCCGACGCGTTGCGGTTCTTCGAAGGTGTCGTTAGGCTTCAGGAAAAACATCGTGTTTTCATCTCCGTGGAAACTCATCGCGGTCGCCCGACCTTCAGCCCGTGGCTCACCCGCGATCTTCTAGCCGTCTTGCCGGAGTTGCGGATCACCTGTGATTTCAGCCACTGGTGCGTGGTTTCCGAGCGCCTGGTTCTCGATGAGTTCAAAGACATTCTCCAACTAGCAGCTCAACATGCCCATCACATCCAGCCACGGGTCGGCTACGATCAAGGCCCCCAAGTGCCCGATCCCCGCGCTCCGGAATACGCGGAGGATCTCGCCGCCCACGAACGCTGGTGGGCTTGTGTCTGGGACTCGATGGCGGAACGGGGCTTCACCCGATTCACCATGACTCCCGAGTTCGGACCCGACGGCTATTTGCAATGCGAGCCTTTCACCCGCAAGCCCGTCGCGGACCTTTGGGAAATCAACCGCTGGATCGGCCTGAGACAGCGGGAGCGATTTCATCACCAGTTTCCAACCCCACCATCGCCATGATTGCCGACACCATCCTCGCCGCCGCGAAACTGCCGCGCGAGCAATCCCAAACACTGCCAGCCGCCGCCTACACCAACTCGGCGTTTCATGCCTTCGAGAACGCGGAAATCTTCCACAAGGAATGGATTTCTCTCTGCCATGTTTCCCAAATCCCGAAACCCGGCGACTTCGTCCGCGTCGATGTCTGCGGCGAACCGATGCTGGTGGTGCGAGGCAAGGACGACGCGGTTAGAATCCTGTCCCGCACCTGCCGCCACCGCGGGATGGACGTGATGCCGAGCGGCTTCGGCCATCCCGACGAGGGAAACAAGCGGGTCATCCTCTGTCCCTATCACCTGTGGAGCTACGATCTTGGCGGCAAACTCATCGGCGCGCCGGAAATGCAGCAGGCTGAGGGCTTTGATCGTAGCGAGGTCTGTTTGCACGAGTTCCGCAGCGAGATCTGGGAAGGATTCGTATTCGTCACGCTCGCCGCCGACATTCCGCCGGTTTCGGAAAAGTATGCGCGGTTGAAAAACGATTTCGTCGGCAAGTGGCAGATGGCGGACGCAGAAGTCGTCTGGTCCGCGCATTGGGACTGCGAGTTTAACTGGAAGGTCCTCGTCGAGAACTTCATGGAGTGCTATCACCACATGGGTGCACACATGAAAACGTTAGAGCCTTTCCTGCCTGCCCGTGGCTGTTGGACGGAACCCTGCGATTCCGATTTCTCCTGCATGCACCTCCCGCTCAAGGGCAGCATGAAGGCGGATATCCTCGCATCCGGCGACGCAGGCACGCCGTTCCCAGTTTTCCCCGGCCTCGCCATCGCTAACTGCACCGAGTGGTCGATCTATCTGGGCTATCCAAATTTCCTGCTCTTCAACGCGCCCGACCGCGTCTATTGGTATCGCATCCTTCCCATCGGCCCGACGACTAGCAGCCTTCTCACCACCATGCTCGTTTCGAAGTCCGCCCGCCAGATTCCCGACTACGACGAAATTCTCCAGCGGGAGATCCAGTCCGGCATCGACTTCCACATGGAAGACATGGAAATGTGCACCGCCACTCAGCGCGGCATTCAGTCGGCTGGCTACGCCCAAGGCCGCCTCAGCCACCTCGAGGAAACCATCTGGCAATTCCAAAAATACCTCGCCGCAGTCATCGAGCGCTCCGCCGATGCCCGGAAAGTATGAGGAAATAAAATTTACTTCATACCCGGCATCCTGCCTGCTTCACTCGTTTCGAAGATGCCAAGAGACGAAAGCAACGAGGGCGTGAAGCGGATCACCGTTTCCATGCCAGATGAGACCTACCAGGCGCTCGACCGATTGGTGCAGCAGCGCGGGTTCGACAATCGCTCCCAAGCCGTTTCGGAAATGATCCACCAGCACGCCGCCCAGCACCTCGGAAAAATCGGTACCGAAGTCATGGCAGGCACACTCACGCTGGTTTACGACGAGTCGAAAAGCAGCCTGCTGCGCGATCTCTCCCGCATTTTCCGCGACCATATCGCGGAAGTCATTTCCTCACAGCACATTCTGCTGGAAGACGAGCACGTGCTCGAGGTCATCCTCATGCAAGGACCCGCCCGCACCCTCCGCGACATCACGAACAAACTCGTCACCTGCAAAGGCGTGAAAACCGCCCACATCACCCTCACTCCCCACCTCATTCCGCCACTTCACGCGAAACGCGCATGAAACCTCTCTTCGAAAAAACACTGCACGGCGCTGGCATGTGGTCCGCCGTGATTTCCCGCCACAAACGCCTGCGCCTCACCGACATCGATGGCGGGGCGAACGTCGGCATGCTGCTCTACAACGCCCTCGAACGCACCGAGCGCTACAACATGCCGGACACGCTCAAGGGCCAGCACATTTTCTATCTGCGCGCACCCTATTGCCTGCATTCTGACATGGGGCGCTTGTTAGCCTCCATCACCGGAGACACCGTCGGCTGGCACGACACGGTCTGCGGACACTCGGACGCCGCACTCGTGTTCGCGAAATACGGCGAGAACAACTATCAGACCGCCCGCAACGACTGGAACCGCAACGCCAGAGATGGTTTCCTCATCGAACTCGCCAAGTGGGGACTCGGAAAAAAGGACCTCGTCCCGAATCTCAACCTCTTCAGCAAGGTCGTCTCCGATGATGAAGGAAAACTTTCATTCGTCCCGGAAAATTCGAAGCCCGGCAACTCCATCGAGCTGCGTTTTGAAATCGACACGCTCGTCGTGCTCAACACCTGCCAGCACCCGCTCGATCCGGATCCGGTCTATCGCCACCGCCATGTGAAACTCGAAGTTTTCCCCGGCGAGCCGCCCGCCATTGACGATCCTTCACTCACCATCCGCCCCGAGAATCTCCGCGCTTGGGAGAACAACCAAACCTATCACACTCTCCGTTTCTGATGATCGAAAGCACACTCAACCCGGAAAACGCCGTATTCCGCGAAGTCATTCCTGCGGGCGACTGGTGGGTCCACGAAATCAAGAAAGGCCAGACGCTGCGCATTCTCGACCTCGAAGGAAACCAGGCCGCAGACACGCTCTTCTTCAGCGCCACCGATCCCACCGAGCGTTACAGCGCGGACCGCACCATCCAGGAGCAGGCAGCACTCTATCTAACCACCGGCACTAAACTCATGAGCACCGAGGGGAATCCCATGCTCACCATCACCGCCGATACGTGTGGCCGCCACGACACGCTCGGCGGCGCGTGTTCGCGAGAGTCTAACACCATGCGCTACGCCCACGACAAGGAATGCATGCATGCCTGCCGCGACAGCTTCATCCGCGGCGCGCAAGAGTGGAACGTGGAACTCACCAAGCGCGACATCACCTGCAATATCAACTTCTTCATGAATGTCCCGGTCTCGCCCGACGGCGGACTCACCTTCGCCGACGGGATTTCCGCTCCGGGTAGATATGTGGAAATGGTCGCCGAAATGGATGTGGTGTGCCTGATTTCCAATTGCCCGCAGCTCAACAATCCTTGCAACGGGTGGAATCCAACGCCTGTCGAAGTGCTTTTATGGACCGCGAGATTTATCTCGCCTGAATCCACACCACCTCACGAACAGGCGAGATAAATCTCGCGGTCCCTTCATCCCATGAAAATTCTCATCGCCAACCGCGGGGAAATCGCAGCCAGGGCCATCCGCACGTTCAAAAAGCTAGGCTATCAGAGCGTCGCTGTTTACTCGGAGCCCGACGCCGGATCTCCCCATGTCGATCTCGCGGACGAAGCTCACCTCCTCGGCCCCGGTCCAGTTTCCGAGAGCTATCTCCTCAAGGACAAGC
>JBOFET010000467.1:0-25019 GCA_051648225.1 Luteolibacter sp.
CGGCGATGCCTTCCAAAACGAGGATGAAACTGGAGTCCGAAATGATGACCCGGTATTCATTTTCGATGGCCTGCCTCGCGTTCGCCTTCGTGGGTGTCCCGCTGGGATTGCAGTCGCACCGCAAGGACACGACGCGGGGACTCATGATCAGTGTGCTCATCGGCACGGGCTATTTCCTGATCACCATGATGGCGGATCAAGTGAAGTCCGCACCGGTGGCGACTGCGGTGCTGTGGGCTCCCAATGTGCTTTGTTTCTTGTGTGGCTTGGTGCTGTTTCGCAGAGTTCGGTTCAGTCGATGAAATTCGTCCGAGAGCTTACCAAGGCTTCCCGCAATGTCCGGGACTTCTTCGCAGCGGAACGGGTGGTGCTGATGCCTTTTGTAAGAGACGTGAAGCGCTATGACACCGGGAAATTCCGGGCAGACCTGTGGGCGGCGGCGAATGTGACGGTGCTGGCGTTGGCCCAGGGCATTGCCTTCGCGGCGATCGCTGGACTGCCGGTGGTTTTTGGAATCATCAGCACGGCGGTGGCGGCCATCGTAGCCCCGTTTTTCGCCGGCTCACGGCATACGATTTTGGGACCGACGAACGCCACGGCGTTCATGCTATTCAGCTTTTTCTCGGTGAATCCCACACTGGTCGGGCGGTGGGGAGAGTTGATCCCGCTGCTGGTTTTGATGGTGGGACTCATCGCGACCGTGGGTGCCTTTTTGCGAGTGGCGGATTTGCTGCAATACGTCTCCCGCAGTGTGTTGGTCGGCTACATTTCCGGTGCGGCGGTGCTCATCGTGGCGAACCAATTGAAGCCTTTTCTCGGCGTCTCCGCGTATGTCAACGAGGAGTCGTCATCGACATTCGTCGGGCTTTTGTTAGGGCTGGCAGGGTCGATTCATCACACGAAGTGGGTCTCGGTTTTGATCGGTGTGACGACTCTGCTCGTGTTCTGGGCGATCCGGAAATGGCGGCCTGCGTGGCCGGCGTTCGCACTGGCGCTGGTGGTGTCCGCGGGAGTTTTCGGCACGTTGATTCATCTCGGCGTGGAGCCATTCAAGGGAGTGAAAACCTTCGAGACGTTCAACTTCGCGGATTTGATGTTCAAGATGCCCCACTTGATGCGGGCGGATATTTTTGCGGACATCTCGGCGTTGTTGAGCATCGCCTTCGCCATCGCATTTCTGGCGTCTCTGGAAAACACGCTGATGGCAAAAACGCTCGCTTCGAAAACCGGTGACCGGCCGGATGCGAATCAGGACATGCTCGCCGTAGGCATGGCGAATCTCGCCACCGCCTTCGCGGGTGGCATGCCGGCCTCCGGCTCGCTGACCCGCTCGATGCTGAATCAGGAATCCGGCGCGAGGACTCGCTTCTCCTCGTTATTTTCCGGCCTTTACACCCTTGGATTCGCGATGCTGATCGCCGCGTCGGTCGGTTGGGGGCTGCCGTTGATCGACTTCGTGCCCAAGCCTGGTCTGGCCGCGCTGGTGATCGCCCTCTCGTTTTCGCTTTTCAATCTCCGCCACATCCGCATCTGCCTGCGCTCGACCACGGACGATGCGACGGTGCTCGTCATCACCTTCATCGCAACTCTGTTAGCACCGCTGCACGTGGCGATTTTCATCGGTGTGGCGATTTCCATCACACTCTTTCTGCGCAAGGCGAGTCATCCCTATCTGATCGAGTATGAGTTCAGCGAGGCCGGCGAGCTGCGCGAAATGGGGGAAAAACGGCAGCGCCCGATTCCGGCGATATCGATCGTCCATGTGGAAGGAGACCTGTTCTTCGGAGCGGCGGAATTGTTCCGCACGCAGATCCACCGCACGGCGGCGGATCCGGCGATCAAGGTGATCATCCTGCGTTTGAAAAACGCCCGCCACCTCGATGCGACGAGTGTGATGGCGCTGGAGGATCTGATCTTGTTCATGCGGAAAAAAGGCCTTCACCTGATCGTCTCCGGGGCGACCCGCGAGGTCTATCGAGTTTTGAAAAAGTCCGGCATCCTCGTCACCCTTCAGGACGGTTGTGACCGCCGGACCGGTGAGAGCAACATTTTCCTCACCAACCCACGGAACCCGAATCTATCCACCCGCGCCGCCCTCAAGCGCGCCCAGCAGCTGCTAGGCACCGAGAAGGCGGACATCCGGATCTTCTATGATCCGAACCAACAGACTGCGTCCCCCTCATGAAACGTTTCGTCATCCCGTTAGCAGTAGCCGGCCTTCTCGCCGCCTTTGGAGTCTGGTGGTTTTCCCCGACGCAGGTGGTGAAGCGCCGCACCAAGTCGCTGCTTGCCACGCTCACGCTTGACGGTGGCAGCGGGAAAGTCGGCCGGCAAATGGCGGTGTATTCGCTCAACGCCTTGCTCGCTTCGCGCATCGAACTGGAAAATCCGACGATCACGGAGGCGAATGGCAGCTTCGAGCGTCCCGAACTCGAATCCGCTTTTTCGTGGCTCTGCGGGCAGGCCAAGCAGACGAGTTTCAAGGCGCAAAAATTTCGCTCGATTCGTGTTTCAGGAGATAAGGCTCAGGTTGAATTTACGCTCACCGGCCTCGTCGAGTTGCCCACCTATCGCCCGGCGGATGGGTTGTATGACGCCACTTTTGAATGGGAAAAAGAAGAAGGCGGCTGGCGTCTCACCCGCGCAAGCTGGCGGGAGGCACCGTGAACTCCGTCCACGCTCCGAGCGGGTCAGCTTCCGAGAAACACGAATTCCTCTGCCACCCGGTTGAGCGAGCGACGGGCGGTCGGCATCGCCTCCGAGAGTGCTCCGAACAGATTTCGCGCCACGGCCCCTGCGGCCAATTTCTCATCCGCCGCACCACGAAACGCCTGTTGCGCGAAGGATTCGTAAAACTCGAGATCAGGCGCTCCCCAAGCCTCGCTCCGGTGTCTGATGAAGCCTGGATAAAGGCCGCTGAGAACCAGAAATTGGTTGCCTGCCGCCACTTGCAGATGGAATCGCATGCGACCTTTGGCGTTGGAAATGATGGAAATGAAATCCGAGGTGTGGGTGAGGCCGCCCACGATGTTTTGCAGCCGGTCGTCAGGACACGGGCAAATCCGCTTGGTCATCACCCCGGCCACATAGTCGGCGAGGCTCGCATTGCCAAGATCCGCCTGCAGGAACGCATGCCGGACCAGCACGTAGAAATAGAATTTCGGGGAGACTTGCAGCGCACACGGCTCGTCCAGCAAGCCACGGAAAACTTCCTTGAGATCCAGGATCTCACGCAGCGCGTCCGGGTCGGCCCAGAGTTTTTCCAGATGCAGCCGCTGCTCACCGGGGGCCAGCACCGAGGCGAGATAGTCCAGATCCGCCCCGGTGAACCGGTGCCGATTGGAAGGTATGCGCTGCTCAAGCATCTAAGGTTTGTTAACTAAAATCGTGCCAGATTGGCCAGAAAATAGTTAATTTTCCCGAAGTAATAGGCATCAGACTGTTTTATATCAGTGACTTACGGCGAATTTCGAGCGGGTTGTTTTTGCTTGTTTCTTGTGGGTGGGGGCTTTAGGCAGGGGGCTTCCCACGAAGGGAGACCAAACGATGAACCTGACCCGGAACCTAAAATCCGTGGCCCTGGCACTCGCCGGCGTCATTCTTATTCCCAGTTGTGCCACGACTGGGAGTGCTTCTAGCAAACCTCAAAGCAGCCCGAACGAGCAGGCGCTTGCCGTGAAATCGGTGGAGCATGGCAAAGCCTCCTGGTACTCGATCAAGACGAATCGGGGCACCAAAACCGCCAGCGGCCAGCGTCTTTGCAATTTCGGAGCGACCGCAGCCCACAAGACCTTGCCGATGGGCACCAAGGTGCGGGTGATCAACGTGGCGAACGGAAAATCCGAGCTGGTGACGATCAATGACCGCGGTCCTTTCATCAAGGGACGGATCATCGATGTCACCATCGGCACCGCAGAAAGACTGGGTTTCGCCCAACGGGGTGTGGCTCCGGTGCGCGTGGAAGTTCTCGGAAAAGTGAAGGTGGAGGGCGAGTAAACGACGGCCTGCCGGATTCCGGTGGGTGGATTTTTTCAGCGAGTCATTTCCGCAACCGTTGCTCCACGTCCGCGATCACCTTCCGGGACTCGAGCATCAGCGGATGCAGGATGACGGGGTATTCCAAATTCTCCGCCCGGTCCCACACGGAGCTTTTTGGCGGGACGATGATCAGATCCAGTGGCGTGCGGAGGGACGTGACCCGCATGGTTCCAAGCCGGTCTTCCGAGCGGGCAAGTTCTGCCAGAAACGGGCTTTCCGGGCGCATCTGCGCGGCTCCCTGCGATGGATAAGTCCAGCCCATAAGGGTCCCGTGATGGGGGCTGGAAATCGTGATGAAGTTCTCACACCGCTCGGCACCGCCGAGGTGTTGCAAATACTGGCGGCTGACGATGCCACCCATGCTGAAGCCGACGATGCTGATGGGCGATTGCGGCCCGAACTTCTGGTCGATGTCTCGCTTCAGCCCGACGGCGAGGTTTTCCAATCCGCCGCGTCCGTCGGGATGATCGAGCACCGGGACGTAACACTCGAAGCCGCGCGCCTCGAGGTGGTTTTTGAAGGTCTTGAAGCGTTTTCCGTTTTCGAAAATGCCGTGGACCAGCACCACCCGTGGAATCCGCGGCGGCGGCGGGGTGGGGGAGTGGTGACTGCAAGCCGGGCCGATGAACATCGTGAGAGACAGGAGTTTGATCGAATTTCGCCTTTTCATCAGCCGGGTGGCCACTGGAGTTGGCGTCCGCCGAGCAGGTGGACGTGCAAGTGGGGAACCGCCTCGCCGCCGTCCGGGCCGTTGTTGATGACCAGCCGGTAGCCGGTATCCGCGATGCCCTCGCTGCGTGCGACCTTGGCGGCGGTGAGTAACAGATGCCCCAGCACCGCCTCATCCTCCACCCCGGCCAGGCTTGTCCGTGGGATTGGTTTGCGGGGAATCACCAGAATATGGATGGGAGCTTGCGGTGAAATGTCGCGGAAGGCGACACAACGGTCGTCTTCGAAGACGATGGTCGCCGGGATTTCCTTGGCGCAGATTTTTTCAAACAGCGTTTTCTCAGCCATACCGGCGCAGAATGCCAAAGTGGTGGAGGCTTGCAAGTGGCGATGTGGTGAGGAGAAATGGCCTAGCGGCGACTGGAGATCACCGTTATTCTGCCCACATGGAACTCGCCGAAGTTACTTGCCCGACCTGTTTTGAGGTTTTCGAAGTCGCCGTGCCGCACCCGGATGAAATGCCGACGGAGGTGGATTACGATTGTGAAGTTTGTTGTCGCCCGATGATGATCGTTTTCACCGAGGAGGAAGTCTATGCGAAGGGGCTGGGAGATTAGGTGGAGGAGGTGGTAGCGATTGGAATCTGTGATTTTACGCATCCGGCATCGTCCGCAGGGTGAGCATCACCAGTTCGGGAGGGCAGGCGAAACGGACGCGGGGTCCGCTGGTGCCGACGCCGCGAGTGACGAAGAGATTCGAGTTCCCGCGGGAGAAGCCACCATAAACGTAGTTTTGCCCGTGTTTGACGGTTTTGGGAGTGTAGCCGATGAAGGGAATCCGGCATTGGCCACCGTGGGTGTGACCGGAAAGTTGGAGGAGAATGTCTCGCCGCGCCCGCAAGGTGTCGAAGTAATCGGGCTCGTGGACGAGGGCGAGCACCGGGGTCTCCGCCGAAATGCCGCGCAAGGTGCGCTCGGGATCGGGGCGGCCCTGCCAGATGAAGTCCGTGCCGGCGACGGCGAGGGACTCGCCTCGGATGGATAGATGACTGTGACGGTTGATGAGAAAGGAGATGCCGGCTTTTTCAAACTGGCGCTTCATGACGGAAGAGCTGGCATTCCATCCGTCGTGATTGCCCATGACGGCGAAGATGCCGTGCTCGGCCCGGAGAGTTTCGAGCTGCCGCAGCATGGGGGCGATCACCGAGGGATCGGCGCTGATGAAGTCGCCAGTGAGGGCGATGAGATCGGGTTTTTCGCGTCGCGTCGCTGCGACCACTTTTTCGAGAAGATCGGCATCTTGTTCGGGGCGAAAATGGAAATCCGAAAGCAGTGCGATGCGCAAGCCGTCGAGGCCGGGCGGAAGTTTTCGACAGGTGAGGTCCTGGCGGGTGATGGATAAGGATCCGGGCTCGATCCAGGCGGCATTGGCGATCGATCCGACCACTCCAGCGGCGATGAGTCGCAGGGTGTTTCTCCGGGTGATCAGGCCCGGTTTTTTGGTGCCGTGGGTGTGCATGGGGCGATTTCTAGCCGCACCCTGTGAAATTCGGATGAATCCGAGGTGAAATTTCCGTTCACCGCCCTTCGTGGATCCGCTCGGCGAGCATGGGGGGGAGACCGGCTGCGATGATTTTCGCCTGCGCCTTTTCAATGTCGTATTCGACCCGGCGGAAGACGATCAGTTTGTTTTCGAGATCGAAAATGGCGTAGCAAGCGCGCCAATCTCCATCGCGCGGCTGGCCGACGGAGCCGACGTTGATGAAGTATTTCGCCCCGTCTTCAACGACCAGGGAATCGGCGGGGACTTCCATGACCCTGTCGGTCTTCATGTAAACCCGGGGGACGTGGGTGTGGCCGTGGAAGCAGAGTTGGGTGAATTGGTAGGAAAAATTCGACATCGCATCGAAGCGATTGGTCACGTAGTTCCAGTTCGCAGGTTGATCGAGCGTGCTGTGGACCACGGTGAAGTCGGACACCTGGCGGACCATGCGGAGGCGGGCGAGCCATTTGCGCTGTTCTTCGGAGAGTTGGTGGCGGGTCCATTCCAAGGCGATGGCAGCCACGGGATTCATCGTTTCCAGCGAGTGGCTGCCGGAGGCGTCCTCGTCGTGGTTGCCCTTGACGGTGGGACAATTCATGGCCCTGACGATTTCAAGGCAGGCGGCGGGATCCGCATTGTAGCCGACGACATCGCCCGTGCAGACGTAGTCGGTCACTCCTTGGTTCGAAGCATCGGCGAGAACTGCCTCAAGGGCTTCAAGATTGGCGTGAATGTCACCGAAAAGAGCGATCCGCATGGGCTGGTTTGGCAGGGGGGCGGAGTCTGTCGCATCCGTTGTCGCTGTCGAGGCGAAACCCACCGGCTATTTGGAGAAGAGATCTTCGGGATTGAAAGGGACGGGCATCGGTTGGCTGAAGATGCTTTGGTTCTTGGGGATCTTGAGGGTTTTCTCGAGGGACTCGAGTGCGCCTGCCACTCCGTAAATGGGAAAGCGTTCGCGGATCCGGTGCCAGTGACCGGCCAGCGCCTCGTGGGCTTTTTCCGGAGTATCGAAAAGCTCGATGGCCCGCGCGGCAGCGTCCATCTCGGGATTCTCGTGGGCCTCCAGCACCAGCAGCAAGATCAGCAGGGTGGGCGTGCGGTTTTGCTGCTCGGCGAACAGAGAGCGGGCCAGGGCCAGAGCCTCCTTTTCCTTTCCCGCCACCCGGGCCAGCGAATAGAACTCGGCGCGGCGCACGTACGGAAGCGCGGTGCCGGTGGCAGCGGATCGGCGATAGGCTTCCGCCGCAGCGGCGAATGCTTCGTCCGGATCTCGGAAGGCGGTGAATTTGTTACTGTCGGAGAGTAGAAAGCCGAGATTGGCCGCGAGGCTCCAGTCGTCCGGATTGTTGCGGATGCCTCTTTCGAGGAAAGCCCGCCCCCTGAGGATGGACGCTCGCCAAGCCTCCCGCCGCCGCAGCGCGGGGAGTTTGGAATCGTTCAGATAATAGGAGGCCGCGTTGTAGGCGGAGTGCCAGGCACCGGTTTCCCAGTAGTAGCGCGTCCGGGGTGCCAGATCGACGATGGTGTCGAAGGTTTCCATCAGATCGTCCCAGCGTTGCTCCTGGAAATAGGAAAACGCCCGCAAGTTCATGAAAGTCGCGACCAGCGTCCGCAAGCCGCCGAGCGCCACGGCGGTGCTGGTCTGGCCGATTCGGTCGCGCGTCCCGATTTCCATCGGAGCGGGCGTCAGTCCGGCGGCGCGGAGTTCCTTGGCGAGCCTGGCTTCGAACGGCAGGCGCACTGCTCCGAAGGCGAGGACCGCCACGGCGAGAATCCCGTATCGTTGCCAGTTTTTCACGGGGTTTAAAATTCCTTTTCCGCAAAGACGAACCACGAGGCGACGGTGAAAAACAACGCGTAGTAAAGCCCGACCAGTGTCAGCTTCCCGACGACTAACAGTGGCATCGCCTGCCCCTCGATCACCGCATCGATGACGTTGAAAATCTGGAAATCCGGCAAGACGAGCGAGAGGATCAGCGTGACCAGCCGGGCAAATACACCCTCCCCGGCCTGACCCGCCTGGAGATAGGCATCGCGCATGTCCGCTTGGAAATGGCCGATGAAATAGATCAGAAAACTGATGATGGTGGTGAACAACGTGCTCGACGAGAACGTGGAAATCAAAAGTGCCAGCGACGCCATGATCGATGCGCGGAGAAATACGGCGAACACCGCTCCCTGCAACGACCAACTCGGCCCATGGACCATCGTCTCCGCCTTCAGGGATTCGATGGCTTCCGGCGGCCATCCGAGGCTCTTGGCCATCTCCATCTGTTGCTCGAGCACCATCGTGGAGCGGATTTGCAACACCACGGTCATCAGCACATCCATCAGCGCGAGCGAGACGAAGACGAGCATCAGCACACCGAGCAGTTTTCCTGCCAGATAGTCGATGCGTGGCACGGGTTTGGCCAGGATGGTGTAGAGCGTCCGGTCCTCCACGTCCTTGGGCAGCAGCAGCGCGGTCGCCACGATGGAGAGCACCACGGAGAACAACGTCATCGTCCCAAGCGACCAGCTCTTGATCGAGCGCAGCACGTTCACCCCGATGGATTCCGGCCCCTCATGCTGCGGCAGATCGAAGAAATTGCTGCCGATGGCGATGACGGCAAAAACGGCGAGGAAATAAAACACCTTCATCCGCACCAGCTGGGTGAAGGCGTGCCGGGCGATCACCAGGATCCGGCTGATGTGGGAGCCACGGGAGGCGGTTGCTGCGGTGGTGCTCATGAGTCTTTTTCCCGGTTGACGGTTTCACGCAGGAAAAGCCGTTCCAGCGTGGTGCGCGGCTTGCCCGTGCGGACCAGCGTCGCCCCGGTAGAGGTGGCGACCAGCTCGTTGATCCGTGAAATGAGTTCCGGGCTGGCGTCCTTGATGATGAATTCCGTCTGGTCCTCGATCGCGATCAAATCCTCCAGCCGGCCCTCCTTCACCATTTTGCCTTTGAAAATGATGCCAACGTGGTCGCACACCTCCTGCACCTGTTCCAACAAGTGCGAGCACAGGAAAACCGTGATCCCACGCTCCCGTAGCTTGAAAATCAGATCCCGGATTTGCCGCGACCCGATTGGATCCACCCCAGCCGTCGGCTCGTCTAAAATCACCAACCGCGGCTCCTGCACCAACGCCTGGGCAAGACCGATGCGCTGGAGCATGCCCTTCGAATACCCGCCGATCCGCCGGTCGCGGGCGTTTTCCAAGTCCACCATCGCGAGCAGTTCACCCACCCGGTCTTCCAGCACGCGACCTTTCAGTCCGCAGAGTTTCCCGTAAAACCGCAAGGTCTCCGCGCCGCTCAGGTGTTTGTAGAAATAAGGATTCTCTGGCAGGAAGCCGACGTCGTTGCGCGAGTCCACTTTCAGCGAGTCCTTGCCGAAAATCGCACACGTGCCTTCCGTCGGCGCGACAAGACCTAGCAGCGCCTTCATGGTCGTCGATTTCCCCGACCCGTTCGGCCCGATCAGGCCGTAAACTTCGCCCGGCATGATCCGGATCGAAACGCCGTCCACCGCCCGCAACATCTGTTTCTTGAACGACGTCTTGAAGTCCTTGACCAGGTCCTTGATTTCAACAGCGGGAGTGATTTCAGCCATCGGTGGAGCGATCTTTAAGCAGTCGCGCACGGCTGGCAACGGGCAAATTCTCCAAAATTGCAACCATCCACTTTCAACTCAAAAGTCGCCATCCAGCAGTCCTCTCTCCCCACGAAGTGCGGGATTCATCCCGCCCTCGCAGCGAGAGGCTGGTGCCAAGACTAACCGCACCGTGCTTCCCCCTCGATTCGCTGCCAGCCAATCTCACCTCGAATCCGTGCGCTGGATAGAATTCGCTATCCCAGACGGTTCTCTCGCCTCATTTTGGCGGCGGCGAAACGCAAGCGGCATCCTCCATTCCTATCCGGTCAGATGACTCCACCTAAGATTTCCTACCACCAGGCCCCGGACCTCCCCAGTTCCGTCGTCCGCGAAGACACCATCGAATACGGCTTCATCGGCACGCTCCAGAAGCTGAAATACGGCGCCCGTTTGTCCGCTGGCGTAACGGAACTCAGCTTGGTAGTCTGACGCCATGAAAATAGCGGCCATAGAAAATCCCAGAAGTCGCCAGGAGGAACTTGGACAGTTCCTCACCGCGACGCCTGTGGCAGATTTCATGGCTTCCATGTTCGGGCCTCTGCCAAAGACGGTGCGCTTGCTGGATGCGGGCGCGGGTGCCGGCTCACTTGCCGCAGCCTTCGTCTCTCGGTGTTGTGAAAAGCGCCACGGCGTTCGTGCCATCGAAGCGACGCTCTATGAAATCGACGGCGCAATCATAGACGCATTGGCCGCGACCATGCATGAGTGCGCGCATCGCTGCACTGACGCAGGCATTCGCTTCACCTTCACCATTCATTCCGCCGACTTCATCCAAGAAATGTCGGCCCGTCTCGCAGGAGACTTGTTCGGCACACATCCGCCCGCATTCGATGTAGCCATCGCCAATCCGCCCTATCGAAAAGTCAGCACCGATTCCGTCGAGCGACGCGCGCTGCGTTCCATTGGCGTCGAAACCAGCAATCTCTACACCGGCTTCATCGCCCTCATCCAGCGCCTGCTCGTTCCCGGCGGGCAACTCGTCGGCATCACGCCGCGCAGCTTTTGCAACGGCCCTTATTTCCGCCCATTCCGCGAAGACTTCTTGAGTCAACTGGAGCTGCGACGCCTCCACGTCTTTGAATCCCGCCAAGCCGCCTTTCGCAGCGACAGCGTGTTGCAGGAAAACATCATCTTCCATGCGATAAAGGGCCGGAACCAACCCGATGAAATAGTCATATCCAGCAGCAGCGGTGAGCATGGCGCTGACATCACCGAAACCGTCTTTCCTTTCACCGAAATCGTCCATCCGCACGACGCCGAGAAATTCATCCACATCCCTTCTACGGCCAGCCACGGCGCAGCCAAGGAAACCATGGATGGCCTCACCGCCAGTCTCGCATCGCTCGGCATCACCGTCTCCACCGGGCGCGTCGTGGATTTCCGGCTCAAAGACGCCCTGCGCAAGGAACCCGAACGAGGCACCGTGCCTCTGCTCTATCCCTGCCACTTCAATGGTGGCACCGTCCATTGGCCCAAGCTCGAAGCCCGTAAGCCCAACGCCATCCTCGACAATGACGAGACTCGCCCGTGGCTCGTGCCCTCCGGCATCTATCTGCTCACGAAACGCTTCACTTCGAAGGAAGAGCGCCGCCGCCTCGTCGCCTGCCTCTTCGATCCAGACGAAGTGAAAACAAAGTGGGTTGGCTTCGAGAATCATCTGAACTACTTCCATGCTAGCGGACATGGTTTGGACCGCAGTCTCGCCGTAGGGCTCTTTGCATTCCTGAACTCCACCGTGGTGGACCAGTATTTCCGCCGCTTCAGCGGCCACACGCAGGTGAACGCCACCGACCTCCGCACACTGACCTATCCCAACCGCGACACGCTCCAGGCGATGGGACGCGAAATAAATTCCCTCGATCTCTCGCAGGACGAAATCGACCAACTCGTCACCAAACATCTTCATGCCTGCCGCTAAACCGAACCGCAAAGCCGCCGCCCGGAAAAAGCGGCTCGCCGAAACCATCGCCGCGCTCACGGCTTTGCAGTTCGGCCCGAAGCAAAGGAACGAAACCGCCGCCTACACCTTGCTTGCCCTGCTCGATCTTCAGCCGGATGCCGCATGGGCCGATGCTCAAGCGCCTTTGTGTGGCATCACGCCAATTATCGACTTCATCGCCACCGCCTATGGCAGACGCTTCGCCCCTAACACCCGCGAAACCATCCGCGACGATGCGGTGAAATTCTTCGTCGAGGAGGGCCTGCTGCTGCGCAATCCCGACGATCCCAACCGCCCAACCAACAGCGGTAAGACGGTGTATCAAATCGAACCATCCGCCCTCGCCCTCTTCCGCAAGTTCGACACAGCCGCGTGGACTCCTGCCTTGCGGCGCTACCTCGCCAGTCGCGAAACAATCAAGCACGAGATTTCCCGGAAGCGTGACCTCGCCCGCGTACCCGTCACCTTGCCCGATGGATCGCAAGTCGCGCTCTCACCTGGTGGCCAGAATCCGCTCATCAAGGCCATCATCGAACACTTCTGCCCCGCCTTCGCTCCCGGCGGCGTGGTCCTCTACATTGGCGACACCGAAAACAAATTCGTCCATCTGGAAACCGCAGGCTTGGCCGCGCTCGGTGTCACCTTGGATTCCGCCGCCAAGATTCCCGACATCATCATCCACGACACCAAGCGAAACTGGCTCCTGCTCATCGAAGCCGTCACCAGCGCAGGCCCGGTAGATGGCAAACGTCGCAAGGAACTCAAAGACCTCTTCGCCGGATGCAAGGCGGGTCTCGTCTTCGTCACCGCTTTCGAGACTCGCCGCACCATGCAGACCTTCGTCTCGCACATCGCCTGGGAATCCGAAGTCTGGATCGCCGAAGATCCCGACCATATGATCCACTTCAATGGTGAACGGTTCCTCGGGCCGTATCCTGACGTGATGCCAAAATGATAGGCTCGAATGGCATGGTGCTGTGACGGCGATATAAAAAACAATCTCGAAACCTCATACACAAGCATTGTCAGAATTCCCGCGAACTCCAGAAGCGACTACAGAAGTGAAATTTCTTCTTCAAACCCCGAGCTACATCCCATTATGAATGTTCTTCAAATCAAGAAATCCGATGGACTTGCGGAGTTTGAAACTTATCTCGCCAAGCTGTCCACTTTTCAGAAGTCTTTGCTCGTGCCTAACGATCTCGATGAGGGAGGTGGGCTCGGCACCTCGGTCGCCTACTGCCAGTTTCTTCTGACTTGGGCTCGCAAGTCCAAATATCGAGACATCAAGACCTACCTTGATGCAGGTGATGATGAGGGGATCGAGAAATTCACCAAACGGGTGCATGGCTTATCTGCCGCATATTTCTCTGAGCGGTTGTTCACGCGTAGAAACAAAGGTCAGAGTGATGATATTCGAATGGCGGTTCTTCGTTCTGCGAAACCACGCTTGGAGGCAATGAGTCGAGGAGATCTTCAAAAGTCAGGCAGAGGACCAGAGGTTGAATTCATCTTTATTCAGGACGCTCGGAATCAATTTCACGGCTCCGTCTATTCAAAGGTGCCAAGTCCGATGGAGCTAATGAACCGCCTGAAACATGGCGAACTCATTCGGTCCAATCGGGAATTGAATCGTTTACTAGAACTATGTTTCGAGCACCTTCACGTTGCTCGTGAGATTCAACAACTCGTCCGCAGCGGCGATTTTCTATTTGGGGCATTATTAAGTGAACTCTTCCGCAATACTGCCGAACATGGTTTTCTAGACATTCATGGGGGACGACTAAAACAAAACCTTCGATGTATCCGAGTGGCTACGACACTAATTGCCAGGGATAAACTGGCGCAAAAGTCAGTGAGCTCTACAACCGCGAGACAGGCAGCAGATTGCTACTTTGCCGCTATAGCTGATCAACGAAGCGAATATTCTCGCGCCATGGTCCGAGTTTTAGAGATGTCTGTGTTTGATTCCGGCCAAGGTTTCGCTGCGACGATTGAGGGCCGTGAAGTGCCTGATGCTGACCAAGCACGGAAAGCTGTTGCTCGGTGCTTTCTCAAGCACCAATCGGCCAAAATCGCCCCTCTGGCTGGGGAGGGACTCTTCAAAATTATGGGGCTACTAAAAACCTTGGGTGGATTTATTCGTGTGCGAACCTCCACCGTGGAGGCGTTTCACGGAGCTGCTCCAGACGACCCCACGGAGATCGACCCCGACTCCTTCGTGCATGGCGGTCTAGCTCCAGTAGAGGGCACCGTAGTCACAATCTGCATTCCAATCGCTTACTGATATGTCATTTTACGCATACCAGATCGCGATGGAAATTGAGGGTGTGAAACACGATGTAGCTATCCTCTACAAATACTCCAATGGCCACTATGATCGGCAACTGGACGAGACGATCGACCAAATTACGAAACGTCGGCTTCCTCCAGAACGAATTTTGATTGTATGCCCAAGAGGCCTACAGGAAGAAGTCAGGGAAGACTATAGAGGCATGAACCCTGCGACAAAAGAACGCCTTCGTGGTGTCACCAACGTAGTCTCAGCTGCGTTCAATCATGAGGGACGTATTGAGTCAGAGGAAGTGCTACAACTTCATGCCCCGAACGCACCGTGGAAATTGAGTGATAGCGACATTCAGACCATTGTTGCTGCTGGCATGAAGGAAATAGTTGAAACAACGGGAACTCGAATGACTGCCCCTCCGGGCTATGTGTTCCGAAAACCATCAGAAAACGCCAGTCGGGTTTTTATCCGTGCTGGTAACATGATCAAAAATCCTTCTGCGCTTGCGGTGGTTTTTCACGCGATGGTTCGGACAATTCCGATTGGGGCGAAACGACTTTACATCGACAGCTTCACAATTTTATCGATCGCGCTTACTTATCAGCGTTGCATGGCGGAATTGGCCAAGGAGTGTGGAGTTGATTTCGAGGTTCCAACGATCACGAACTTTCACTCCTATTCGATGGATCCTGACCTGAATTTTGAGGTGACCGCTGATTATCTCGTTTTAATTTCAGCGTCTTCATCCGGTGGATTGGCAAGGAAGCTGATCAAGGACCACCATGCCCAAACTGAACGCGTCTTTCACCTTCTCGTCTTCTCAGACAATAAAGCGCTCCAAGAGTCGTCCGTATATTTTCAAGAAGAGCCTAAACGAGAACCCGAGGATGACGGTTCTTTCCAAAAAGTAATCTCGATTCCTGGAGAGGAGTTCCTTGCGTCGCACGGTGATACACGGACGGTTGAGTTGAAGATAACGCACCTAGTTTCTTTGGAACGCAAGATCTACAAGGAGCCTTTCTATCAGAAAGTGCTGGGGTTTAACCTTCATGCATCAGGATCCTATGGCAGTGCGCCGCGCCCTTTTGGATTTAGAGTAACGGAGACTGTAGGTACTGAGGCATTCGAGAAGTGGATAGAACACCAAGCGCGCATCGATTTGCCGGCTAGCACTACGATTGCAATTGCGGCGGATGACGGGAGATCAAAGCTCTTGGCTGAACACTTGGTTTCCTTAATTCCCAAAACGAAGAAGGGTGATGTACCTGTTATCACACTTGCTGCTTTGCAGAGAGATGAAATTCACGAGAAAATACCAGTGGATGGCTCGGTTCTCGTGGTTTGTTCCGATGAGAGTGATGGCGAGAGCTTGCTTGCGATAAGCCAATCTTTACGGGACAAACCCCATCTTCATCGGCATTACATTATCGGACATTTGTTTCCATCCTCAGCCCGGCAGTTTAGGCGCTTGAGAACCAACTTGCGGGTTAATGGAAAGGGTAAGCAATACGGTTGGTCGGTGTATTGCGTTACTCCACTTGGCGAGGATTCAGTCCACCAGTCTTGGCTGTTGGAGCGAGGTTTTGGTTACGAAACTGTTGTGTTTCAGGAGGTGAACGAATCTCTCGCTCGTGCGTTGCTGCAGCGAGGGGAAAACTTGAATGGTTCCGTATTGACGGGAGAAGCCCTCTTTCTTCCCAAGATCAGTGGCGAGCCGCTCCACTTGCGCGACGAGTCTGTTTTTTTTGAAGGCAAATATGGAAGAATATCCCAAGTGACTGTTTATGTGCAAATCGCCGCAGCACTTCAGCGCGCGCGTGATCGGGAACTCTGTGATGACAAAACAGTGCTATCCAACGACCTTTGTTTCGACAGCAATCCGTTCATCGACACCGTGATCGATCCTGACACTTTTTCCAGATTCAATGATGGTGTGATTCAGGCAGCCATCCTTCGTTCTGCGACTGCTTCTGAACTAAATTATTCCAGAGAGCTAATTCTCAGCAAACACATGCTTGGCATCGTTTCTGCAATCATAGAGTCGCGTCAGAAAGACAGGGGCGAGGCCGTGCTAGAGTTCATGCTGGCTGCATTCTTTAAGAAACTTCGCTTTCATAATGACCACTTCCCAGTCGTTCGTAGTCTTGTCGAGGCAGATCCGGAACTTAATGCCGTGTGGCAGTCATTTTCACCAAAGACTCCATTCTGATTGCTACTTGTCAGCCCTGCTGCTCACCCAAAAGGATTAACAAACCATTTTTACCACAAGATTGGTAGTGCTGGCGCTTTGACCTCAGCGAGAGCATAGCCGATGACGTGCGCTTCAAAAGCCACGGCCTCGCCCCCAAGTCCGCCGCCGACTTCGCCTTCCTGCTGCACGGCTTCCATTTCCTGAAAGACGAAGGCGTGATGGCCATCGGAGAAATTTCGAATGAAGAATTCGGAATGACGAATGGCCTGAACTTCGCAATTCGGATTTCTTCATTCGCAATTTGCCCCATCCTCGTGCTCAAGAAGTGCAAGAAGCCCAACGACGTGCTCTTCATCAACGCCAGCGGCCCTGAGAACTTCGACAAAGGCAAACGCCAGAACCAACTCAGCAAGCAGCACATCGCCAAGATCATCGACACCTATCAGTTTCGGAAGGAAGAGAACCGCTACTCCCGCCGCGTGGAGATGGCCGAGATTGAGAAGAACGAGTTCAACCTGAACATCTCCCGCTATATCAGCACGGCGGTGGGAGAGGCGGAGATTGATCTGGCAAACACGCACCGGGACTTGGTGGCCATCGAGAAGGCCATCCGGGACGCAACCGCCAGGCACAACAATTTCCTGAAGGAACTCGGATTACCGCAGTTGCCGGCGGTCTAATTGCAATCTGTTGGAGATCAGGATTTAAGAGTGCTTTCCCGTCTCACGGGTTCGGCTGTCGCCGGAATTTCCAGCAAGAAGACCGATGCATCCCATCTTTCCTCTTGAGAATTTCCAATATCCCGATAGAAGCGTGGTGTTTTCAAGCTCATGAGGAGTTTGGAAACTCCAACGATTAGAAAAACATATCCCATGGCATTACCCGTCATCAACCTCGCAGACCTGGACATTCCGGATGCGGACCTCACCCAGATCGAAGCCGCGCTGCTGGTTCTGGAAACCAAACTGAAACCCCACTTCGTTCCGCTGACAGCCGACCAGCGGTCCAATCTAACGAAGATGGGCACCCGCGAACAGCTTGTGCGCCAGGCGGTGACCGCCGCCCAACAGAACTCCAGCGATTTGCCCGCTTCCATCGGCACCGCCGGTGCGGTGGCGGACGTGGCGGCTCTGGACAAATACCGTCCGCTCTTCGCCCGTGTGCATGCCCTCGCGGAAGGCTGTGATGATACGGAGATGGCAATCGGCATCGATCTGATGAACTTCTCGCTACGTGTCTATGGGCAGCTCAAGTTGAGCGCTTCGGATTCGCTCAAGGGGTTGCTGGAGGCGCTGGGCAGCTTTTTCCCCGGTGGCCGTCGTTCGGTCACACCTCCGACGCCCTAATTCGTTTAAAATCAACGGTTTTGCCGGATAATTAGGGTAAATCGGGGCAATAACGCTGCAAATTGCCTCAAGTTCGTCCCGAAAAGCTCCGTGAGTGCGCCAAATTGGCGCATTGACGGAGCTTTTTGCTGGGTGAATGCCCCAAATTGACGCGTTGGTGGAGCAAATTGCTGCGGTGGAGGGGCTAATCGCTGGGATCATGGAGTGCGTTGCTGCGGTGGAGGAGCGATTTGCTGCCATCGCGGCGGGATTTCGAGAAAAGTGAGTCGGCAGCCCACTTGAGTTGATCCGAAGGGGAGCACTTTCGGGGTTTTGGAGTAGGGGATTGAATGGGATCAAATCGCCTAACGGGAGAATTCTCGCGGAGTTTCTGCTTCCCCGGGTGAGAGGTTTCGCGTGAATGGAGGGAGCATGACCATCGAACCCATTGCCACCGTGCGTTCTTGTTTCGGCGCGAAATTCGCGGTGCCGCGGCAGCCGGGGCTTTGTCCGAGTGCGTGGGGGCGGCTGGTGTTTCATCCGGAATACCGCAGTCCGGAGGCGGTGCGGGGGATCGAGGGATTTTCGCACTTGTGGCTGGTGTTTGGATTTCACGAGACGGTGGGGCAAGGTTGGAAGCCGACGGTGCGCCCGCCGCGGCTGGGGGGAAACCAGCGGATCGGTGTCTTCGCGAGTCGCTCGACCTTCCGACCTAACGGACTCGGACTTTCTTTGGTGAGGCTGGAGGGCGTGGATCTAGCGGCTCCGGACTCGCCGGTGCTTCTGCTAGGCGGGCTGGATCTTCTGGACGGCACGCCGGTGTTCGACGTGAAGCCCTATCTTCCTTACGCGGAGGCGGTCCCCGAGGCGGTGGGAGGATTCGCCAGCGAGCCGGTGGTGCGGCTTCCGGTGGAGGTGGCGGCTGGCGCGGAGGAAGATTTCCTGCGGCTGCCGGCAAGATCGCGGGCGGTGATGAGGGAAGCGCTCTCGCTGGATCCCCGCCCGGCGACTCGTGCGGGTGACTCGGACCGGGTGTTCGGCGCGGCTCTGTGCGGTTGCAATGTCCGGTTCACGATTCTGGGAGGAGTTTGCAGGATTCTGGAAATCTCCACGGCGGAAGCTTCGGGATTGAATGCTTAGGAATGCCGAACTATTGCTTGCCCTATGAAAAACGCAGTGGGAAGTGCGGCAGGCATGGCGGCGCTCGTGTTGGCTTTGGCGTTGGCTCCGTCCTGCCGGAAGGGCAGGGATGCTGTGGGTACCGATCTCGAGGAAGCCGGCTATCAGCTCACGGTGGAGGATTGGTTCCGCGCCAGTCGGGGCAATGATGCTGCGGTTTTGAAGAAATTCGTTTCGGGAAAATTTCCTGTCGATACCCGGGACCCGGCAGGGGACTCCGCACTTCACGCCGCTGCGGCAGGCGGTGCCCAGGCTTCTGCCGACTACCTGCTCACCCAGGGTCTATCCGTGGATCTGCGCGGTGGCATGGAGCGGACCCCTCTGATGGCGGCGGTTCTAGCGGATCAAACGCTGATGGTGCGCTGGCTGCTCCGCCAGGGCGCGGATCCCCGGCTCAAGGACAAGGAGGGATTCCGCCCGCTGATGCTTGCCGTGCGCGAGGGGAAATCCGGCTCGGTGGGAGAACTCGCTTCTTACACCCGTGAGGATCTTGATCCCGCGCTTCTGCTAGCCTCGTTGGTTGGTCGGGCGGATGTGATCGATGCGCTCACGAATTTCGGCGCGTCGGTTTACGCCCAGATGCAGGACGGTCGCACCGCGTTGATGATCGCTGCGGAGAACGGTCACTTGGAAGCGGTGACTCTCCTGCTAGACATCGGGGCCAGCAGGTTTACCGCTGATTCTGAGGGGCGCGCGGCGGTGGATCTTGCCACGGCGGCGGGTCATCTGGAAATCGCGGCGCTGATTTTGCGCGATCCGCAGCCTGGGGATTTGGCCTTGGACTCGCCGGTGGAAATCGCGGAGTCCATGGACGCGTTTGTGGATGAGGCGGTGGCGAAAGCAAGTGGAGCGCCGCGTCCCGCTGAAGCTCCGGAAGCTTCCCGAGTGGCTACCAAGCCCATCGCTGGCGAGAGGCTGAGCGGACCGGTGAGTGATGGATCATCCTTCTCGATGCCGCCTCTGGTGATGCGCCATTTTCGTGAAAAGGAGCTGCCTGTCAAAGTGGGGAAGGTGCAAGGGGACGTGGCGACGTTGACTCTAACCGGAGCTGCTGAACGCGAGTGGAAGGTCCGTGCGGGAGACAAGATTCCGGGGTCTTCCATGGTCGTGGTGCGCGTGCGGCGGCGGATGGAAGAGAGTAAGGTGAATCCCGGCGGGGCTGCGGAAATCTCCGTGGTGGAAGTGAGGGACGAATCCACCGGGGCAATCCGCGAGTGGATTTCAGGAGTTCCGACCAAGGCGCATGATCCGGTCGCGCTGGTGGAGGATGCTGCCACCGGGAGGCGCTATCTGGCGTCACCCGGCCAGCGCTTCACGGGGGCGGACGGCCGGGAGTATCTGATTTCCGACGTGCGTCCGAATCAGATCGTCATCCTGGAAACGGCGAGTGGTGAGGTGCGGACGATCCCCTTGCGTGGTCCCCGCGGTTGAGATAGCGTCGCGGACATGGAGTCTGACATTATCATCGACCATGGCGAGCCAGTCCGCCAGTTTTCCGTCCTGCTTCCTAACCGCGCCGGTGCCCTGGCTGCGATGGTGAAATTGCTCCGCTCGCTGAAAATCGAGGTCATCGGTCTGAGTGTGCAGGATTCACGGGATGCGACGGTGGCCCGGTTAGTCGTTTCGGATCCGGATGGCACCGAGCAGTTGTTCATGGAAAAAGGGATTCCGCACACCACTTGCGAGTTGATCGTCATCGCCATGCGCGAGTCCGGCCCCGGGCTGCTTCAGTGCCTGGATACCTTGATGATCGCGGAGACGAATATCGACTTCGCCTACGCCCTGATGCCCAGCCCGGAAGGTCGTTCGATGTTGGCGATGCATGTGGAAGACTATGAGTTCGCCGTGGCGGTGCTTCACCAGAGCGGCTTCAAACTGATGTATCAGGAAGACATCAGCAGGTGAGTTCATCTTCATCCGCCGCATGGCTCGTGCGTGTTTCCGAAGTTTTTGCAGAGTTTGTTCCGGACATCGTTGAGGGTCTATCCGGAGAGGTTTCTAAAAAACTGGGGAGCGAATACTATCTGATCCAGACATCGAATCCACCTGCGCTGCGGCTGTCGGACGCTTCGAAATTCGTCCGCTGGAATCTTCCGGTGGAGCACGCCTGGCCGTGCAATCCGGAGAAAATGGCAGGATTTGTCGAAAAAGCCGCCCAAGCGCTCGCTCGGAAATTCAGCGCTCGCAATCCGCAAGCCGTCTTCATCGGCCAGCTGGATCCAAGCGCTTCTAGCCGTTACTACAAGACGCTCGCCTCCAATTTGCGCGGGCGGACCCTGCAACTTTTTTCGAAAGAGATCGCCGCCTTCAAGGAAGTGGAGGCGCAGGACGGCGACTTGCCGACTTTGTTTTGTCTCCTCGGCAAGGAAGGTCTGTTTTGCGGCATGCAGAGTCCGAAGGCTTCGAACGGACTCTACCCGGGCGGCACGAAATATATCAGCCAGAATTCTCCGGACACCATCAGCCGCGCCGGGGCGAAAGTTGCCGAGGCCCTGCACTATCTGCTCATGCATCGCCAGCCGCTGCGAAAGGGGAGTCACTGGCTGGAGCTCGGAGCCAGCCCCGGTGGCATGACTTCGGAACTGCTAGCGAGAGGGTATCAGGTGACTGCCATCGACCGGGCACCGCTGGATAAGCGGCTGGACCATCAGGCGCATCTCGTTTTCGCCCTGCTCGACGTCGCCGCTTTCCAGCCTCACCCCCGCATGAGATACGATGCGATCCTCTCCGACATGAATGGCGATCCGTCCGAATCGATCCGCCAAGTGGGCCGCTTGTCGCGAAACCTCAACCCAGGTGGACTGGTCGTTTTCACCCTGAAAACCACCGGGATTTCCAGCTTCGAAGAAATCAACGCGCTCGATCAATCTGCGGTGGAATCGGCCGCCAGAGACGGGCTGGAACTCGTGGCAAGGACGCATCTCACCTACAACCGCCAGGAACTGACTTTGTTTTTCGAGCGTCCTTCTCCTGGGCCACCTGTTTCTGTCGCTTGACTCGCTATTCCCGATGTGGATGGTCGTTTGCCATGAAGCAAATCCTGAAGTGGTGGGTGATCGCAGCGTTGGTGTTTTCCCTCAATTCCTGTGGATTGCCGATGGCTCTGGCCCGCACTGCGGGTGGTGTGTTGAACAGCGCGGGCAGTCTGGCAGGTGCAGCCAGTGCTTTAGGAGGCGGCTTCTGAATCGCCCCTCCGCAGGATGCGGGCACCGTCTAGCTCGATCCTGAGATTCAGCCAAAGGGTTTTCGCGGGGAGCAGTTCAGGGAATTTGTCCGCCCACTCGGCGACGATGACGCCGTCCTCTTCCAGGAGCTCGTCCCACCCCAGCGCCACCAGTTCGGCGGCCGACTCGAGCCGATAGAAATCCAGGTGAAACACCGGCAGCCGACCCCCAGGATATTCATGCAGTAGGCCGAAAGTCGGGCTGGTCACATCAGCCGTCGATCCGATTCCCGCTACAAATCCCTTCGTCCAGTGGGTTTTCCCAGCACCGAGGCCGCCAGTCAAAGCGATGACTGAGCCGGGAGCCACCGTCTTTGCCTCCTCGCGTCCCAGTGTTTCCATGGCTTCAGGTGATTCCACGCGTTCTTCCATCCGCGCCATCGGAAGGTGGAATCGCCCGGAAAGTCGATTTTAAAAAACAGGTTCCATTTTCCCCATGGCTTTCCTTGCGGGCGTGGAGGAATCCTGCTAACGGTGGCTATGGTTAGAAGATTAATCGCCGTTTCGTGGATTTTCTGCATCTTCGCACATGCTGGTGAGCGCCAGCTTCTTTTCAACGGCAAGGATTTCGAAGGGTGGACCTTCGATGTGCTCGATCCCGCAGTGCCACCTGAGGCGGTCTGGTCGGTTGCGGATGGGGTGCTGGTTTGCAAAGGGCGTCCTCCCGGCGTGATCCGGACGGCCAAGGACTTTTCAAATTACGAACTCCTCGTGGAATGGCGGTGGGCACCGGGCAGCAAGCCGGGGAACAGCGGCGTGCTCATCCACGCATCCACGCCGCGCGAAATGTTTGCCTGGCCGAAGGCGATCGAAGTTCAGCTCGCCCACGAAAACGCCGGTGACTTCTGGGTCATCGGCGAGACTCTTACGGTCGCGGACAGCCAGCCGCAGGGCCGCCGCTGGTGGAAAAAAGGCGGTGCCAATGAAAAACCGCCCGGCGAGTGGAACACCGCGCGGATCCGCTGCGAGGGCAAGACGGTTAAAGTCTGGATCAACGGCAAGTTGATGAACGAAGGCACGGCGCTGAGCACGGAAAAGGGAGCGATTTGCCTCCAGAGTGAAGGCAGCGAAGTGCACTTCCGGAAAATCGAACTCACGCCAATCAAGTAAGTTTTATCAGGACTGAATCCACCGTTTTCTGAACTCCTCGAGTTCTCCGGGCGTGTAGAAATGCATGCAAACCCGGCTCGAATACACTTCACCCAACAGCTCGGCAGGAAGCTTCAAGCCTCGTTTCACCTCGGCATAGAGCGCCGCCTCGCTCGTCGCCGAGCGGGCGCGGGACTGCGGGATCGGGAATTCGCGCCCAAGGTCGAGAAACCGTCCCAAATAGCCGGCTCCGTCAGTGGAAAGGCGTTCCAATTTCCCAGCTAACAGTTCGAAGCGCCCTTCCCGGTAGATTTCGAATCCACCCGCTCGGTCAAAATCACGGCTGAAAAAGTCGAAACCTAGCAGCACGCTCAATTCCCGGTCGAACCATTGTTCGGTATAGGTCAGGCTGCCGCGAATCTGCTTTTCGGCCAGGGCGATCCACTTCTCCAACGACCAATCCCGGAAGTCACGGTCCGTTCCGAGCATTTCCGGGTTTTCAAAAATGTCGGAAACGGCGCGTGCCACCGGATCTCGGACCAGGGTGATCACCCGGATGGGCCTCTCGGGCTGCGCCTCCATTTCCTGCCGCAGCGCGTCACCCTGGAGCATGTGAATCGGGTCATGCTCCTCCCGGTGAAGTCGCAGCGCATCGGCGACGCCTGATGCCGAGATGAAATGGGTTTGAAACGAGCCAAAGCCCGGCAGTCTGCTGACGGCCTTGTGGATCGCCGTGGAGCCGACCTTCCCGTAGGTGTGGGTCAGTACGATTCTATCAGACCCATCGAAGGCTTGCCGTGCCCGGGCCAATTCACTTTTGAGTCGCCGCGCGTGGCGGCGCGAAACATCCGGCGGGATGAACAAATACTTCAGCCCACGGAGTTTTTTCGAGAAACGACTGCCCATGGAATCACTCATCGCCCGTTTGGAGGGTTGGAAATCGCCGCAGTGGCCAGCGGGCCGGCAGAGTTCGAAGTGGGGCTTTCATTTCGGGTGGTAAGGGCATTCTGCATCGCAGTCGTAGATGATAGTTTCCCTTGCTTGGTCTGCCAAGAAAACTTTGAGAAGGGCGTTTCTTTGGGATGGAGTCAGCCGTGCTACGCTTCAAGAAACAACCCCTTCGGGACCCGAGTTTCATTCAGTGTTCACGGTTTCTCATTTTCGATGACTGAGGACGAGTGGGGTTTTACCCCATGGCGAAACGCGCAGATCCATTGGAGGTTGGGTGCCGAATCCGAAAACCAATATCCTAAAATCATGAAATACAAAAATCACCTGTTTATCGCTCTCTTGGCTGTTTCTACGATCAGTTGTAACAAAGAGAAAATGGCAATCAACGAACAGAAAGCTACTAATGAAGCCATGATCGATTCCCGCAAGGATGCAGTGGATGAGGGTGCGAAAGTCGCAACCCAACAAACCGATGCAAACGCCGAGATTGACAAAGCAAACATCGAAGCAGTGAAAGAATCCACGCAAGCGCAGCTCGATGCGGATAAAAAGAAACTCCAAATCCAGGCCGAAGCGGCCAAGGCAAAGATCGACGCGGAAAACCGCTAACTTTACTTCCGCTAGAACTTAGCTCCGCTTCCATTTCAGGGAAGCGGAGTTTTTTTCTGAGTCCCCTGCGATGGGATGTGTGTTGGGATTCAGGCGGAGGCTTGGGCCTGCACCTTTTGCAGCGTTGTCCAATGTCCGAGCGGAACCGCCTACTACACCGCCAGGGCTGCAGTAGCAGCTCGGAGGGTCCGGGAAACTTGACAACAAGGACGAAGTCAAACCCCTTATAGACGATTTGTGAGACCTGCGGTTGAGTCGTTGAGTCGGTCGCGGGGGAGCGATTCGGGTTTTTCTATTTTGGGTGCAAGATCAGTCTGACGACTCTCCATCAGATCCTCC
>JBOFET010000468.1:0-6930 GCA_051648225.1 Luteolibacter sp.
TCTCAGCCGGGAGCGCAACCCAAAATCCCGGCTGAGACAGCCGGGACGCATTCCACCGCCACACCCAAACTCCACACGCCCATGCCCATCTTCGGCCAGACCCGCACCATCGTCGCCCACCGCCACGCCCTCATCACCCCAGACGGCCACGTGCCCTCCACCTTTCCCGGTTGGAAAAACGCCACCGCCTTCGTCATCATCTCCCCCGCCATGGGTGCCGACCTCTCGCAGATCCGCATCACCTTCGACGTCGCCGGTGGCAGTGCCGTCTTCCCGGGTGACGACAACGAACACGTCATCTACGTCGAAGCTGGCGAGTGCGAAATCGAGCTTGCCGACGAATCCATCTCCCTCACCCACGGCAGCTACATTTTCATTCCCTCGGAAACCAACTTCACCATCACCGGCGACGACGCAACCCGCCTCACCTTGTTCCGGAAAATCTTCGAATTCCAACCCGGCCACGGTGCGCCCCCGCTTGTCCACGGCCTCGCCGCCAACGTCCCCGGCGAGCCATTCCTCGGCAATCCCCGCGCCCTCCTCCAGACCCTGTTGCCCATCGATCCGCGCTACGACATGGCCGTAAACATTTTCACCTATCAGCCCGGCGCCACCCTCCCCTTCGTCGAAACCCACATCATGGAACACGGCCTGCTCATGCTCTCCGGGGACGGCATCTATCGGCTCGAAGAAACCTACTACCCCGTCACCGCCGGCGACGCCATCTGGATGGCGCCCTATTGTCCGCAATGGTTCGCCGCCATCGGTGACGCACCCGCCAGCTACCTCTACTACAAAGATGTCCACCGCCTGCCCTGAGATCATCGTCATCAACGGCACCCCCGTCGATGTCACTGCGGTGCCTATCCACACCAGCATCCTCGATTTCCTCCGCAGCACCGGCCGCACCGGATCGAAAGTCGGCTGCAACGAAGGCGACTGCGGGGCCTGCACCCTGCTTCTGTTGGAAAACGACGGCAGCGCCCGCGCCATCAACGGCTGCCTCGCCCTCGTCCCCTCCCTCGTCGGCCGAGAAATCATCACCGCCGAGGGTCTGGCGAAAAATGGAGAACTCCACCCTGTGCAAAAAGCCATGGTCGAGTGTCACGGCTCCCAATGCGGCTATTGCACCCCCGGCTTCATCTGCTCCATGGCAGAGGCCCACCAGCGCCAGCTCACCGATCCCGCCGCCATCGCCGACCAACTCTGCGGAAACCTCTGCCGCTGCACCGGCTACCGGCCCATCCGCGAGGCGATGCTCCAATCACTCGCCGAGCCAGCCACTCTCCTCGCGACGCACGCCGTTCAGCCTGTTCCCTCCTCCACCCACTACCTCCGCCCCACCACCGTCCAGGAAGCCCTTTCCCAAAAATCCCAAAACCTCGAAGTCCCGTTCATCGCCGGAGCCACCGAACTCGCCGTCCTCCTCAACAAACGCCACGTCCGCTTCGAAACGATGATTTCACTCGATGGGATCGCGTCCCTTCACACCATCGGGAAAACGACCACTCACTGGCAGATCGGTGCCGCCGCCCCTCTCACCAACATCGAAGAAGCCCTCGCCGGCGAATACCCCATCATCGACCAAGTCCTCCGCCTCTTCGCCTCCCGCCAGATCCGTCACCGCGCCACCCTCGGCGGCAACCTCGTCACCGCTTCCCCCATCGGCGACACCGCACCCGTCCTGCTAGTCCTCGACGCATCCGTCGTTCTAACCTCGCTGACCACGGAGCGCACCGTCCCGCTCGCCGAATTCTTCACCGGCTACCGCCAAACCGTCATGCGCCCGGACGAGCTCATGACCACCATCGTCATTCCCCGCCACCTCCCCGGCCGCGCCCAGTTCTACAAAGTCTCCAAACGCCGCGAAATGGACATCTCCACCGTCTCCGCCGCTTTCCGCATCGCCACCAACGCCGCCGGCCTCGTCACCGAAGCCCGCCTCGCCTACGGCGGAGTCTCCGCCACTCCCGCCCGCGCCCTCAAGACCGAGGCCGCTCTTATCGGCAAACCTCTCGAAGCGACTGCTGAAATCCTCGCCCTGCTAGACACCGAGTTCACTCCCCTCACCGACCTCCGTGGCACCGCCACCTACCGCAAATCCCTCATCCGCGATCTCTTCCAAAAATTCATCGACTCCTCCCCGGGACCGCGAATCTCCGGCTCGCCCCACAGCCCCAGTCTTCCGTCATCATCCCTCCCCCACGAAAGCGCCACCGGCCACGTCACCGGCCAAGCCCTCTACGTCCACGACACCGCCCTCCGCCGCCGCACCCTCACCGTCTGGCCCGTCCGCTCCACGCACGCCCACACCACCCTCACCCGCCTCGACATTTCCAAAGCCGCCACCGCTCCCGGCGTCCACACCATCCTCACCGCCGCCGACATCCCCGGTCTCAACAACACCGGCCCCGCCCGCCACGACGAACCACTCTTCGCCACCGACCTCGTCCAATTCCACGGCCAGCTCATCGCCGCCGTCATCGGCGATTCCCTCGAAGCCTGCCGCCTCGCCGCTTCCCTGATCCAAATCGACTACTCCCCGCTCCCACCCATCCTCGGCATCTCTCAAGCCATCGCCGCCGATTCCTATCACACCGATCCCCACTTCCTCATCCGCGGCGAAATCGAATCCGCCCTCACCGAAAGCCCGCATTTGCTTGAAGGCGAACTCCACATCGGCGGCCAGGACCATTTCTATCTGGAAACCCAGGCCGCCTGGGCCGAGCCCGATGGCGAGGGCGGCGTCCACGTCAGCAGCTCCACCCAGCACCCGTCCGAGGTCCAGACCATCATCGCCGAAATCCTCGGCCTGTCGAAAAACCAAGTCGTCATCGAAGCCCCGCGCATGGGCGGTGGCTTCGGCGGTAAGGAAACACAGGGCAACGCCTGGGCCGCCATCTGCGCACTCGGCGCACTCGTCACCGGGAAATCCGTAGGCCTCCAGCTCGACCGCGACCACGACATGGAGTCCACCGGCAAGCGCCATCCGTTTTACGCGAAATACAAAATCGGCTACCGCTCCGACGGTCGCCTCCACGCCGCCGACATCCAGCTCGTCTCCGACGGCGGCTGGTCGCTCGATCTATCACTCCCCGTCAACGACCGCGCGCTCTTCCACCTCGACAACGCCTACTACATCCCGAACGTCCGCTTCCAAGGCCGCGTCGCAAAAACCCACGTCACCTCCCACACCGCCTTCCGCGGCTTCGGCGGGCCGCAGGGCATGTTGGTCATCGAGGAAATTCTCGGCCGCATCGCCAACCAGCTTTCCCTACCGCCCGAGCAAGTCCGCCAGCGGAATTTCTATCACGGCAGCGGCGAGACCAACACCACCCACTACGGCGAGGAAGTCGAAGGCAACCGCCTCAACCGCATCTGGGAGGAACTTCTATCAAGCTCCGACTTCACCACCCGCCGCGCCGCCATCCGCGAGTGGAATTCCAATCACCCTAACACCAAGCGCGGCCTCGCCATCACTCCGGTCAAGTTCGGCATCAGCTTCACCCTCAAGCACTACAACCAAGCCGGTGCGCTCGTCCTCATTTATGCCGACGGCTCAGTCCAAGTGAACCACGGAGGCACCGAAATGGGCCAAGGCCTCCACACCAAGATCCTCGGCATCGCCATGCGCGAGTTAGGTCTTCCCGTTAGTAGCATCCGCCTCATGCACACCCGCACCGACAAGGTGCCGAACACCTCCGCCACCGCCGCCAGCTCCGGCTCCGACCTCAATGGCATGGCCGTTGCCGACGCCTGCCGCCAGCTCCGCGAGCGCCTCATTCCGCTCGCTGCGGAAATCCTCCAGTGCTCCACGAGCTCGGTCAATTTCGGTGGCGGACAAGTCCATGGTTCCTCCGGCACCTCGATCCCTTTTGAAACCCTAACTTCCATCGCCTACACCCGCCGTATCCAGCTTTCCGCCGCCGGATTCTACGCCACACCCGATCTCGAATGGGATTGGTCCGTCGGCAAGGGCAAACCCTTCCACTACTACGCCTTCGGAGCCGCTGTTAGCGAGGTAGAGATCGACGGCTACACCGGCACACACCACGTCCGCCGAGTCGATATCCTGCACGACGTCGGCGATTCCCTCAACCCCGCCATCGACTGCGGCCAGATCGAAGGCGGCTTCGTGCAAGGCATGGGCTGGCTCACCTCCGAGGAGTTGAAATGGGACGAAAACGGCAAGCTCCTCACCCACAGCGCCAGCACCTATTCCATCCCCGCCTTCAGTGATGTGCCCACCGATTTCCGCGTCGCCCTGCTCACCAAGGCCACCCAGCCTCACACCATCCACGGCAGCAAAGCCGTCGGCGAACCGCCACTCATGCTCGCCCTCTCCGTCCGCGAAGCCATCCGGGATGCCGTCTCAGCCTTTGGAGTTTCCAATTTCATCCTGCCCTCTCCCTGCACCGGCGAAGCGGTAAAGTCCTTGATTCCATAACCCAGCCTTATCTCACAGAAAGCAAGCTTCTCAAAAAATCCTTCGTCCAATGGCTACCCTGAAAACGATTAAAGCATCGAAGCACGATTGCATGGATGCATGGCTTCAAGAAGACAAAGTCCGTGAGTGGCTGGCTGACAGCGGAACCGTTCAAGGAGAAGATCTTATACTAACTTCCCGCATCCCCAATGTCTCTGGCCGCCACCGGCTCGTGACTCAAACCGAAACGGAGTTGATCTATGATTGGTATGTCGATGGCTGCAAAACCCTGTTGAAAGTCAGTTTTGAAGACGTGGGGAATGAAACCTCCGTTTCGGTTGAACATCGATTTCCAGATCCCCTACCAGTCGGAATTTTGTTTCCTCCGGGAGAATACTACGGAGACCAGGCATGGAGCTTCGCGATCAATCAGCTCGAATCCTACATTGAAACTGGAAAACCGGCGATGATCCTTCCTTGGCCAGACGATCAACATACCATTCGCCATGAAATTACGATTGCTGTCGCTCCAGAAAAGGTTTGGCAAATGCTCACAACCGCTGGGCTACTCAAACAACTGAGACTCGTCTCCGAGGGCGCTGCAATTGAACCAAGAATAGGAGGACGTTACTCTTTTGGCTGGGAAGAACCCGAGCAAACCGAGACCGATGGCCCGGGCCATATCACTCAGTGGGTCGATGGCGCGAGGTTAGCCCATACTTGGTACGGTGGGCGAGATTCCATCATCAGTTGGTCGTTAGAGAAGTTGAATGAATCTGAGACGAAAGTGGTATTCGCCCACACCGGTTTGATCTTCTCCTATTCGGATACTTGGTCTTACAAACTGGGGTGGGCCGATCACCTCATGGAAATGAAAAGCTGCCTGGAGCAGAACACCTGAACCGGACCCGGCTTCGTATTTGCTTATTTCTCGTTCAATTTCGTTAGATTGGTTTCCAAAAGTGATTGCCGAAACGGAGTCCCAAGGAGCGGCGAAGACTGGATATCGAAAACAACTTTTGCAAACGGTCTAATTTCTCCTCCACGAGTGATCACGGCCCTGCCTCGATTTGCTCGACATCAGGAGGGCTGGTCCGGGCGACTGTGTGGGTGAAGACCCCCTCGGCAGAATCCTGAAAAATCGAATCAAGCGTTCGCCTTTTCCCTGCCGAACCAAGCACCGATCCGCATCACGGTAATCACCAACGCGGGGAGGAACGTTAGAGAAACCAGCGCGGTAAAACCGAGACCGAAAAGCACGATGGCTCCCACGCCGCGGTAAAGTTCCGTCCCGGCGCCGGCGAGGAATACCAGCGGGGCCAGGCCCATGACGGTGGTGGCGGTGGTCATCAAAATCGGGCGGAGGCGCGAGGAAACGGCGTCGTTCACGGCGTCCTCGGGTGACATTTTAGCGATCCGCCGGTTATGCATGGCGCGGTCCACGATGAGGATCGGGTTGTTGACGGAAGTTCCTAGCAGAATGAGGAATCCAAGCATGGTGATCATGTCGAAGGGCTGGCGGATCTCCGGCAGGCCGATGGCTGGCAGCATGCCGCCGATGAAGTTGAGCAACCACAAGCCAGCGATGCCGCCACTGATGCCAAGCGGGACCGTCGCGAGAATGAGGAGTGGATAGCCCCAGTGGCGATAGATGATGACGAGCTGCAGGTAGCAGAGCACCACCGCGACCCAGAGGTTTCCGCCGAGCGAGAGGCGAGTGGCTTCTAGCTGGTCGCTCGCCCCCGTGAGATCGAGGGAGATGTCCGGCGCCAGAGTGCCACTTGCGCGGAGGTGGTTGACGACGTTTTCCCGCACTGTCCGCACGGCGGTCTCCAGCGGCACCGAGCGCGGCGGAACGATGTAGAGCGTGACGGTGCGCCGACCATCCACCCGCCGGATGCGGGCGCTGTCCACCGTCTCGGTGATGTCGGCGAGGGTGCTCAGGGGAACCACCGCGCCTTGGGGTGAATGGAGCGTGAAATCGGAGATGCGCTCGAGCTTCTGGCGGCTGATAGCCTTGTCATAAAGGAAGATGTCGATCTTGTCGTCATTGAGGAAGAACTCATCGACGAAGGCTCCGTCGGTGAGGGCAGCGACAGCGAAGCCGAACTCTCTCGCACTAAAGCCGAGTTCCTCGAGACGTTCCCAGCGCGGGTGGATCTGCAACAGCGGTTGGCCGAGGACCAGCGAGGAAGGTTGTGAATTGATCTGCGCTTCCGGCATGACCTCTTCCGCCCGGCGGAAGGTGGTGAGCGCCGCTTGATAGATCTGCGGCAATTCCGGGCCACTGATGTTCAACGCCACCGCGCGGGTGCCGCCGTCGTTGCTGGAAATGATAGAACCCCGGCTGGAGAACGCCCGCATACCCGGGTAGGCGCGGAAACGGTCGTTGATGATGTCGATGAAGGCGTCGATGTGTTTCGGATCCTTGGTCTCTGCGACGACGCGCAGCGACTCGGGCTGGGCGGTCACGGAGAAAATGGACAAGGGCGGAATCGCGATTT
>JBOFET010000469.1:0-2122 GCA_051648225.1 Luteolibacter sp.
AAACAATACCTCGCCGGCGGCTACCCCACGGTTTTCCTGCTGGATGCAGAGGGGAAAAAACTCTCCGACGACCTCGGCACGCTCAAGGGCGGTATGAATGAGTTCATCGCCAAGCTAAAGGAACTCATCGCCAAGTCGAAAAAGTAACCCACCCCGCAGAAGGGCCGGAATCGGTGGGAATTTCTCCCCATTCGATCCCGGCCCTTTCCGGTGGTTCGTCTAAATCCCCTGCGGGAGAGGGACAGCAACCAGCGCCCCCCGGCACCAGTCCGCTGCTGAACACTACTTCGTTAAACTCCACGAAAATCGATGGATTGGCGCGCTCCGCAGGGCGCCCTCGACGATGACGGAGCGGAACGCGGTGTGACCAACGTTCCTCCCCGTTTCCCCCATCGTGTGGGCGGTTTGCTGAGACCTCATGATCCTTTGCCGGCCTGTGCCGACGCTAAAAATGGCGAACCCGCTCAACCCTAACCCGTGACCACGGCAAATCGTTCCCCCCGGATTTTCATCGCCGGTATGTGGGGTCTGGGTTGAGGGGGATTTCGTCATCTCTTCCTCAATCGCAAGCCGCCTAAATTGATTTCCAAACTTCCCATAATTTTTTAGAAATTTGATTTTATGGGTATCATTGAATTTCGGATTACTTGATTTCTGCCGCCCATCAATAAGCAAGCTGGATGCCGATGTGAAATTGAGATCCTTGGTCATCCAGACGCCACCCATGGTCAAAGCGCAAGTCCACCGTGTCCGCCATTTTGATGCGTGCACCCAGCCCGGCGCTCGACAGCCAGCTTGAGTTTTCTCCGCGGTTCTCTAACATCGCCTGGTCATAGAATGCGAGGAGCCGCAGTTGGTAGCGCTGCTTCACGGTGATGGCCGGACCGTAGAGTTCCAAGCTGCTTTGCCAGCCGTTGTCGGCGAAAAACTCGCGCTCGGTGACGCCGCGCACCGTCTGGTAGCCACCTGCGGCGAACTGCTCCACAGGAAGCAGGCGGGTGTTAGCCACCTGGCCGGTCGCGCGTGCGGCGAGCCGCCAATCTCTGCCGGGTGACCACCAGCCCTGGGCCGCCATCCGGAGGACTCCGTAGTTGGCTTGGGCTTCGGGATCGTAAACCTCGAAGTCCTCATCATCATTTCCTGAAATCAACCCGCCAGGCGAACCGAGCGCGGTCGTTTCCAGCCAGAACCCGCCCTCATCCCAATCGCGGGCCAACCCGTAGTTGAGCCGGGCTTGCACCAGTCTCACTTCTCCGGGCGATACGGGAGCCCCGCCGAAGAGGAGGAACTGGTTCGTCCCCTTGACCTCGGTGCCCACTGCCAGTCGCTGCCGCCAATTTCCAACCGAGGGCAGGAACAGCTTTTGCATCGCCGCGATTGACCAGGAAGTGCCGGTGTTCTCTAACGGTATTCCGCTTAGTTCTGAATCCGTGAAGACTTCCGCATACACCGCATCCAGTTGCAGCGACTGGTGGAGGGTGTGAAAGGGGATTTCCCAACTCAGCGCGTAAGCCTGCAAGGAGGACACCGGCACTCCGACCACCGTCTGCATCGCGAGGATGTGCTCGTTCTTCGTCATCCCAGCCACTCCCAGCAGCAGGCGGTCCTCGCCTAGCTGAAATGGCCCGCTGTTTTCGTAACCCAGCGTCGCCCGCCACGGCTTTTTCTCCTCCAGCCCGATGAGAATATCCGCAGTCGCGGGTTCTGTCCCCGGAGAAACCAGCAATTGCGGCCGGCGGAATACGCTGCGCCCGTACCAGGCCATTTGCTCGTCGAGCTCGGATCGCCTGACGATGTCGCCTCGCCGCAGTTTCAATCCCTGGGTGACGGCCTTCGGATTACCAAATTTCGGCCGGGTGACTCCCACGTTTCCGATTTTTCCCACATCGATCAACAGTCTCAGGACGCCCGGCTCCAAGTCCTGCTCCGGCGCATCAAGCAGCACCACCGGGTAACCCTCGACGTCGTAGTGGGCGAGGATCGTATCCGCGATGACGACGAGATCGCCCTCGGTGAGAGGCCGACTGATCCATGGCGCAAGCTTGGCCCCCAGCGTCGTCGGGGATGGCACTAGCAACTCTGCCGCCACGGTGAATCCGGGCGTGACCTGGGTCCACTCGCT
>JBOFET010000470.1:0-1684 GCA_051648225.1 Luteolibacter sp.
TGTAGCGAGCGATCAACTGGCCGAGCGCTTTCTGCTGAAGATCGGTTAGTCCTCCCTGTTCGCCCTTGTCGATGGGTTTGTAGGGGCCGAAGCGGGTGTTAGCCACCGTGCTGCGGGTGTGGTTCTCTGGCCATTTCACCACGCTCGGTCCGCTCGTTTGCGGCTGGGCGGCGAGCATGGTCTGCATGAGCTGAAGGTTGCTGGCCATCAACTGCTCCAACGGCGTGGTCGGTGTGGCGGGAGCAAGTGGAGCGGCCTCGACCACGGCAGCGGTGACTGGCATCCCTGCGCTCAGGTGCTTGGCGAGTGTTGCGACGGACGAGAGTTCGCCGAGCATCTGGCGGAATGTGATTTTCACCCCGAAGCGGGATTGGATCGCTTGGCTGGCCTGGGTGAGGAACAGCGAGTCGAAGCCGAGTTCGGTGAAACTTGCGTGGTCGTCTTCCACCACGATGCCTGATAGATCGAGCACCAGTGCGCGGAGTCGTGCCGCAAGATCCGTGCTGGCGGGACGAGTGGGCGGTGGCGTGGCCACAAGTGGGAGCGCTGGCGAGGACGGACGCTCGGCGATGACGGTTTCTGCTTCGCCGGAATTGTCGATCCAGTAGCTTTGCCGCTCGAACGGATAGGTGGGCAAATGAAGTCGGGCGCGGCTCTGGTCCTTGAAAAAGCCCGGCCAATCGAGCGTGACTCCATTTTTCCAGACTTCGCCTGCGGCTGAAATGAGGTCCGCTAGATCGGCGGACGAAGTGGGCAGGGTGGAAATCACTGGTGTGGTTCCACGTTCGGGATGCTGGCGCACGAACGGTGCGAGCGCCTGCCCGGGACCGACTTCCAGGATGACGAGATCCTTCTCCTGAAACGCGGGGGTTAGAGCGTCGGCGAAGCGCACCGTCTGGCGGAGCTGGCGCGCCCAATAGCCGGGATCCGAGAGTGTGGCGGCGTCGATTGCCTTGCCGGTGCAAGTCGAGATCCAGGGGATTTCCGGAGCCTTGGCCGGAATCATGGCTGCCTCCCCGGTGAAGGCGGAGACGATGGGCTCCATCATCGCGGAGTGGAAGGCATGCGACGTATTCAGCAAACGGCAGCCGATTTTTTTGTCTTCCAGTTCTTTCTGATAGGCCGCGACCGCTTCGTGGGTGCCTGACACCGTGCAAAGCTGTGCGCTGTTGACTGCGGCGAGGTCGATGCCCTCTGGCAATGTGAGTTGGTCGGCACCGGCGCGGACGGCGAGCATGCCGCCGGCGGGAAGCTCCTGCATTAGGCGCGCCCGGGTGGCGAGCAGTTGCAGCGCGTTTTCCAGCTTGAAAGTGCCGGCTAACACAGCGGCGACATACTCGCCGATGCTGTGGCCGATGAGCAGTGACGGCTGGACGCCCCAAGACATCCAGAGCTTCGCCAGCGCATACTCTATGACAAAGATGCAAGGCTGGGTGATCGCCGTGCGGTGGATGTCCCGCGCTGCGGCTTCTCTTTCAGGCTCGGATGGATAGAGCGTGGACCGCACGTCGTGGCGAATGAGAGGAACAAGCAGTGACGCGCATTCATCCACCGCAGCGCGGAAGACCGGCTCGGAGTCGTAGATTTCGCGGCCCATTTCGAGGTATTGCGAGCCTTGGCCGGGAAATAGAAACGCAACCTTTGGCGCGGTGGCCGGGGCGGTGGTGTCTTTCCCTGGTTCCCG
>JBOFET010000471.1:0-6072 GCA_051648225.1 Luteolibacter sp.
GAAGCGACCTTGCCTGTCCTGCAGCGCTATTGGGATGACGCCGCAACGGTATTGCGCTTGGTGGGTCGAAGCTGGCTGCTCGATCAAGTAAACGCTTCGAACAAAACGGCGGAGTCATATTAATTTAGCGAATTGGTATCAGTCGTCCCATCCCGCGAGGTCCATTTACAGGGATGATAAACTGCTCCAAAACCCCGATTTGGCATTCCGCAGAATCCTAAAGGGGCTTGGCGGTTTGAAGCCACCGCCACGCCTCAATCCCCGCTCTTGAGCACCTTGATGAAGGCGTCCTGCGGGATGTTCACCTTGCCGAACATCTTCATCTTCTTCTTCCCCTCCTTCTGCTTCTCCAACAGCTTGCGCTTCCGGGTGATGTCGCCGCCGTAGCACTTGGCGGTGACGTTCTTGCGCATGGCGGAAATCGATTCGCGGGCGACGATCTTGCCGCCGACGGCGGCTTGGATGGCGACGACGAAGAGGTGATTTGGAATGACTTCCTTGAGCTTACTGGCTAACAGGCGGCCATAGGATTCGGCCTTGTCGCGGTGGACGATGGTGGAGAACGCCTCGACCGGATCACCGGCGATGAGCATGTCCATCTTGACCATTTTCGCGGCGCGATAGCCGGCGTGTTCGTAGTCCATGGAGCCGTAGCCGCGGGTCATGGACTTGAGCTTGTCGTTGAAATCGACGAGGATTTCCGATAGTGGAAGGACGCAGGAAAGCATGACGCGGGTGTCGTCGATGGTTTCGGTGTTTGTGACATCGCCGCGTTTTTCGAGGACGAGTTGCATCATGTCGCCGATGTATTCGCCGGGCACCATGATATAGACATTTACGACCGGTTCGCGGATTTCGAGGATGCCTTGCGGGTCGGGGAAAAGCGTCGGATTGTCGATGATGCGCTCGGTGCCGTCGGTCATCGTGACGTTGTAGATGACGGACGGGTAGGTGGAGATTACATCCATGTCGAACTCGCGGCGGAGGCGCTCCTGGATGATTTCCATGTGGAGCAGGCCGAGGAATCCGCAGCGGAAACCGAAGCCGAGTGCGGTGGAGCTTTCCGAGGAATAGGTGAAAGCGGGGTCGTTGATCTGGAGCTTGCCCATCGCCATTTTGAGCGCCTCGTAGTCCGAGGAATCGACCGGATAGATGCCGGAGAACACCATTGGCTGGATTTCCTTGTAGCCGGGCAGCGGCTCGGCGCAGGGGTGGGTGTTATCGGTCATGGTGTCGCCGACTTTCACCTCGCTGGCGGACTTCATGTTCGCAATGACGTAGCCGACGTCGCCAGCTGATAGGACGTCACGCGGACTCATCTTCGGGGTGAAGACGCCGACTTCCTTGACCTCGTAGGTTTTCCCAGTGGCCATGAGTTTCACGCGCTGGCCTTTCCTAACGGTGCCGGAGAACACCCGGACGTAGGAGACCACGCCGCGGTAGGTGTCGTAGAGGGAATCGAAGACGGAGCAGCGCAGCAGCTTGTCCGGATTTTCCACCGGAGCGGGGACGCGGGCGATGATGGCTTCGAGGATTTCTTCGATGCCGATGCCAGCCTTGGCGGAGCAGGGGATGCAGTCCTCGGCGGGGATGCAGAGGATTTCCTCGAGCTGCTTCTTGCACTTCGGCACGTCTGCGGCGGGCAGGTCGATCTTGTTGAGGACCGGGATGATGAGCAGGTTTTGCTCGGTGGCGAGGTGGAGGTTCGCGACCGTCTGGGCTTCGACGCCTTGCGCGGCGTCCACCATCAGAATCGCGCCTTCGCAGGCGGCGAGGGCGCGGGAGACTTCGTAGGAGAAATCGACGTGACCGGGGGTGTCGAGCAGGTTGAGTTTGTAGGTTTTTCCATCCTTCGCCTTGTATTCCATCGCGACCGGGTGGGACTTGATAGTAATGCCCTTTTCGCGCTCCAGGTCCATGGAATCGAGCTGCTGGGCGCTGCTCTCGCGCATGGTCACGGTGCTCGTCATTTCCATCAGCCGGTCGGAAAGCGTGGTCTTCCCGTGGTCGATGTGGGCAATGATGGAGAAATTACGGGTCAGCTCGGTGGACATGGGCAAGGGAAAGTCGGCGGGGTCGGGGCGAGGGAAAGCAGGAATCCGGCGACAAGGCACGAAAAATAGATCGTTGGGTGGATCGTCAGGCAGGTGAGGCGATCTGGACGAGCTGTCCTGAGCGGATTCGCGCTTTGATTGAAGAAGGCGGGCCAGGCGCTCCTTTCCCGCCGAAGGTGAATGTGGTTGAACCGGCTTTTAGAGTTGTGGGATCAGCATGCCGTGATGCACGAGATCGCGCACCAGGGCGGCGATGCGTTCCGGGAGGTCTTTCATGGCGGCGAAGTCTGGTTTGGTCTGGATTTCCCGCACCATCGCGGCGGGCGTCCCGCCTTCGTTGAGGATGGCCAGCAAGCGCAGGATGTTCTCGTCGATCTGCCCGTCGTAGGACAGCCGCGCCGGGCTGATGAGGCGGATGGTCTCGCGTGTCCAGCCGCCGGGCGCGAGACTCATGCGTGCCTCGGCGCGTACTCCTTCCGGGACGGTAAAATGGCAACCTAACAAATCCGGGGCCGTTGCGAGCCAGGTTTGGTTGTGGAGCACGCGCATCAAATCCGGGCCGGACGAGGCATCGATATTGTCCGGGGCTCGGGACTCGGTGCGGGTCCACTCGCCACCGGGTTCGCATTTTTGAACGAGCATGAAGCCGCCGCTGATGCGTTGCACACCGGACTGCCGGTAGAACTCCAGCCAACGGCTCATTTCCTCGGCGGCAGAGGTCTCGTCCCTGAATCTCAAGTCCCCGTTGATCCACGTCCACGCGTAGTCGGCGGGGGAGGAGCAGTCGGATTGGAACAACCAGCGGCGAGTTCCTTCGGCCGGCACCCAGGACAACGGGCCGTCCTGCCAGTCTTCATCCGTGGTGTGGGACCAGTTGATGAGCACGATGGCGATGCCACCCGGCGCGAGGTGGTTGGGGACTTCCCGCAAGAGCCGTGCACAAATGGGATCGCCCTCGGTGGATTCCCTGAAGGTCATGTTTCCGCCGGGAGACTGCACGTAGGGCGGATTGGAAACGATCAGGTCGAAGGTCTCGCCTGTGACGGTGGAAAAGCCGTCGCCCTGCCGGAAATCGATATCGTCGATGCCGTTGAGCCGGGCGGAAAACCGTCCGAGGTCGAGTGCCCGGGGATTGAGGTCGGTGGCGACCACTTGCATGCCGGCTTTCACGAGGTTTCCGGACAGCCAGCCGATGCCGGACGCCAGTTCCAAAGCCCTGCCATGGCTGCGTGGCGCGAGCGAATCGAGCAGGATGCTGGAGGGGCCGATGCCCATCACATAGTCCGCCACGTCCTCGCTCTGGCGTTGGTGGAAATCACCGGCCATCCAGCCGTTGGCGACCGGAATAAGCTGATAGCGCGAGCTGACCGATCCGCCCCCGGCATCGAGAAAACCGATTTCCAACAGACCGTGGATGGCATCGCCCAGCGCGTGCAGCGCGGCTTGGCCGTCGATCTCATCGCCAAGGGTGAACAGGTGTATCAGTGTGTTGATGGGAGTGCCGTCCGGAGCGTGGCCGAGCAAGGCGGCGCGCCGGATGGATGACCGCAGCCAGTGGGCCGGCAGGCCGAGAGTCTCGAGCGCCTCCAGATGAAATCCGCCCTTGCGGAGCCGTGCCCGCAAAGGCTCGGGATCCCACGCGGCGAGGTGATGGAAAAGTCCGCCCGGGGTCATTTCGTTCACTGGGGGCGGACCCGGTAGAATCCCAGATTACCCGCCTTGGTGAGGTTCTCGGTGGTGCTGCCCGCCGTGGCGGTGACAGTCCGGACGGGCGTGAATGGAGTGCTCAGATTCGGACTCCACTCGATGACATAGGTTTTTCCCCCGACGCTGTTCCACTGGATCTGGAATTGGTTAGGGTTGGACGGATTCGGCGAGAGCTGGGCTTTGAAAAATGAAGTGCCCGAGTTCGGCAGCGTGCCGAGTTGGAACTCGTGGAGATTGCTCAGACCGTCGCCATCGCGATCACTGTTCGCGTCATTCGTTCCCACGAGGAGTCCGTAGAGGGATTCCCACGCATCCGGCAGGCCGTCGTTGTCCACGTCCGCGCTCGTGCCGGTGGATGACTGGCCGGTGGCCAGGTCGTAGGTGGTGAAGGTGGAGCCGCTTGTGGGTGCGATGTAGGTGAAGGTGATCCTGGTGAAGTTGAGCGAAATGATTTCCGTCGGCCGCGCAGAGCCACCGGCGGAACCCTCAAAACTTTGGGAAGTGACGAACACGTCTTCCAACTCGATGCGCGTGATCGGCTGCTCGCCGTTGATGTTCAGATCGAGCGTGACCCGCGGATAAGGGGTGTTGCGAGCGGAGGCGGCGCTGAAAAGCGGTGCCGTAGCGACATCGACGAATTTGACGACCGACAGCTCGGAGACGGAAGGCATTCCCGGCAAGCGCCCTTGGCCACCCGTTGAAATTTCGCGGGACAAGCCGAATTCAAATCCATCGATGTCGATCCACCTGGGATGCGCGGGGTGGGTGGACCCGCCTGGGATCTGGCCGCCGAAGCTCAACCACGCCGCCAGTTCCGCACGGGTCGCCAGCGGCAAAAGCCCCGGGAGGCCGGCCAACAGGGCGGTGAGGATCCGACGCTGCATGATGCTCAAAACTTGGCGTTTTTCGTGAGATCCCAACCCGCCAAACCGGTGGTGGTCTTCCCCGTGCTGTCGAAGGTCTCGATCTTGATCTTGGTGAAATTGAGGGAAATGGATTCGGCAGGCTTATCCGAACCTGCGGCACCGGAGTGCCCCTGGCTGGAGACCAGCACATCATTGAGCGTGAGGCGGTAGAAGACCACATTTGTGGTGGTATCGACCAGCACCAGCGTGACCGTGGCGAGTGAGGAACTGCCCACTGCGTTGAGGAAAATGGCGGTGGACGAGCTGTCCACCGTTTTCGAGAGGGTCAACTCGGAAAAGGCGGGAGCGGACGTCTCTCTCGTGGAACCACCCCCAGTCGGTGAGGAAATCGTGCGCGACAGTGCCCACTGGAATGATTCGAGTTTGATGTAGCCTTCGTAGCCCTTGGTGGTCACCTCACCGGTGATGTTTTCCATCTTGATGAACAAATTGAATGCTCCATCGGCCTGCTGGCTCACCAGTGCGACGGCCGGCGGGACTAGAGCGAGAGTTCTTGATAGGGAGTTAGGACGCAGCGTTCTTCTCATGCGCTCTCCTTAGCAAGACCGCCCCGCCTCCGTCAAAGGAAAGTCTTGTGCATTTCTTTCATCTCACACGTCGATCCGGCGCAGGATCTCCCCAAGCCGGGTGAAGTGGCTTTCGCCGAAGCCCATCGCCTGCTTGAGGTGGAGGTCCCGTTCGAGCAGGTTTCCGATCTTCGAGGCGGTGGCTCGTGCTTGGCCGTCGATCAAGCCGCGGAGTGCGGCATACCACGCCCCGACCGGGACGGGGTAATCACTGCCATGGACGAAGCGCTCTGGAAACCCGCACTCCAGGATCTTGCGAAACGCCGCGCTGCGGAAAGGGGTGTTCAAGGCACTGGTGTCCGCGTAAAGGTGCGGGAACTCCTCCATCATCTCCAGCAGATGGTCGAAGTAATCACGGTCCAACAGGCCGCTGCGGCTCGCGGCGTGGGCGGCGATCACCTTCACCCCGATGTCCAGTGGGCGGCGGAGAAACTCTGGATTCTGATAGGCTGGGTTTGCCACCGGGACGGTCATTTCCCCGCCGGTATGGGCTAACAGAGGTAGTCCAGCGGTGGCCATTTTTTCCCAGAAGGAATCGTAGCGGGGCAGCGCGCAGTTCACATCGAGGCAGTTCGGCAGGAGCTTCAGCGCCCTCGCACCCCGGTCGAGGCAGCGGTCGAGTTCTTCCGAGGCGTCCCGCCGGGCGGGATGGATCGACACGGCGGGGAGGAACTCCGGGTAGGTCTCACAGATGGAAAAAAGATAGTCGTTCGGCACATGGAAGGAGCCGAAGCGCCGCTTGCTGCCGTCCTCGTGATAAACTTCGTCCTGAGCTAACAGCAAGGCGTGATCCAGGGATGAGGTGCGCAGCATTTCGAC
>JBOFET010000472.1:0-1817 GCA_051648225.1 Luteolibacter sp.
CCCGGCAACGCTTGCTTGCGCCCGAGCCATCCCGGCTCACCACGCCGGATCCTGTTGCCGCACCGCTTCGTAGAGCACGATGGCGATCGCGGTGGATAGATTCAGACTGCGGGTGCCGCCGGGCGACATCGGGATTTTCAATGCCCTCTCGCCCGCCGCAGCGATCAGCTCTCCCGGCAGCCCGCGCGTCTCGCGGCCGAAAACCAGATAGTCCCCGGGCTGGAAATCCGCCTGCCATGGCGAGTGGCTCGCCTTCGTGCTCAGCAGCCAGAACCGCGCCGCCGGATCCGCCGCCGCGCGCAGCTCGTCGAAATTTTTCCAAACGTGCTTCTTCACGTCCTGCCAGTAGTCCAGCCCGGTGCGCCGCACATACTTGTCCTCGAGCGAAAATCCAAGCGGCTCCACCAAGTGCAGTGTCGAGTCCGTCGCCAGTGCAAGCCGCCCGGCAGCTCCCGCATTGTGCGGGATTTCCGGTTCGATGAGGACGATGTGAAACATGGCGGTTAGAACTCCTCTTTGCGACGCGACAAGGTGATGGAAAGCCCCAACGCGCCGATGAGAATCAGATAGCAAGCGAGCAGTTCCAGATAGCTTTTGCAAATCCGCGGCACCTCTGGCGGGAAGCCGTCGCCCAGCGTCGCCCGCCAGAACTTCGAGCTGCCGATCACGCGGTTGAACAGATAGATGATCAACAGCGCCGAGCCGATGAAGCCCGAGCCCGCATGATTTCCCAGCGTGGAGAAAAAGTGCAGCATCACCCACCGATGCCGCGCGATCATGATGATCGCGACTAACAACAGCGCCCCGACGATCCAAGGCGCCGGAAATTGCCAGCGGAGAATATCGGTCACGAAGTCATTGATCTCGCCCACCAGCGCGATCAACAAACCGATCGTCAGCACTCGGCAGACCGGGCGGTTAGGCCCGGCGTAGGAGGAGCCGCCGAGCATCACTGCGGCGGCGGCGGCGAGCAGAAGCGCTTGCAGCACTTCGACCGTGCCCCGGCTGAGTTGCTCGGAATTCCGGTCCGGCAGCCACGCCGGAAGAAAAATGGCCACGCAGCCCACGCAGATCAGCGCGGTCTTCACCAGCGTGACCGACCAGGAGGAGTTGCGTTGGGATTTGAGAGTGCCGCCCTGCATTCATCAGGGAATTAAAGGTTCCGGGATTTCCATGCAAGGCTTGGGAATTGAAGGAACCCGATGAATTCATGACTCGCTGGGAGTTTTCAATCAAATGCCCACTCGAGAAAATCCCGGTAGGAGTGCTTATCCAGACATTCAGGTCGGCTAGCAAGATTTTCGCGCGTGCTCCACCTTAGCGGAGGAAGTTTCACGTTCAGTTTGAGCAGATCGATGGTTCTCTCTGCACGATACTGATCATCGGGAGTGGCCACTTCGCTCGGCATCAGCTCGCCTGTGGCAAAATTCCATTGGAAATACCTCGCGAACTCATAGTCCTCCTCATCCGGCTTTAAGAGAGCCTCCTCAAACGCATCGCCCTTCTTTTTCTGGCAATAGACGCAGCAGTAAAATAGGTTCTCCCAGGTATAAGCCAGCTCGGGGTGGCCTTGTGGTCCTGACTTCGGGCGGAAATGATCAATAGTTTCGATGCCGGGTGGCTCAATGGGGGTGATGTCACAATACGAGCAATGCTCCTTTGTTTGGTCTCTCAGCCCCTCATCATGCAGCAGGTGATTGAGTTTCCTGTTTCCATGTTGCGGCCACGACGGCCATTTTCCGCTTGCGACGAAGCGCTCGGTCCACTTAGCACCCTTCTCGATCAAAGCCTGAGGGCATTCCGCCCGTTTGATCTTT
>JBOFET010000473.1:0-1053 GCA_051648225.1 Luteolibacter sp.
GATTTCTTGGGTGACGACTGATGGCTCATCTTGGCGGGCAAGCTGGTTGAAATATTCCAGATACTCAAAGCCGGTGATAGCGCCATCCGGGCGATCATTCATGGCGCGGCAATATGTCTCGGCTCCGCTCGGGTCGCGCTCTGTCCATGATTCCACGAAGCGGGACGGACTGGACGTGGGCCTCCAACTGTGAGGCTCAGCCTCATGCTCTTTCCTGACGACGTAGTCTCCGAGCGCCCGGAAATCAAAGTCACTGCGGTAGATTGCGCCAGGCGGCGAGAGCGAGGCGATGTCGTATTCATGAGTGCCTCTCATGGGCATCTCCATCACACGGATGGCTTCTGCCGCCGTCAAATGCCGCAGGGCGATCCCAAGCAGGATTCGGGGCGGGACGGAATAGGTGGTCAAATTGTCTTCATTCAGGGCCAGTCCAAAGTCCAAGGCCTTGCGGGGCTGCGTCGCGGCCAACTCCATCAAGACATCGCCCAACCATCTCCGGTGCCCTCCCAGCTCTTTCCTCTCCTCCAGTGCCATGATGAAGCGGTGAACCTCTCCCAGGGAAATCGCCGCGCAGCGGGACGTTTCCCGGAGGAATTCTTCTTCCGCTCTGGCCAATGCTTCCGGTGGCAGAGCCTGTGCGTCCTTCAGCCGTTGATAGGCATCCTCCATCGCCTTGCGGAGTTCCAAACGCGTCTTCTCCCGTGCCGCTCGCGCCTCACTGGACCAAGCACGTCGGGAAGCTTCTCCCGAAGGCTGTCCGGGCGCAACGTGGCGTCCGGCAGCGTTGATCTTTCCGGAGACGTCTCTTCCAATCAGAAACAGCGCCAGCGGAATACACCCGTAAATCGCGACCCGCGTGAGTATGGTGGACGGTTTCATTTATCTGAATTCAATCCCCGTAAAACGACTTGAGCATGGAAAGGCCGGTGCGGTAGGCGAGGGCTAGGCCGGTGGCGATGATGGGGATTTCGATGCCTTGCAGGAGATGCTGCTGGAAGTGGAGGAAGCACCAGAGCAGGCCGCAGAGGATCAGCCCGTTGCCCACCCACATCT
>JBOFET010000474.1:0-1791 GCA_051648225.1 Luteolibacter sp.
GACTGAGACACCTCTGGACATGGCACGCTATCGACGAGCGCAAGCTGACAAGGCTATTGAGATTCTTGTTGGAGCCGGAGCTAAAGGCCTGAACGAAATGCAGAATCCAAAGACCGAACAAGAATAGATGAGAAGGCAGCAGGCGCGACTTGCGCGTTGTGGTTATACTACCGCTGCCATGAAAAACACATCATCTACCAGAACTATCGGACTCGACCTCGGTGACCGCAAGCACGCCGTTTGCGTGCTGGACGCCAGGGGCGAGATTCTCAAGCAGGAAGCGATCACCAACACCCGTCCCAGCCTTGTGGCGCTCAGCAAGCGACATCCCGGAGCGCTGATGGTCATGGAGGTCGGAATGCAGAGTCCGTGGATCAGCCGCTTCTTGAAGGATCTCGGCCATCGCGTGCTTGTCGCCAACCCGCGCAAGGTCCGCGCCATTTATCAAAACGACCGCAAGTCGGACCGGAGGGATGCCGAGATGCTGGCCCGTATCGCCCGCACCGACGAGAAGCTGCTCCATCCCGTCGAGCACGGCACCGAGGACATGCAGCTCGACCTGCTCCAGATCAAGCTGCGCGACAACCTGGTGCGCCAACGGGTGGACATCATCTCCTCGATCCGCTTCACCCTCAAAAGCCTGGGCATCACGCTCCGATCGCCGAACACCGCCTGTTTCGCCCGCTATGCCCGCAAGGCCCTCCACGCCGGAAACGCCAGCGTCCTCGCGCTGATAGAGCCATCGCTCGTGGTGCTGGATTCCCTGACATCTCAGATCCGGGAACTCGAAAAATCCATCGAAGCCACCGCCACCGGGAAATATCCGGAAACCGAATACCTCACCCAGATCGCGGGCGTGGGCACCCTGACCTCGCTGACTTTCATACTCACCATTGGTGATCCGACACGTTTCCGCCGCCGCCGCGACGTTGCCGCCTACCTCGGTCTGGTGCCGAAACGCGATCAATCCGGCAACACCGACAAGCAGCTGCGAATCAGCAAGGCCGGCGACTCCTACATGCGGCGGCTGCTGGTCAACGCCGCGCAATACATCCTCGGTCCCTTCGGTCCGGACTGCGCTTTGAAGCGCCAGGGCATCAAGCTCGCCGAGCGGGGCGGCGGGAGGGCGAAGAAGAAAGCGGTCATCGCCATCGCGCGCAAACTCGCGGTGCTGATGCTCGCCCTGTGGTATGACGAGGAGTTGTATGAACCCGAGCGCGGAATCGCCTGATTCCATCAAACCATTTTCCCGATGAAACAAGATCGAAACGATTTGGAACGATCACGATGTCACGTCAGCACCGGCCCCGTGCCGAGTGCGGGAACAAGAATGTGACGTTCCACCCCTTTTTGGAAACACCGGATCAACACATGCACCACGCGAAACCAAACGGCGCGAGCGCCCCTGCGAAGAGTGCGAATGGAAGCCTGACTCCAATGTTTCACCACCGCTGCCAATCACGGGGCTGCCGCCCCGCACCCCGCCGAGCGGACGCCCGCTCGACCGCGTTCGGGTTCGCCCCCAAACCCCCGTCCGGGGGCTTCTCCCCTCCCGTCCCCCAGGGGAGGCGGGGGGAGATTCCCTGCCCCATTTCTATCCCCAACCCCATGAACTCCAACGCCGCAAAAAACTCGTGTTGAAGTAAACTTCAATTTCTGTTTGACTGCCTTCTCATGGAAGCCGTGTATGGCAACCGCCACTAGCCCCTTTGTTCTCGATGCTTCCACGTAACTCCAACCCTCACCCCGCGTTCAACGCTGGCTCCCGCTAGTGGGGTTGCCATCGCTCAG
>JBOFET010000475.1:0-1317 GCA_051648225.1 Luteolibacter sp.
GGAAGAAGGCGAAATCATGGGGCTGATGCACAAGGAACATCCCGTTCACGGCGTCCAGTTTCACCCGGAGTCGATCCTCACGCAGGACGGGAAGCGGCTGCTTGAGAACTTTTTGAAACTCTAGCGACCGGGGCGGATAATTCTCAACCAAACAGCACCTCGATGCCGCTGCCCTGCAGGCTTTCGATAAATCCGGGATCGGCGGATTTGTCGGTGATCAGGCAGTGGATGTCTGCGACTTGGGCGAAGAAAAAGGAGGCTTTTCTTCCCAGCTTGGAGTGGTCTGCTAGGAAGACGACGTCTTCCGCGTTGGCGACGACGCGCTCCTTGAAGGCTGCCTGGCGGGCGTTGCTCTCGCTGATGCCGCGCTCGAGGTGGAGGCCGTTTCCCGAGAAGAACATGCGGTGGATGTTGTAGCGTTGCAGGGATTTTTCCGCCGTCAGGCCAATGAAGGAGCGGGACTTGGGATCGTAGAGGCCGCCGGTGCAGATCAGGTCGAGATTCGGTCGGTCGGAGAGGGCGTTGAAAACGTTGAGCGCGTTGGTGAGGATGGTGAGCGGCAGATCCGGCAGAAACTCGGTGAGAGTGAGGACGGTGGAACTCGCATCGAGAAAGATCGTCTCGTTCGCCTGGATCCGGCTCGCGGCGAGGCGGGCGATGGCAAGTTTTTCCTCGCGGCGGATGGCCTGGCGTTCGGTGAAGGGCAGGTCTTCACGAATCCGCTCGGGTCGGCTCGCACCGCCGTGGGTGCGGATCAGCTCACCGCGTTTTTCCAGTATTTCGAAATCCTTGCGGACTGTCTCGTCGGTGACTCCTAGCTCGGCGGCCGTCTCGATGGTTCGCAAGGAACCGGCTCCATGAAGGAGTTCCAAGATTCGGCGTTGGCGGTCGATGGCGAGCATGAGTTGTTTGTTTCTTTGTTTTTTTGGTTATAGTTGGGTTTTGGGTTGACTTGTCAATTAAAACCCAAGAAAACCCTTGCGGATGTCTTTGAATAATTTGATTTCTCGACTGCTCGAACTATCCCACCAGCTAGGTCGCGAGGAGCGGAAGCTTGCGATCTTGGGTGAGGGAAATACCTCGGTCCGGCTTTCGGAGGAGACCTTCGTCGTCAAAGCCTCGGGCTCGAATCTCGCCACGCTCAGCGAGGGAGGTGTCTCGGAGTGCCGATTCGAAAAGCTCCTGCCTCTGATCGCCGAGCGGGAGATGGCGGACAGCGCCATCGATCAGGCGCTCTTCGACTCGCGCACCTCGTTCGATGCCAAGAAGCCGTCCGTCGAGGCGATTTTCCACAGCTATTTGCTCACTCTGCCTGGG
>JBOFET010000476.1:0-1006 GCA_051648225.1 Luteolibacter sp.
ACGGCCAAGACACGCTGCAGCGGGATGGCTTCTGGCGCTCCTGCTCGCCTTCGCCGTTTTTCTCACCGCATCGCGCAGCGCTTGGGTCATGGTGATTCTCGCGCTGCCTCCGTTGCTTGCTTTCCGCCCTTGGGGCTACGCGCTGAAGGTTGGCGCACTGCTCGCCATTTCCGGCATCCTCGGCATGGCCACCGTGATGGAACGCGCAAAACCCGCCAGCGGCAGCCAGACCACCCCGCCAGCAGATGGCTCGGCCACCATCCATCTCGGTGCCCTGGTCGAACGCGGCAGCGCCGGAAGATCGTCCGCTTACCAGATCTTGTGGAACGATCTCGAAGACCATCGGTGGTTCGGAAAAGGACTCGCCGTCACCCGCGAGCCGGTCGCCCACCTGCTGCACGAACACTCCTCTTATATGGCGACCTTGCGCGGTGGCGGCATCATCGCCCTTGCCGCGCACGGGATGCTGCTCGCGTGCGCGTTCCGGGCAGCCATCCTGCTCTTCCGCAACGGTTGCCGCTGGCCCTTGCTCTTGGCGATCACCGTCTTCAGCGGGCTGCTGTTCGACCGCAGCACGGTTTTCAAGCTATCAGGCTTCGATGAATTCCCCATGCACTGGCTCGCAGTCTGGATTCCCATCGCAAGGTGGAGTCACGAGAGAAACCAGCTCTCTATCCTTGGAAAGAGAAATAAACCGCAGATGCACGTAGATGGCCATGGATTTTCAGAAACTTCGGAAAAATTTCAGCTGCGCCCCGAGAATGAAATTCTTGATCGATCAAACTCTTTGATGATCCGCGTTCACCGGTGTCGATCAGTGGTTCTATTTTCTCTTTAGGCTAACTGCTTCTCATCGATTCAAAAAAGCCAAGTTGATGCATCCATGATTCACGGCCCAAGAATGGTATGCTGCCAGGAGGCTTGACTTAATTTTCATGATAGATCGCACCTGGATATTGGAATCGAATCGGTCGGGCCATGCGCGAGGCTTGCCACGGCATGTCAT
>JBOFET010000477.1:0-1047 GCA_051648225.1 Luteolibacter sp.
GGATTTGGTGGACGATTAGATATTCCTGTTTGGCGGGTTCTCCGGTGGCTTCGATCCGCCAGCGGAACGGGCCGTCAAGCGTGGCGACGGCGGTCGAGACCACCATCGCGCTGAGCGCGTAGCTCCCTCCAGACGTGCCCTCGGGTTTCAACTGGATGCGGATGTCCGCTCCGTTGACCCGCACGGCGGGCGAGGAGGCGGCGGCACCGTAGGTGTTTTTCTTGGCGATGAGGCTCACGCAGCCACTCATGAATCCCACGCTGAAGGCGAGCAGGGCAGCTCTTGCCGGGAGCCGGATGCCGTGCATGATTGCCGGAATGAGCGATTGGAACTTCATGTCGGTGGTCATTCTGGTGGGCATTTTTGTGCTTTGGAAGCTGGAACTCGCCGCGACCTTGCTCAACATCAAGGCGTTTCCCAGCTCTGTCCCGAGACCGCTGGAAGGGCTGATGAGCGCCGGGAAACTCGAAGAAGCCAGCCGATATCTCAGGGTGAACGCCCGATTCGGCATCATTCAGTCCACCGTGTCCCTCGCCGTTTTACTCCTCTTCTGGGCGCTGGACGGTTTCGCTTGGTTAGACGGATTTTCCCGTTCGGTCACCGACTCACCGGTCGTCGCTGGGCTGGTCTTCCTGTCGCTGCTCTTCCTCGGTCAAAGTGTGATTTCCCTGCCGTTTTCGATCTACGAAACCTTCGTGATCGAGCAGAAATTCGGCTTCAACCGCTCAACACCTGCCACGTTCATCAAGGACCGTCTCATCGGGTTGCTCCTCGCTGGTATCATCGGTCTGCCGCTCGGTGCGGCGGTGTTGTGGATTTTTGGAAACGTCCCGCACGCATGGCTGTGGGCTTGGGCGGTGGTCACGGCGTTCCAACTCATCCTCACTTATCTCGCCCCGTCGTTGATCATGCCGCTGTTCAATAAGTTCACGCCGATGGCGGACGGCGAGCTCAAGCAGGACATCGAAGCCCTCGGTGGGAAATGTGGCTTCCCGCTCTCCGGCGTTTTCGTGATGGACGGCTCGAAGCGCTCCACCAAGGCAAACG
>JBOFET010000478.1:0-11165 GCA_051648225.1 Luteolibacter sp.
AGCGATGGTGCCAGCTGTCTTGGCCGGTTTCTCGACCTCGGCTGTGATCTGCCGATTCCCATTTCGCATGCTCGCTCCGCAACCGGGCAAGCGGAGGTTTACGGCCAGTTGAAACGAAGCTTGAAGCTGCAAGCCGAACTGTTGGATGAAGTTTACTCGAGCCGGGTGTGCAGACATTTTTACACGCCGGAGGAACTCGGGGCGTTCAGGAAACTCTGGATTCAATCCTGATCTCCCCGATCCGCTTGGATGCCGATTGGATCCCGGTCCGCAGGGGATCCTGGAGCAATCCAGCTATTGACCTTGACGGCATGGGGGGTGGGCGGGCTTCATTCGGCAACCACTATCCCCGCATGCGTTTCCCCACCACTCCCTTGTCCCTCATGCCTCGCGGCTTGTGCCAGCTCGCCGCCCTGATCTCGCTCTCATTTCTCGCGTTCGCGGGCACCTTGCACGCGCAGGATTTCGAAGGGAAAACCATCAGTGATGTCACCATCCGCTACCGGGGAGCCAAGACTGTCGATGAAGCCCGCCTGCGGAACCTGATGCTCTCCAAGACCGGGACGATCTATCGGGCGGAGAGCTTGGATAACGACATCAAGTCGCTTTACGAATCCGGTCTGGTGGACGATGTGCGCTTCCTCGCGGAGCCGGTGGGAAATGGGGTGAAGCTGATTGCGGAAGTGACGACCCGTCCGGGACTCGGCGGGGTTGGGTTCGTGGGAAATTCGATTTTCTCCGACCAGAAGCTGGCCACGGAATCTAAAATGAAAGCCGGCGGCGCCCTCAGCGATGAGCAGATCCTCGAAGCCCGCCGCAACATCGAGAAATACTATCAGGGATACGGCTACCCGGATGTCACGGTCACGCACCGCACTCAAGCGACGGGCCAGGAGGGATTGTCGGACTTGATCTTCGTCATCGACGAAGGCCAGAAAAACGAGGTCCGTAAAATCAGCTTTGAGGGAAACAACACGTTCACCGATTTGGAACTCCGCAAGGAAATGAAGGTGAAGGAAAAAGGTTGGTTCTTGTGGCTCACCAAGTCCGGTCGCTTTGAGTCGGATCAGTTGGACACTGACCTCGACGCAATTCTCGATTTCTACCGCAGCCGGGGATTTCTCCGCGTGAGCAGCCCCGGCATCAACCGCGTGCCGGTGGGTGATGGCAGCATGGACCTCGTCATCCCCATCGTCGAAGGTGAGCGATACACGGTCGCTGGCGTCGGGTTTGGGAAAATGACGGTGTTCAAACCAGAAGAACTCTATCCCTCGCTCACCTTGGTGGGCGAGCAGCCCTACTCGTCCAAGAAAATGCGCGATGACATCACGGTGATCCGCAGTTTCTACGGCTCCCGTGGCTATGCGGACGTCTCGGTGAATCCCGACATCCGCGATGCGGGGCCTAACCGGGTGACCATCACCTACCGCATCACCGAGGGCTCCCGCTTCAAAGTCGGGCGCGTCAACATCGCCGGCAACACCAAGACCCAGGACAAGGTCATCCGCCGCGAAGTGCCGCTTCAGCCCGGGGATCAGTTCAACTCCGTGGAGCTGGACACCACCAAGTCGCGCTTGGAAAACCTTCAGTATTTCAGCGAGGTGCAAGCCACCGGTTCGCCCGGTGGATCCGGCTACCGCGATGTGAACGTGCTCGTCGAGGAGAAGCCGACCGGCACCGTGGGTGTCGGCGTGGGCTTCAGCTCCATCGACAGCGTCGTCGGCTTCCTCTCGCTCGAGCAGACCAACTTCGATCTGTTCAACCCTTGGACTTTCACCGGTGCCGGTCAGCGCTTCAGCATGAATCTGCGGGCCGGTTCCGAGCGCTCCGACTTCAGCATCTCCCTGGTCGAGCCCTGGTTCATGGACCGGCAGCTCGCACTCGGCGGCGAGCTTTTCTTCCGGGAGTCCTCGTATTTCAGCGATTTCTACGACCAGACCAACATCGGTGGTGCCGTCTCGCTGCGTAAGCCGCTTGGCCTGAAAAGCTCCATCAGAGCGGAGTATCGACTGGAGAACGTCAACATCGATTCGGAAGTGACCAACAGATCCTATCGGACTCCGGCGGGCATTCCGGACGGTGACAATTCCGAACTTTCCCAAAAGAACATCGGCGGTGACTTCCTGAGAAGCGCCATCGGCCTGAACTATATTTTCGACAACCGGGACAACAACATCCAGCCGCGCTCCGGGCACAAGGTCGATACCGGCTTCACCTTCGCCGGCCTTGGCGGGGATGTGGAAACCTTCACCGTCTCCGCTCTCGGGCAGAAATACTGGAACCTCAGATGGGACACCATCCTGTCCGTGAATGGTGAACTTGCCACCGTGGACGGCACGGATGACGATATTCCGATTTTCGAGCGCATGTTCCTCGGCGGCGGCAAGACCCTCCGGGGCTTCGAGTTCCGCGACGTGGGTCCCCGTGACTTGGACTACACCAATGAAGTCTTCGGCGGAAGCTCGCTGGGCTATGTGACGGTGGAATACTCCGTGCCTATCATCGATACCATCCGTGCCGTGGTCTTCGCGGACACCGGCTTCGTCAACGAGGCGAGCTGGGACTTCAGCCCCAGCGACCTTTATGGCGATGTAGGCTTCGGTATCCGCCTCAAGCTGCCGATCAGTCCACTCCCGCTGGCGCTCGACTACGCACTGCCGGTCCTGACCCCGGACGGTGCTATCGGCGAGGAAGCCGACAAGGGCGGCCAGTTCAACTTCTCCCTGCAATCGCAGTTCTAACTGCGACCGGCGGAGGCCTGAGCGTTGGAGCGCGGAATCCTAGGCCTGCGATCGCAGGCTCAACGAAATGACAGCGCCCACACCAGCTCGCCGCCAGGCGATTGATTTCTCGCGAACTCTAGAGAAATGAACCGCAGATGACATTGATTTGAAGAAGCTCCTGAAGACCCCGAGGTCAATCCTCCGAATGAAACTTAGCATCAATGCAACTCTCTGATGATCTGTGTTCATCTGCGGTTCGATTTTCTTCTTAAGGTTCATTCTTCCCGCTCCCCGGGCGTCTCGCCCGGATCTGCCGAATCTGCGAGGCTTTCCGCACCAACGATTCAACCTGCCGGGCAATTTCCGCAAAGCCCAAGCGTGACGCTCGATTGACGAAGCAGCATCTTCCCGAACAAGCTTCGGCCTGTGCCTCACCCACCGGCAGCGCGGCGAGCTGACGGCGTCGTTCCACCTTCCGGGCGGCAAGCTGATGCATGAGGTCGTTCATGGATCAAGATAGGTTGCCTGGAACATCTGCCCTTTAGACCGATTGCCAAAAGTGATTGCCGAAACGGAGTTCCATGGAGCGGCGGACTCCGATCCGCCGAAGCCCATGAATCGGCGATGAGACGAGCGGATGCGCATTTCATCGGCAGCTCATGGGCCACAGCGATTCGGAGATCGCTGCTCCTTGCCTCAGCGTCGCGCCGTGCTTCAAGCCGAATAGCGGAAACAACTTTTGGCAAAAGGACTACAGGAAATCGAGGCCGGGTGCTCCGCCGAGAAAGCACGGGGTGCCAATGCGGTTCACATCACATCCCGCTCAAATGTAGTGCTTGAAGGCCAGCGGCGCGTTCGAGATCGCCGGGCCGCTGATCAAAACCTCACCCACCGCATCGGCGAACTTCAGCGTCACCGGCCAGCCGTCCGAGTGGCGGCAGGAGTTGTAGTTCAGCTTTGTCAGGCCCATCACGTCATTCAGAACTTGCTGAATGTCTGCCTCTCCCCGGCAGATCTCCACCTCCAAAGGCTGCGGCACTTCCATGCCCGGGTAGGTTTCCATACGGGGGATGTAGCTTCTCGTCATCAGGATGGCGCTCCGATGGTTCTGAACCCACGCCAGTCCTCGCAGCACCGGCATCTTCGAGCCGACCCGATAGAGCCGGAAGCGTTTCGCCTCGTGGATGCGGACACCGACCAGATTAGTCTCGCTGGGAGTCGCATCCAGAAAACCACGCCATTCCTCGGTGGAGTAGCGGACTTTTCCGTGGATGAAAACCTCCTTGGGATTCCGTCCGTCGTGCTTGGATCGATAGGATTCCAGCGCCTGCTCCAGCAGCGTTCGGGCGGCGGTGGCGCTCAGGTGGAATTCACCTGTCTTGGGCGCATACCACGGGCCGATGTTTCCTTTGAAAACCACGCCATCGCCGGAATCGAGGAACATCTGTGCCGCGCAGCAGGCGGTTTCCGGCGAAACGTGTTTGGTGTCCTGCTTGAAAACCAAGGCTAGCCGGCTGGCGATTTGACGATCAGGCGATCACCGACACCCTCTGCTGGTCCAGCTCCACCAGTGTGCAAGTTTGCAAGGCTGTTTCGATCGCTGGCAGGTGCGCCTCAAACATCTGCCTTTTCGCTTTCAGCCCGAGGTTTCCGGTCTTCACCAGGACCAACCTCCAAGGACGCCCCTGCAACAAGTGTGAGTAATAGAAATCCGTATCTTTGGTAATCACCACCCGTTGCTCATTCATCGAAACCTCGTTCAAGATACCGTCGCGTGACGTATTTTGCTCAGGCAAGTCCAGCGTATGGATCGCGTCATGTCCGGCGGCGTGAAATACACCGCGCAGACTGGGTGGTAGATGCGCATCGATCAGGAACTTCATGCCATCCCAAGCTGCTGGCCGCGAATTTTCAAGGACTGCGCTGCGAACTGGATGCACGCCTGCAAGTCCTCGCGTTCCAGATCAGGAAACTCCACCAACACTTCCTCAAAGCTATCACCACCCGCTAGATATTCGAGAATAGCCTCCACCGGATAGCGCAAACCACGAATGGTGGGCTTCCCGTGACAGACGCAGGGATCCAAGGTGATCCGATTCAGGAGGCTTGCCGTGTCGTGAACCGTGAGTGTCATGGACGACAAGTTAGCGATTCAAAGAAGAACTTCAATATCGGTTTTCCCCACCATCCGGCGATAGGTCTTCTTCTTGAGTAGGTCTGGGAAATCCACTTTGTTCCCCCCACGAAAGCCCTCGGAGCACCAGAAGCACCGCGCTGCCCCGGCCAGGTCGTAATTCCTCAGTCCGACCGCAAGGCATCGCCGCTCGAAGCCGTCCCTCAGCAGCGCGTGCATGATCCTGGTCGATTCGTTTCGGGCGATATTCATTCCCTGCTCACCCTGAAAGTAGAAGCGCTCAGCGTCCAAGGATCTCGACTCCTCGACGCTGATTCCCATGGGTTCCAGCGCTTGAATCTAGAAACCACGAATGAACGCGAATGAACACGAATAAGAACTTAAAAAAGGCGGTTGTGAAACTTGGATATCTTATCGAAAGGTTGAAGCTGTTGGTATAAGGAAGTCATTAAAGATTAGCGTCCATTTGCGTCCATTCGCGGTTTCAATTTCCCACTCAATTTCTGTTTTCAGTGAGGCGGACCCCGAAAATCGGGCCAGGGGTTAAGCTTGGATTGTGGTGGTCGGGTGTGAGTCTTGAACTCAACCTAAACCACACAAAATGAAAGCAAAACGAAGAAGACACGAACCCGAATTCAAGGCCCGTGTGGCGCTTGAAGCGCTCAAGGGAGTCCAGACCATCCAGCAAATCGCCAAGGATTTCGACATCCACCCGATGCAGGTTACCGAGTGGAAGAAAGCCATGACAGCTGGGGCCAGCGGCGTCTTCGGCCCCGGCCGGAAGAAGGCTGGAACCGAGGATTTCGAGCGCCAGCGCGACGAGCTGCACGCCAAGATCGGGCAGTTGACCGTCGAGGTGGACTTCCTGCGCAAAAAGTCGAAACAACTCGGTCTGTGAGGGAAAGAGTCGAGTTGGTCGAAAAAAATCATCCCAATCTGAGCATGCGAAAACAATGCGAACTCCTCGGCGTCGCCCGCTCGACGGTGAGCTATCAGGCCGTGCCCGAAGACCCGGAAGACATCCGCATCAAGCGCCTGTTGGACGAGATCTACATGGTCGATCCCTGCCTTGGCAGCCGCAAATTGGTGACCGTCCTCAAGCGCGATCACGGCGTGGACATCAACCGCAAGCGCGTGCAGAGGCTTCGCCGCGAGATCAGCCACGAAGCGATCTGGTGCAAGCCGCGCACCAGCATCCCGGATCACGGCCACCGGAAATATCCCTATTTGCTGCGGGATCTGACTGTCGCCAGCCCCGACCACGTCTGGTGCACCGACATCACCTACGTGCCGATGCCCGGTGGCCACGCCTACCTGTGCGCCGTGATGGACTGGTATTCGTGCAAGGTGCTGGGCTGGGCCGTTTCCAACACCATGGAAACCGGCTTGTGCTTGGAAGCCCTGGAAAACGCGCTGACCGCCACCGGCCGGGTTCCTGAAATCTTCAACACCGACCAGGGCTGCCAGTTCACCTCCGCCGAATGGACCGGTCGCCTGTCGGATCTCGGGGTGAAAATCAGCATGGACGGTCGCGGCCGCTGGATCGACAACGTCTCCATCGAGCGGCTGTGGAGAAGCATCAAATACGAGGAGATCTATCTGTTCGAACACGCCACCGTCACGGCACTGCGGGCGGGGGTGGCCAAATGGTTCGTTCGCTACAACGACTGGCGACCGCACGAGACGCTCGGCAACCTCACTCCTGCGGCGTTCTATCAAAACGCTCTCACCGGCCCTCACAAGGCCTCCGGGGCGACCAACCAGGGAATCCCCCCGGCGCGGCAATTTTGGGAAGCCTCCGTTCCAGGCTCCGCACTTCACTCCGCTACGCTCCGTTGCGTGCAGCGCCTTCCACTCCGGCTTCCCAAAATCGAGTCCCCCGCCACTCCAACCTTGATCCCCAATCCATGATCTCCTATCACTTTCCCGCACCCCGCCACCACAGCTTAGTTTAGCCCCTCCATGGTCGAACTTTCGGGTCCGCCTCACAGGATGAAGGAAAATTCTCTGAGGAAGCGATCGGATCGGAAACCAGTTGCAGGCCTGCGGCTCGCTGCGGGCGATGACCGCCTGCACGGAATGGAGGTTGTCCTGCCACCAGATCGCCAAGGCAGCGGCATTGAAGCGCGGGTCGTTGAGGCGGCGAATGTTTGTCACTCTGCAATTCCGTCTTGGCTGATGGCTGGATTGCCGTTATGCTCAGCATACGATTCTGACCTTGCCTGATGATCCCGCACTCACAGAGATTGCGGAGTCCGATATTCGTTTGGATCTGGCATGCGCCTTGTATGCGTCGGGCCGAATCTCACGCGCAGTCGCCGCGCGCATGGCTGGGATGGAACGGCTTGCCTTTGACGAAGAATTGTATCAACGCCGAATCCCCAGCTACACGGAGGAGATGTTGGAGGAGGACACGGCCACCCTCAACAAGCTCTTTCCCAGGTGATCGTCATCACGGATATGTCTGTCGTTTTGAATCTCTGCGCCTTGCGACAGGAGCGTTTACTGGCTGAAATCTTCGACCACATCCTCGCCCCACCCTCCGTTATGCAGGAGTTTCAACATCTCGTGTCTGGTGATCCACGATTCGCGGATCTGACCTTTCCTTTATTTGTAGAAGTTAGCTCCGCTACTCAGATCGCTCCAGAGTTGCTTCTGAATCAACGTCTCCACCAAGGGGAACGTGAAGCCCTCTCGTTAGCTGCCGAGTTGGGGGCAGACGCGGTGCTCATGGATGAACGAGCAGGTCGCGCCGCAGCAGGCAGTCTCGGTCTATCAAGCATTGGCGTGCTCGGCATTTTGGTGCAGGCCAAAACGCTCGGCCTTCTGCCCGTCATCAAACCGTTTCTCGACCAGCTCCATCACCAAGCACGATTCTGGATCGCGCCAGCTCTGATGCAGCAAGTGTTGAACAGCGTGGGTGAATGAGGTTTAGCCGCATGGAAGCGCGGGTCCTTGGGCACCCCGTCCTTCTCCAGCTTTTCCAACAGCTTCGCTTCACCGAGTCGAATTCTTCCGACTTTGTGAAAATGGGAGAACCGACCCCATCCACGACTGACACCATTCATGCCTTGAGGTTGCAGAGGGTGACGAGGTATTGCCCGGGATAGGCTGGCCGAAACTCAGCTCCGCAGACTCAAGCGATTCCCTTCCGCAGATCCCTCAGGCTCCACAGTGCTCCGTTCGCCGCCGCTCCTTCGCCTTTCAGCTTCCTCGCGCCATCCCTGCGGTTCGGGCCGAACCGTTGCCGCGCGCTGGCAAAGGCCTCGTTCACAAACTCTTTGCTGCCAATCACCGCGCCATCCGTGAAATAGCGAATCCGGCACCGCAACATCTTCGCCATTCCAAGATCCTTTAATACGGTTTCGTTGTCCTTGCTTTCCAGTAGCTCAGCCGTGTTTTTCGTCACTCTAGCGGCGGTTTGTGACCGTCGCTGGCTTTCCGAGCGCCCGGGCTTTTTACCAAGGACGATTCCCATCAATCGTCGATAGAGCCGGGAAACTTCCTGCCATTTCTCCGCCTCAAAACTCACGCCATGATCGCAGAAATACGCACGCACCAAGCCTTCCCGCGCTTTCTTCCCGTTGCCCTTTTTCCCTCCACCCACCGCCTCCCCATAGCTGCTCCAGCGGTAATCCGCCGGATCGTTCACCATCCCTGCCCGCACCGGATTCAAGTCAATATAAGCCGCCATCGTCCGCGCCGCCACGCCGTCTTCCACGATCACGCTCTTGAAGCGATCTTCCCACAGCGTTCCCGTGCGTGAATGCGCGCGGTTGAACCATTGGGTAAAGCGCTGCAACAGCCCTTTCATGAATTCTCCCAAATCCTGCATGCGGTAAGTGAAACGCTTTTGGATCGCCAGAACCGCTTCATTCATACCGCTAACGCTTGTGTAAATCGCCTTCCTGGCGTCTTCCAATTCCTTCGCCACACCGGCCACGAAAGCCTCGCCGTAAAGCGCCGATAGCCGCTTCAACAGTTCCTCATCCGTTATCTCCGCATCAGCCACCGGCGGAACCTCCAGCAGAAGGTGAAAGTGGTTGTCCATCAGGCAATAGGAGAGAATGCGACACCCCGTGAAGTTCTCCTGCATCCGCATCAAAGTCCGGAATTTCTCCTTCTCTTCCGTTCCAAGCACAAACCGCCGATCCACCACCCTGGAAATCACATGGTAAAGCACCGGTTTCCCGGCGGATTTCCGCCACTCTGCCAACCAACGTGCCTTTCTCATGTGCAAGACTTACCGGACTTGGCAATGAATAGGAAGGAAAAAATCTGATTAAAGGCCCGTCCCTCTGTCATGAAGATTCGGCGTACCACGCGGTGGCGGCCAGAGCCAAGCCTAGGGTAGCGGCGATGATAGCGATGGGTTTCATTTTGGCTGTGTAGGTTTGAGCGGATTACTTGCGAGTCCAAGCCCGCACGTAGTCGACTTCCATGTGAGTCGGGAAGCCGTCGGGTGTCGAGGCTTCTGGGACAGGTTCGCGGCCGTCGACGCCGGCCCACGAAATCAGTGGTGGGCGCAATTCCATGGTGAGGGTGACATACATCGGGAGGTGCCAGTATTTGTTTTCTGCTTCTGCGACTTTGATACCATCGATGTACCAGGTGATCTTTTCCGGGGTGTTTTCACAGCCGTAGACGTGGAAGTCGTCGCGTGGATCCCAGGGGGCCATGTAGTGGTGTTCGCAGAGGTCGGGGAGGTGTTGGGGGCGTTGCCAGATCTCCTTGCCGTCCTTGATGATGCGGGTGTGGAGGTTGCAGTCAATTTTGTTAGGCGGGTGTAGGTTTGTCGGGTCATTGGCGCCTTGAAGCAATTCGACGACGTCGATTTCCGAGTAAGTCACGTGCGGGTAGTCGGGGTTTTTTCCACCGCTGCTGTAGAGCCAGAAGGCGGGACAAACGCCGGGGAACTTGCTGCAACCCTTGATGCGGGCTTCGAAGTAGCCGTAGGTGGTTGTCTTGTTGGAGCGGAGGATGCCGAGTTTGTAGAAATACTGACGGTCCTTGAGTCCTTTGTGCGGCTCGTATGTCGCCTTGATGAGGAGGGCTCCGTCTTTTTGGAGAACATTGTCGGGTGACCAAGAGCGGTCGCCCCAAGGTTCGAGGTGGTGGTCCCACTTCTTGCTGTTGATTTTGGGGGCATCGAATTCATCGCTGAAGTCGTCGACGAGAATCCACTGCTTTTTTGGATCGGGCTCGATGAGTTGCGGCTGAGGTTCGGCGGCTAGGATATTGGCCGGGGCCTCGGCGCAGTTTGAAGAAGCCGTGAGGCCGAGAAGGAGGCAAAAACAGATTCGTTGTTTGATTGTCACTGGATCGGAGGATGAAGGCCAGATGGGTTCGGTGATGAAGATCAGTTGTGAACCAACACGTAGGATCTCACCCAATCATACAAGGTTGTGCTCTTGTTAGGGTCGGTGAGGTCCTCGTCGGATGGGAGTGTGGGTTCCCAGTCGTAGGTTTCCGTGACTAGGTGCATATACATCGACCGGGCGAATGGCTGGGTATTGTATTTGGTCGATGGATTGATGGTGAAAAGAAATTTGCCATTGTAGTAAAAGTGGAGGGTTTTGGCATCGACCCACCAACATCCATAAGTGTTATAGTCGTCGGTGGTCGGCGCGATTTTCTTGGCATCGCCTTGCGGGCTTCCCACACTTGCCGTTGGCATTTTTTCGCCGCCTTTGACACTGACTTCGTAATGGGTGTTGGCGTTAAAATATTCGTTCCAGTTTTTGAGTTTGGTTGGTGTGCCGACGGTTTCAATGATGTCGAGCTCCTGACGATGGTTTTCCCGAATGAGTTTGCCTGACTCGTTGATGTAACTGATTTCTTCGGGCCGATTCTTCAGCCAGAAGGTCGAGGACAATGGGCTGAGTGATGCTTTCATACGGGTTTCATAGTAACCGTAATGGGCTTTCTCGCTTTTTGATGCCACTGCGCCACCGGCGTGGGAGTATGTGTCGCCGGGCTTTCCATCGCTTCCTTCGGTTGGGTTGAGACGGCGGTTGCGGATACGGAGGTTGCCATCCTTTACGCTAACCGTGTCCGCCTTGAATGTCGCGGGTGGGCGACCGTTCGTCCAATGAGGGCTCTTGTCGAACCACTTGCTTGGGTTGAGGGTGGTACCGTTGAATTCGTCGGTGAAGTCCGGATTCACGGCCCATTTGAAACCATCGGGAGGAGCAGGGAGTTTGGCGATGTGCTCGATGGCGGGCTGGTAGGGGCCTACTGGCTTGCTCTTTGCGGGAGTCGGCACCGTTTCTGCGGAAACGAATGAAACGAATGTTAGGAGGAACCCG
>JBOFET010000479.1:0-1339 GCA_051648225.1 Luteolibacter sp.
TGCTAGAAACCCAGCGCCTGCTAGAGCACGGTGAGGACGCAGAGGGCAAGGGCACGCAGGAGACGCAAATGATCCTGAACCACAAGGCAGCCATCGAGATGCTCGCGGATCAGGCGGGGGAAATCGACTTCAACCGCTACACGATCTGCAATCTCCACGCGCTGCTTTCTGACAATCTGCTGCCCGATCCCGGGGCAAGCGGGCGCGTCCGGTCGCGCCCGGTCGGGATCAGCGGCACGGTGTTTCACCCGCTGGAGGTGCCGCAAATGGTGGACGAGCGGTTCGAACAGATTCTGGTGAAGGCGTCCGCAGTGCGGAATCCGTTCGAGCAGGCGTTTTTCGCGATGGTGCATTTCCCATATTTGCAGCCGTTCGAAGACGTGAACAAACGGGTCTCACGCCTCGCGGCGAACATCCCGCTCATCCGCTACAACCTGTGTCCGCTGTCGTTTGTGGATGTGGATCCGCAGGACTATGTCGGCGGGCTGCTAGGTGTTTACGAGCTGAATCGCGTGGAGTATCTGCGGGATGTCTTTGCCTGGGCCTACCGGCGTTCCTGCGCCCGCTACTCGGCGGTGCGGCAGTCTCTCGGGGACCCGGATCCGTTCCGCCTGCGCCACCGCGCGATGATCGGGCAATTCGTTAGAGAAGTGGTGCTGGGTGCCATGGACAAGCGCACTGCTGCCAGGTGGATCGCCGGGGAGGCGGCGAAAATGATTTCTGAAAATGAGCGCCCGAAATTCATCGAGGTCGTGGAAACGGAGCTCGGCTGCCTGCATGGCGGGAACATCGCCCGTTACCGCCTGCGGCCTTCGGAGTTCGAGACATGGAGCAAGGGGTGGAACTGACTAAACGACCATCGTCCGGAACGTCAGGTTGATCCTTGGCGTCTTGATCTTCTTCGATTTTGGGATGCTGTGAAGCCAGTGGGTCTGCGTGGTGCCCTTCATGACGAGCAGGCTGCCACTCTCCAACAGCACGGAAACTTTTTCCTCACGCCGCTTGTGCTTGAAGCGGAATTCTCTCTCCGCGCCAAGGCTCACCGAGGCGATTGTTGAATTTTTACCCAGCGATTTCTCATCATCGCTGTGCCAGGCCATGCCCTCGTTCCCGTCGTGATAGAGATTGAGCAGGCACGAGTTGAAGCGGGTGGCGCTGCGTTCCTCCACCAGGGACTTGAGCGCGGCGAGTTCCTCCGTCCAGACGAGGGCTTGCTTGGTCGTGCCGGAGTAGGTGTAGGAGAAATCGGAATCTCCATACCACGCGACTTTCCGAGCCGTGACGATCCGCTTGCCGAAAATCACAGCCTCATCGTTCTTCCAAGGGATGTCGCGGAGCA
>JBOFET010000480.1:0-1245 GCA_051648225.1 Luteolibacter sp.
ACGCTGGCACCACCTATCCGAATGGTCTGGTAGAAACCATCACCCGCTCTGCCAGTGGCCACATCCTGTCCACCAACCGCGGCGGAGAAATCACCTCCCATCTCCGCGATGGTGTGCACCGCATCACCCGCACCGATCACCCGGACGGCTCGTATGAAACCTGGACCTTCAATAACTACGGCCAGGAACTCACCCACCGCCTGCGCAATGGTGCCACCGAATCCTGCACCTACACCGCCGGGCTTAAAACCTCCCACACCGACGCCCTCGGTAATATCACCACCTACACTTACGACTCACTCGACCGCCTCGCCACCGTCACCACGCCCCTCGGCCACACCACCGCTTACCTCTACAATGATCGGGGCGACATCACCCAGACCACCTACCCGGACGGCGGAGTAGAAATCAACACCTACGATGCCTTCGGAAATCGAATCGCCCGCCTCGACCCGGAAGGTGGCCTCTGGCAGTATGAATACGATTCCCACTCCCGGAAGACCAAAGAGACCGATCCTCTCAACCGCGTCACCCTCTGGAATTTTGGAGCCACCGGCACCGGTTGCGGCTCTTGCAACAACACCTCCAGCCCCTACTCCATCACCCATCCGGACGGCACCGTCACCGCCTACACCTACGACAAGGAATGGCGCCTGCTCACCGAGACCCGCGCTGCGGGCACCGCCCTCGCCGCCACCACCACCCACACCTATGACGCCGCTGGCCAGCGCGTCACCACCACCGACCCGCTCGGACGCATGACCACCTATACCTATGACAGCATGGGCCGCATCGCATCGATGACCGATCCGCTCGGAGGAGTGACCAGCCGCACCTATGACGTGAAAGGAAATCTCCTCACCGAGACCGCTCCGGACGGAGTCATCACCAGCCGCACCTATGGCACCATGGGTCGGGTCCTCACCGAGACCCGTGCTTCCGGCACCGCCATCGCCCAGACCACCGGCTTCACCTACGACACTGCCGGGCGCAGGGTGACCTCCACAGATGCTCTCAACCGCACCACCACTCTCGGCTACGATGCGCTCGACCGCACCACCACGGTGACGCTCGCCGATGAAAACTACACCCAGCAGACCTATGACGACGCAGGCCGCATGACTAGCTCCCGCGACCTCGGTGGCCACATCACCCTCTACACGCACGATGCCATGGACCGCGTGTTGACGTCCACCGATGCCACCGGAGTTACCCTCACCCGCACTTACGACTTCCTCGGGCGTG
>JBOFET010000481.1:0-3226 GCA_051648225.1 Luteolibacter sp.
GTCTTCGTCGCGATGGGATGGAAAAAACTGGAATCGGTTGATTTTCCGGTTGTCAAATTCCGTGGAGGCACTCTTACTCCCGGCCCGCCTACAAAGGCGTGGGAGAAAAAAGGCCCGATAGCTCAGTCGGTAGAGCAGTGGATTGAAAATTCACGTGTCGGCGGTTCAAATCCGTCTCGGGCCACCTCTCCAAACCGACTTCTTGAGTTCGGACACGCGTTAGTCCCTCGCCTGGAGGTAGCTTTGGTAAAGATCCATCGCTTCGATATGTTTCTGGTGGGCGAGTGGTGCGTCTCGCTCGATCCGGTCCCGTGAGTCGAGGGTTTCGTTTTCGACTTTGGAAAACTCCACGAGTTCGTGGTGCATTCGGATGTCGATGGCGACGAGGGTCGCTTCGATTTCTTCTCTCAAGGGAGATCCTAAGTCACTTCGATTGAGAAGCTTAACCAGGGAAGCATGCTTATTCCTGAATAAGTTTAAAGCGTTTGATTCAATCGTGACGTTGGCGGCAGATTTCGAGAACTGGTTTTGCTGGTCGTCGATGGCGAGGGCGGACACCTCAGCTTGGTGGCGGGTGCTGATGGCCTTGGCGTTGATGGCCGCTGCGGCCCAGTGTTTGTGGGCGGCGTTGATCTGGCCGAGGGTGGCCTTGGCGATTTCGATCTGCTGATTGGCAGGTTCGGAAGCCTTTTCGGCGGCTGCGATGGCTTGATTCTGGTGTGCGCTCTGGCTGGAGAGAATTTCCAAACGAGCTGCGATGGTGGGCGGGTTCGCTTGAATCTCGCCGACCGGTTTTGAGTCGGTGGTCTGGAAAACCCGCACCGCTCCCTCGGCATCGGCGATGAATGCGTGTTTCCCCTCGGAGTCCAAGGCGACAGCCGTGGGGATGGCAGGCAGGTTTTGGGCAAGATCCCGGATGTGGGTGAAGTCTTGGCTCCAGAGTTTGAGCTTGAAGTCTCGGCCTGCGGTAACGGACATGCCATTTTGGGAAAAGGCGAATGCGGTGACTCCTCCTGGGTGGGCGTCGATTTTTTTGACCTCGTTGCCGCCGGTCATTTCCCAGAAGCGCACCGTTCCATCTTCGGAGGCGGTCGCAAGTACATTGGAATCGCTGCGGAATACGGCGGTGGAAATGGCAGCCTGATGGCCGCGCAGGGTGTGGAATTCACTGGCAGTTTGACTTTCCCACACCCAAACGCCGCCGTTCCGGTCGCCGCTGGCGAGCAGGACCCCGTCTGCGGAAAGATCGAGCGTGGTGATCCAGTCGGTGTGCTTTTTGACGGATTTCACGAGTTCTCCGGTCTCGGTATTCCAGATTTTGAGAAGACGCGACGGGCCACCGGTGGCGACGAAATCGAAGCTCGGGCGAATGTCCGCGGCGAGCACCGAGTCGAACTCCCTCGCGGCGGTGAGCAGGCGGGTGCCCGTGGTGATATCGAAGGTGACCGTGGTGCCAGACTTGCCTGGGACTCCGCCGCCGACGAGCAGGTAGCGGGAATCTGGAGTGAATGCCAAGGCGGTGGGTTCGCCTTCCGGAAAGGGCAGAATTCCAACCAGTTCCAGCGATTCCGTGTGGTGGAGTAAAACCTGGCGTTGCCCGGTGACGGCAAGCAAGGGGGCCCACGGTGAAGCGGCGATGGCGTGGATGGAGGATGGGCGGGAGGTGACGACACTCGGCTCCAGCAGCAGATGCTTGGGCATCGGCGGCGGGCCGTCTGGTTTCGCGGCGGGATCGGAGCGCAGAGTCGATTCGAACTTTGGCTTGGTTGGCTTGCGGGCGGAGGAGGATTTGTTTTCAAGCAGGCCATCGACGATCCACCGGGTAAGGGTGCGGATCTGGTCGTCGGAGAGTTTATCGCCCTCCGGCGGCATCTTCTTGCCGCTTGTCTGCTGGACGGAAGTGATGAGTGAGGAGTTGGTTTCGCCAGGGTCCACGATTTTCCCGCCAGAGCCGCCTTTGAGGGCGGAGAGGTAGGACGAGAGGTCGAGCCCGCCTTTGGTTTTGTCCGGGTTGTGGCAGTTCAGGCAGGACTGCTGGAAAATTGGGAAAACGTGCTCGTCGAAGTTGATCTGCTCCACAGCGATGGCGAGGCTCGAGAAAATCAGCAGGATGATGATGCATCTGGGCATTTTGAAAGTGATCCGAGTGGATCGCGTCCCTTACGCATGGCCAGTGATTGAATCTAGCGGTGAAGTTCGCCCAAATTGCGTCCTCCGATGGTTCTCCCTCAATCAAATCGCATTTCGGGTCGCTTGGACCACTCGGGAATGTGGATTGGTTAAGCTCGCCGAAGTGATTTCCCTGGCCGATGAGTTCGCGGTTTGAGTCGTTTTCTCCGCTGCTTCGGGGGAGTTTTCCATCTTGGTGAAAATGATTGAATCGTCCGTTTGACTTTGTCGTTTGGACTGTTTGTTTTTTCCGCCTGCATGCGTGATATCACCTTCCCTGAATCCGGATCGAAGCGAAAACTGCTGGATGCTGCCGAACAGTTGTTTGCGGAAAGAGGATTCGAAGCAGTTTCCGTGAGAGATATCACTCAACTCGCCAAGACCAACGTGGCTGCGGTGAATTACCATTTCGGCAGCCGTGAGAGTCTTTTGACGATGGTCATGACGCGCTACATGACGCCGGTCAATGAAGAGCGCCTGGCGCGGCTGGACACGCTCGAGCGGAAATGGTCTGGAAAGCCGGTGCCGCTGGAGGAAATCATCGACGCCCTGGTGCGGCCGCTCGTCGGGCAGGTGCGGAAATCCGAGCTGTCCGAACGCTTGTTTTACAAGCTGATAGGGCGGACTTTTGCCCAGCAGGGGGATGGACTGCCATCACAGATCGAAGAGCAGCTCCGGAGCGTGGTGCAGCGTTTCACACGGGCGTTTGCCAAAGCGTTGCCGACCGTGAGTGCGGATGATTTGAGTTGGCGCATCCACTTCATGGTGGGCGGCATGATCCACATGCTCACCCACCAGGATATCCTCCATCGGCTCACGGGTGGAGCCTCCGGGACACCCTCGATGGATGCGGTTTTGAGCCGGTTCATCCGCTTTTCCGCAGCCGGTATGCGGGAGGGATTGGAAGCCGAGGCACCAACAGCCAAGGGGCCTCAGGTCATGTTCGATTTCTAGTGGGAGTGCGGACTCTAACTTCTGAACTTCGGAGTTCCCAAATGGCGGTGTCCACCTAGGTTCCTGCTCCTGTTATGCCTGCCAAAATCCGTTTCACGTCCGC
>JBOFET010000482.1:0-11389 GCA_051648225.1 Luteolibacter sp.
AGAACGCAAAGCGCTTGTCCACCACCCGCGCCATGCAGTGGTAAATCGCCGGTTTGGTGTCCGAGTTTGCCCAAGGAACAATCGATCGCCTGCGTGCCATGGGGAGAAAAAAACAAAACGGCGAAAGTCATGGCAAGAGAAATATGATCATTTGTGTCTCTCACAATTTACTCACAATTTGATCGCTGACCTGGCTTGATGTGGATGGAGCTACGAAGAGGCCACCCATTCCTTGACCTCGCTTGGGATCGGGAAACACTTCGCGCCCAATGAATGGATGGACGGAAGAGACATTGAGGAAAGCGGCTGCTTGGCAGGCATTCAAGGAGGGGAAATCCCTTTTCGAAACCGGCATGGTCGCCGAGGTTCAAGCCGGAGCCACAGGCTGGCAAGGCATGGTCAAAGTCGGAAAACGCCTGATGAAAGTCAGTGTCACGGTCAAATCCGCCACCGATTTGGACACCCGCTGCCCTTGTGCCGACAACCAACGCAGCGGCTCGGTCTGCTGCCATGCTGTGGCGACAGGATTGGCAACTCTCACTCAATCCATCCCTAAGCGAACTCCTCAAACGATCGCTCCACAAGCTGTCCCTCAATCAGTTGTGGCAACTCCTTGGCAGGTTCTGCTGCCTCTCAACTGGCGCGATGCCCTGCAACGCGGAAAATTCGCCGCCACCTTGGCGGTCGCTTCCGGTAGTGAAATTTCCCCCGCCGACGATCGCTTGAGTGCGTGGCTCGCCAAGGAAGGCGTGGCCCGCAAGGAAATCCTCAGCCTTAACCTCGATGGCCCACGAGTCTCGGCGTTTCTGGAATCCATCGCCGAGCACCCGCGCCTCGCGGCCGGTAAGGACCGTTTGGTCATCCAGATCCGCTCCGGCGAGCGGCTCCAACTCAGCAAGGCGGACCACCTCCAGGATTCCATCCTGCTCGTCCCGAATCCCGATTCCGGACCGTGGGTGGAAATCGGCGGCTCGTTCTGGCAGATCAGTGAGGACTCGGTCGTCCGCGTGGGTGAGGGGAAGATTCCGGCAGACTTGGCGGCCGTCTTGTTCGAGTTGGCGGGTGGGAAATCCGTGAAAATCCCAACTTGCCGATTCTTCAACCACCTCGATTCGTGGCAGGAATGGCTGCATTTCCCAGAGGGTTCCTGGTTGGAAAAACTCCATTTCATCCCGGCGGCTGCCTCCTTCGAGCTCTCACTGGAGGGATCACTCCAGCAATTGGAAGCCCAGCTCAGCGTCCGCTACGGCACGGCCTCACCGGTTCCGCCCGGTCTGGGGAAAGTCGATGGCCTGCCCCGCCTCGCGGGCGACCAGTGCGAGATCCGGGACCTGGCGAGGGAGGAAAAAGCCGCCTCGCGGCTCATGCGGGCGGGCTTCGAGGTAGAGAACTTTTCCGGCGGGCGCTGGGTGATGAAAGGGGAGTCTGGCATCATCGACTTCCTCACTCAGTCACTGCCGATCCTCCGCAAAGAGTGGGCGGTCACCGAGGGCGAACGCTTCGGCCACGTTCAAAAACAAGTTGCCGTCGTCTCTCCGAAAATCGAAATCATCGGCTCCGGCGAGGACTGGTTAAGTTTCGACCTTTCATTTCAAACGAGTGATGGAGTCTCGATTCCCGCTGCTGAAGTCCGGCGCTTGTTGAGAGCGGGGAAAGGCTCTGGAGCTTCGGCTGGTGGCCGCCGTTTGGTGATCTCGGACGACATCGTGAATGTCATTGATCCTTTATTTTCCGATCTCGATCTGCGCCAGGAAAACGGTCGTTTCATAGCTTCAGCCCGCTCCGGAGAGCTTATCAGGGAAATCCGGAATAAACTCAACAACTCACAGATAAAGAGTGATCAACCTATTCAGTTCACATTCGATTCACCCTCGACCTTGCAAGCCGAACTCCGTCCGTATCAGTCGCTGGGGGCGGGTTGGATGTTCGACCGGGTTCAGCGCTTTGGTGGTGCCCTTCTGGCCGATGATATGGGGCTTGGTAAAACGGTCCAAACGATTGCTTTAGTTGAACGCTTGTTTACTGATGTCGTAGCAGGTTCCGGTGTCGTCATGGTGGTCGCCACGGCCTCCTTGCTGGGCAACTGGCGGGCGGAGTTCGCCCGCTTTGCCCCTGCCCGGCGGGTAAGAATCCTGCATGGGGCGAGTCGGGATGCGGAGCGGGAGAAAGTCCGGCCCGGCGATGTCATTCTGACGAGCTATGGCACCCTCGCCCGTGATCTCGCATATCACTTGAAGTGCGACTACCGCGCCATCGTCGTGGATGAGGCCAGTTTGATGAGGAATCCGGATACCGACCATGCCAAGGCGCTCGCCAAACTTCGTGCCACCTGCCGCATCGCTCTCACTGGCACGCCCATCGAAAACGGCGTCAAAGACCTTTGGTCGATCTTTCGTTTCATCCAGCCCGGCTGGCTGGGCAGCCGCGAAGATTTCAAAGAGCGCTACGAACAACCGCTCGCCGCCGGGGAATCCGCCGGGGCGGTGATCGAGCGGCTGCGCTTGAAAATTTCACCCTTCCTACTTCGCCGAACCAAGGAGCAGGTGGCGCCCGAATTGCCTTCGAAGCTCTTCATCGACGAGTTCTGCGACCTCAGTCCGGACCAACAGGCCGTTTACAAAGAGCTGCTCGTGGAAGGTCGCAAGCGTGTGGATGCCATCGCCGATTCCGGCAACAAGGGGGCTGCCCGCATGCAAATGCTCACCGCACTGCTCCGCCTGCGACAGACTTGTTGTGACCTTGCGCTGCTGAAAAACGAGAAGTTCAATCAACTGTTGGTTACTCGACGATCCGCCAAGCTTCAACGTCTGTTGGAGCTTATCGAAGAGGCTGTGAATGGAAATCACCGAATGTTGATTTTCAGTCAATTCCAAACACAATTACAGGAAATTGAAAAATGCATTTCCGAGCGCGGGTGGGTGAGTCTTCGGCTCGATGGCCAGTCCCGGAACCGCCAACAACTGGTGGATAAGTTCCAGCATCCGGATGGTCCGCCGGTTTTCCTAATCAGCCTCAAAGCGGGTGGCTACGGGCTTAACTTGACTGCCGCCGACACCGTCGTCCACTTCGACCCCTGGTGGAATCCGGCGGCAGAAGCTCAGGCGACCGACCGGGCTCACCGGATCGGCCAGACCCGCCCGGTCACGGTTTACCGGATGCTCACCCGAGGCACCGTGGAAGAGAAAGTGGTTCGCCTCCAAGCCAGAAAGCGCGAACTGGCCTCCGCCATCGACGAGAGCGGGGCGGGCGACGCTGTAGGCTGGAGCATGGAGGAGCTTGAGTCGATGTTAGGATAAGTGAATTTCGGCCAAATGTCTGAAGCGTTTGTTTGAGTCTGGATGACCTTGGGGTGCAACTTGTCGTTCTGCGAAAGCTGAGCCTTGTCGGTAGTTTCATCGACAGAAAAACGGGAAATTCAAGCAGTGAAAACCGCTCCGAGTGGACTAAAATTCAGCTATGAAAAGCGCTTACTACGAGGTGAAATCAAAGATCATCGCGCTGTCCACCGCCTACTACGAGGGCGATGAGGCGACCCGAGCGTGTCTGCGCAGCAAAGCAGATTTTTTCCCCCTGTCTCACAGCGAGAACGATTCCCGAGTGCTGCGCTCGATGGTCATCCGGTTGCGTGGCGAAATGTTTCTCGTCGAAGACACCCGGGGCGGGGAGACCGGGGTGTTCTCGCTGCTGCTGCCATTGATCTGAGTCCGGGGCGAAGCGGGAATGCATTGCCTCGACTCGTCCGCTCCTCCTAGTTAGCTTGCGGCTCGCATGCCTTTACCGTCTTCCCATCCGAATGATCCCCTGCACGGAGTGACGCTGGAAACCGTGCTGCGTGCGGTGGTGGACCGGCATGGCTGGGAGCGCATGGCGGACCAAATTCCCATCCGGTGCTTCATGTTCGATCCTACGATCAAGTCCAGCCTCACGTTTCTGCGGAAGAATCCTTGGGCGCGGAAAAAATTGGAGGATTGGTATGTGTACGACGTGATCCGGGACCGCTCGACGTCCTGAAATTGAAGCTCGGATCAGGCGATTTCAGTCTCCAGTTGATTCAAAAAATTGCGGAGAAACTCTGTGCGCTGGCGGGCTTCGCTTTTCCCGCTCTCGGTCTGCATGGTGCCTTCGAGTTTGAGCAATTTGCAGTAGAGGTGGTCCAGGGTGAACACCGAGTCATCAGCTTCCCGAAAGCGGCAAAATGGATCGACCGTGTCATAAAACTCCCTTTTCAGTTCCGCTCCTAACATCAAGGTGCGTGCCAGGCCCACTGCACCCAACGCGTCGAGGCGGTCCGCATCTTGAAGAACTTTCGCCTCCAAGGTCTCCGGCGCGATGCCTGCTGTGTAGCTGTGAGCCTCAATGGCGTGGGCGATTTCCTCCAGCCGTCCATGTGGCCATTCCAGTTTCTCCAACCATGCGACTGCCTGTTTCGCCGCGAGCTGAGAGGCGCGGCTGCGGTCGGGCGAGGACTTGGGGATGATCACGCAATCGTGCAGCCACGCGGCGGGCATCACGACGAGCCAGTCCGCGCCTTCCGCCTTGGCGAGCCGCCGGGCGTTCGCGACGACCCGGCGAATGTGCATGGGGTTGTGCGCCGCATCCTCGGTGGCATGGAGGCCTAGCAGATGGAGGAATTCCGACGGCCAGGGTTCATCGTTCGGTGAGGTGGGCATGATGAAAAAATCTATCTGCCGCCCTTCTTTACCCAAGAATCCTTGAGCGCCACGGTGCGGTTGAAAACGGGTCTAGCGCCGGGTTCATGGTCGATGGCATCGGCGACGAAATAGCCGATGCGGTCGAACTGGCATGAGAAACCGGGTTTTACTTCCGCGAGCGAGGGTTCGATTTTGGCAGTGACCGTTTTCAATGAATCCGGATTGATGACGGAAAGGAAGCCGCCTTTCGCAGCATCCGGATCCTCCTCGGTGAAGAGGCGGTCGTAGAGGCGCACCTCGGCATCGACGCCGGTGGTCACGTCCACCCAGTGAATCGCCGCCTTGCAGACGATGCCTTCCGGCGTATCGACGCCGACGGTGCCTGGCAGGAGTTCCGCGCGGATCAGGGTGATTTGGCCGGTGGCGTCCTTTTCAAATCCAGTGCAGCGGATAATATTCGCGCCTTTGAGCCGGACGTGACGCTCGGGTCCCAGGCGGAAAAATTTCTTCTCGGGCACTTCCATGAAATCCTCGCGCTCGATCCAGACCTCGTTGGAAATCGGAATTTCACGCTCGCCCATGTCCGGGTTCTGCGGGTGGTTAGGCACTCGCACTTGGGTGAGTGGCTCTGCGGACCAGTTTTCAAGAATCACCTTCACCGGGTCCAGCACGGCCATGCGGCGGGGCGCGGAGTGGTTGAGGAAGTCCCGGATATCGAACTCCAGCAGCGCGACATCCGTGGTGCCGTTGAACTTGGTGATGCCCACGCGTTTGCAGAAATGCACCACCGCTTCCGGCGGATATCCCCGACGGCGCATCCCGGAAATCGTCGGCAGGCGCGGGTCGTTCCATCCACCCACGTGGCCGCCCTGCACGAGTTCGAGCAGCTTGCGCTTGCTCATGATGGTGTAGCTCAGATTGAGGCGGGCGAATTCGATCTGCCGCGGTTTCGATGGCACCGGGCAATTTTCAATGAACCAGTCGTAAAGCGGGCGGTGGTTCTCGAACTCCAGCGTGCAGAGCGAGTGGGTGATGTGCTCAAGCGCGTCCTCCAGCGGATGGGCGAAGTCATACATCGGGTAGATGCACCACGCATCGCCAGTGTTGTGGTGGTGGGCGTGCATGATCCGATAGAGCACCGGATCGCGCAGATTCATGTTCGAGGAAGCGAGGTCGATCTTGGCGCGCAGCACGCACTCTCCTTCTTTGAATTCACCTGCCTTCATGCGGGCGAAGAGGTCGAGATTCTCTTCCAAGCTGCGCGAGCGGCCGGGCGAGGGAGTGCCGGGGGTGGTGAGATTGCCGCGGCTGGCGCGCATTTCCTCGGCGGATTGGGTTTCCACGTAGGCCTTGCCCTCCTTGATGAGATGCACCGCGCAGTCGTGGAAGAACGTGAAGTAATCGCTGGCGAAATAGAGGTCAATCCCCCAGTCGAAGCCCAGCCACTTCACGTCCGCCTTGATGCTTTCGACGTATTCGGTTTCCTCCTTCTCGGGGTTCGTGTCGTCGAAACGAAGATGACACTTCGCGCCGATGCCAGCGTTTTCCAGCGCGATGCCGAAGTTGAGGCAGATCGACTTGGCATGACCGATGTGCAAATAGCCGTTAGGCTCCGGCGGGAAACGGGTCAGCGTGGTGGCGTGTTTGCCGGTGGCGAGGTCATTGGCGATGATCTCGCGGATGAAGTCGAGTTTGGGGGTGAGGTCGGGAGTCACGTTGGCAATGCTGGCCGCGGTGGTTGCCACATCGCAAGGCGAATTCCGCACAAATGCCGCACCGCACACCCCCGGGCAATCGAGGATTGCACCGCTGCCACAGCGCGGTATCTAGGGGGCCATGACCCACGAGATTCCCGTCGCATTGACGATCGCCGGTTCGGACTGCTCGGCAGGCGCCGGCATCCAGGCGGACTTGAAAACGTTCCAGCACTTTCACGTCCACGGACTCACCGCAGTCACCTGCGTGGTCTCGGAAACGGCCAACATCGTGCGCGCCGTGCACCCGGTCCCGGTGGATATCGTCATCGATCAGGTATCGCTCCTGTTGGAAAGCTTCCCCGTGGCGGCGATCAAGACAGGCATGCTTTTTTCCGCCGCACATGTGGTGGCCATCGCGGAAATTTTGCGGCGCTTCCCCCGGATTGCGATGGTCGTTGACCCGGTGATGATCGCCTCGACCGGTGCCGCCCTCCTCGAGCCGGACGCCATCGACGCCTACCGCGAGTTGCTCCTGCCACTCGCTCGGGTGATCACACCGAATCTACCCGAAACGGAAACCCTGCTCGGGTCAAAAATTCCAAACGAAGCCGCGCTCGAACCCGCAGCGCGGCGGCTGGCGGACCTGTTTGGCACGGCCGTCTTGCTCAAGGGCGGTCACCTCGACGGAGCGCAGTGCATCGACCTGTTGGTGGACGCAGGAGAAGTCCACCGCTTCAGCGCGGCGCGCATTCCGGTCGCTGGATCGCACGGCACCGGATGCACGCTTTCCGCCGCCATCGCTGCCGGACTCGCTTGTGGAGCCTCGCTTCCAGAGGCGGTGAAATCGGCTAAAATCTACCTCGGTGAGACCCTTTCCCAGTCCTACACCTTCACCGCCACAGGCCGCGACACCGTCCACGCACTTAACCAAGGGACCCGATGGCGAGATTGACACCATTGGCATCAAGGGAAACCCACGACCTATCATGAAGACGGTGATTGAAATCCGCGCACCGGGGGGATGAATTCACTTCTCGCTTATCGTCGCCCGAAGGTAGAGGGTTCCCGGGAGCACCATGGCCACCCCAAACTATTCATTCGAAAAACGCCGCCGCGAGTTAGAGAAAAAAGCCAAAAAGGAGGAGAAGCGGAAGCAGAAACTCGAGGCCAAGGAGAGCGGCGGAGAGCCTCAGGCACCCGCCGCCGAAGAGCCACCTCCAGCGGACGGCACTGCGGACTGATCGGCGGTGTTTTAGAAAACATTCGACCTTTTTGTCTGGCGTTTCAGACTCCGGCCATGCCCGGTCGCGAAGAACTCAACAACCTGTCCCTGCTCGGAAAGTCCGAGAACCGCCTGCCAGCGAGTCCTGACGAGGCAACCTTGGACGTTTTCCCCAACCTCCGTCCGGGACGGCGCTATTGGATCACGCTCAACGCCCCGGAATTCTCCTCGCTCTGCCCGGTCACCGGCCAGCCAGACAGCGCGAAAATCGTCATCCGCTACATACCCGGCGAGGTCTGCGTGGAGACCAAGTCGCTGAAATTCTACCTCGCATCCTTCCGGAACCAGCCCGCCTTCAACGAGGAAGTCGTCAACCGCATCCTCGACGACCTCGTCGCCGTCATGAAGCCGCAGCAGCTTGTCGTCCGTGGAGACTTCGCCCCGCGCGGCGGCATCCAGCTCACCACGGAAGCCACCTATCCGGACTCTCTAGCAGTCGAGAAATGAAAGTCTGCGTCTTGTTAAGCGGCGGCATGGATTCCGTGGCGGCTTTTTACGAAGCCCGCCGCAGCCACCAGGTCGCCGCCTGCCTCTCCTTCGACTACGGCTCCAAGCACAACGCGAAGGAAATCCCGTTTGCCAAACTGCACGCAGAGCGAAACGGCGTCCCGCACGAGGTCATTTCCTTGGATTTTGTGAACCGCCTCTTCAAGTCCGATCTCCTCCAGTCCGGCGGCGAGATTCCAGATGGCCACTATGCCGAGCAGTCCATGAAGCAAACCGTCGTCCCGTTCCGCAACGGGATCATGCTCGCGATCGCCGCCGGTTATGCGGAAAGCATCGATGCTGCGGGCCTCGTCATCGCCGCGCACTCCGGCGACCATGCGATCTATCCGGACTGCCGCGAGCCATTCATGCAGGCCATGGCCACCGCGATGGGCGAGGGGACTTACGCGAAAATCGAACTGCTTCGCCCGTTCATCGCCACCGACAAGGCCGGCATCGCCCGCCGTGGCGTGGAGCTGGGCATCGATTTTTCAGAGACCTGGTCCTGTTATAAAGGCGGTGAAATCCACTGCGGCACTTGTGGCACTTGCGTCGAGCGCCGCGAGGCGTTTGTTCTCGCCGGCCTATCGGACCCCACGCTCTATCAACAAACTCCCTCGTTACCCCATCTTGCTTCCTGACCTCTTCCCTTGCGTCTTGTTTCTTGAAATCTTGAGTCTCTCCCATGTATCGAATTTGCAAATCCCTCGAAGTGGAAAACGGCCACATGCTCACCAAGCATCCCGACAAATGCCGCTTTCCGCATGGCCACACTCGCAAGGTGGAGTTCGTCATCGAGGCGGACGAGCTGGATGAAAACCAGATGGTCTGTGATTTCAAAATCATCAAGGAAACCATCGGCGAGTGGCTGGACACCTTCGACCACGCGCTCTGCATGAATACGGCAGACCCGGCCTACGCCGACTTCAAGCAGCGCTACGGCGACCGCGTGATCGGCTTCGAAAATCAAGACCCCACCACCGAGCTGATGGCGCGCACCATTTTCGACCACGCGGAAAACGCCCTTGCCGCGTATGCCACGCGAGCCGATACCCGCTACGCCCTCCAGCCCGGCGTGCGGCTCGTCCGCGTCCGCGTCTGGGAAACGTCCTCCTCGTGGGCGGAATACGAAAAGTCTCTCTGAATCATGCCCGGAAAACCTCCATTGCCCGACATCCAAGCCACCCCGGACACCCGAGGGCTCGACATCGACCAAGTCGGCGTTTCGGATTTACGCTACCCCATCCAAGTCCTCGACCAGGACGGCAGGCCCTTTCCCACCGTTGCGAAAATCTCGATGTCCGTGCACCTGCCGCACCGTTTCAAGGGCACCCACATGAGCCGTTTCCTCGAAGTGCTCAGCAAGCACGAGGGCGAGGTGACCATGCGCACGCTCCCGGAAATCCTCCACGACCTGAAGAAACGCCTCGATGCCGAGGAGGCCCACATCGAGGTCGCCTTCACCTACTTCGTCACGAAAAAAGCCCCCGTCAGTGGTGCCCCCGCCAAGGTCGGCTGCGACGTGGTTTTCCAAGGAACTTCGAACGGCACGGTGGATGACTTCGTGCTCTGCGTCACCGTCCCCGTCACCACCCTCTGCCCGTGCAGCAAGGAAATCAGCGAGTACGGCGCTCACAATCAGCGGGGCTACATCACCTTAGAAGTCCGGCCAAAGGCGAGAGCCGGCGGTTGGGAACTCATCCTCATCGAGGACTTGATCGAAGTTGCCGAGAAGTCCGGATCCGCCCCCGTTTACGCACTGCTCAAGCGCACCGACGAGCGCTTCGTGACCATGCAGGCTTATGATAATCCCGTCTTCGTCGAAGACGTCGTTAGAAACGCCGCCGCCCTACTGCGTGCGGACGCACGGGTTTCCTCCTTCACCGTTAAGGCGGTGAACCACGAGAGCATCCACGACCACAACGCCTTCGCCACCATCGTCGGCAAGGCGGTGGGCTAACTGGACCCGCTTCGCATGCCGAAGATCATCCCGCCGGAAATCCTGTTGGAAGCCTACGCGAGAGGGGTGTTCCCCATGGCGGAGGATGGCGAGATCCTTTGGTTTTCTCCCGAGCAGCGTGGGTTGATCCCGCTCGACGAGCGCTTTCACATCCCGCACGGCCTGGCAAAACGCTTGAAACGCCAGCCCTTCGAAATCCGTTGGAACACCGCCTTCCGCGAGGTCATGTTAGGCTGCGCCTCGCGGGACGAGACCTGGATCGACACGGTCATTCTCGATAGCTACTGCACCCTGCACGACCTCGGCCACGCCCACTCCGTGGAGTGCTGGGATGCGGACGGCCTGCAAGGCGGCCTCTACGGCGTGGCCCTGCGTGGCGTGTTCTTCGGTGAGAGCATGTTCTCCCGCAAGACGGATGCGTCCAAGATCGCCCTGGTCGCCCTCGTCCAGCGGCTGCGGGAAACGGGCGCCACCCTACTGGACACCCAGTGGATGACCGAGCACCTCAGACAATTCGGCGGGTATGAACTCCCGCGGAGAGACTATCAGGCTGCGCTGGCGAAGGCGCTTGAAATACGTTAGGCCGTTTGCCAAAAGTAGTTCCCGATCTCCCGCTCGGAGCGCGGCGCGAAGCTGAGACAAGGAGCGGCGATCTCCGAATCGCCGTAGCCCATGAGCTGCCGATGAAATGCGCATCCGCTCGTCTCATCGCCACTTCATGGACTTCGGTGGATCAGAGTTCGCCGCTCCTTGGGGTTCCGTTTCGGCACGCTCCTGTGGGGGAATATCAATGGCCCGACCTTGTATTCCGTGCGCTCCGAAGTAGGAACGGCCTCACTCCCGGGTGGGAATGGCTTCATTCTGATGTAGGAACGGTCTCACTCCGGGGTAGAAACGACCTCACTCCGGGGTAGGAACGACCTTGCTCCGGGGTAGGAACGACCTTGCTCCGGGGTAGGAACGACCTTGCTCCGGGGTAGGAATGACCTCACTCCTACCCCTCTGTGGCCTAAAATTGGGACACAATGTCGCAGTTTTTGCTAAAAAACACTCCAGCACCCTCGATTCCGCCCTTCCGCCGCCGTCATTCAGGGAGCGGGCGCGACGTCGCCGGCTCGGGCGAGCTTCAGGTTGCTGTTTGATGATAAACGGCCGTAAGCGATGGCGGGCTGGCCGTCGGGTCCAAAGGCCAGTGATTGCTCGCCACCGATGCTGTCCACGACGCTTGTGCTCCAATTTGTGCCATTAGGCCGGGCGAGCGTGAGCTGCTGCCGGGATTTGTCCCAGTAAGCGATGGTGGGTTGGCCGTTTG
>JBOFET010000483.1:0-20205 GCA_051648225.1 Luteolibacter sp.
GATGCGGGTGGTGGCGAAGTGGCTGAGCGTGCTCCCGAGATCTTCCGGTGCGATGGCTAACAGGAATCCGTAACTGGGGAATGAAACCAGCCAGCGTTCGATTTCAACGTCCATCGGGCAGGGCAAGTCTTCGAGATCGAGGACCGCCCCCACTCCGGAGCCATTGCAAAACATGGCAAGCGTACCGATGATGCCACCATGGCGGATGCCGCGGCCTGCACGGCAGAGGCCCTTTTCCACCAGTGCGGGGAGCATTTCGAGTCCTGTTCTGAGACGCTCGGGCGAGGAGGTCGTGCTGGAATTCCAGAACGGTCCGTCGCCGCGATAGCCGCCCCGCATGTCCACCGCGATGACGAGGTGATCGCCCGGCTTCGCGTCGAAGGTGGAGATGAGCCTGTCCCCGGCATGACCGAGGACCGCTGCGCTCAACGCGGCTTTTCCAGAACCCATGTAGCTCGTTTGCCCGCCGACGATAGGCACGCCGTAGGCCCGCGCCGCCTCTTGCATGCCGTCCCAGATCTGTGAGGAAACCTCATCGGCAGGTGTCCACATGATTTCTGTGAGCGCGATCGCTCTGCCTCCCATGGCAGCGATGTCCGTCAGGCTCACCATCACCGCCGAGTATCCGGCGAACCATGGATCCCCATCGACGAAGGATTCCAGCATGCCCTCTGCCGCAAACAGCAGGTGCCCGGTGCCGGTGGGGTTGGAAATCGCCGCACAATCGTCGCCAAGGCGAACATGCTCGGAGATTTCGAGCACATGGTCACCCGCCTCATGGATCACCACCTTCTCCAGCACCGAAGGGTGGCCGGAGAGATGGCGGGCAAGTTCTGGTAGATCCATCATTCAACGGCCCGGTAGATCGACGCATGCCAAGTTTCATGGAATGTTTCGCTGCCGGGGAGAAAACCCGTTACGCGTTTTTTCAGACGGGCCTGACCCGCCCGCGTCCGTGAAATCGGGTTGCGGAACCGACGGTGATGGGTGAAGAATCCCCTTATGGAGAAACCGCACCGGTATCCGGTTATTTTCAATCCCCGCGCCCGCAGCCAAAAGGGCGGGCGGGTGATCCGGTTCATCAAAAAACATGAGGACCAACTGGCGCTGCACCCGACAAGCTACGCCGGGGAAGCGCGCGAGATGGCGGAGCGATTCGCCGCAGAAGGCGAGCCGGTGGTGATCGCCGCAGGCGGCGACGGCACGCTCAACGAAGTGGTCAACGGCTTGGTGGGATCGAAAACCATTCTCGGAGTGCTGCCAGCGGGGACGATGAATGTGTTTGCCCGGGAGATGGGCATTTCCTGCGACTCGCTGGAGCAGGCGCTGCGAGTTATCGAGCACGGGTTCGTGCAGGAGGTGGATTTGTTCGGCGCGAATGGCTCGCCTTTCGTGCAGATGGCCGGCGTGGGCTTCGACGCGCTGGTGATCGAGGAGACCTCCTGGGAGGCTAAAAAATTTCTGGGTCCGCTGGCCTATTTGCTCGCAGCCGTCAAAGTGCTCGGCGAGCAGCCGCCGAAACTCGAAATCGTCTGCCCGGACGGACGGCGTGAGGAAGGTGTGGCAGTCCTGGCGGGAAACGGCTCGCTTTACGGCGGCCCCTTCAAAGTCTTCCGCAACGCGAGCAACCACGACTCGAAGCTCGATGTCATCATCTACAAGGAATCCGGCTACCGGCTGGTGCTCGACTCCCTGCGCGGTCTCGCCTTCGGCGGCATCGATCTGACGGCATCCACGAGCTATTTGCAGACCAGTGAGTTTGTGGTCCACGCGGATCGGGAGGTGCCGGTGCAGGTGGATGGCGAGTGGATCGGGCGGTTCCGCCAAGTGCATTTCATCGAGACCCCCAACCGCCTGCGGGTGCTCGCTCCGGAGGAACCCCTCATCGGCGGTTTTTCGGATGCGGTCAAATCCCTGCTGCAATGGCCCCGCCAACCTGCCGAACTCCAAACCTCGCGCACCGGGTGAAGGCGCGGGAAAGAAGCAGAGTCCGAGTCGGGTTGCGTCGTTTGGGTTGGCTGATTCTCCTGCTGGCCATCGGTTTCGTGGCGGTGGTCGCTTACGCAAATCTCACGGCAGTGTGGGGATCGCGCGGGAAACTCTTCACGGATGTCGCCGACTTGCCGCCCATCGAAGTCGGTCTCGTGTTTGGCACGACCGACCGGGTGAGTGGCCGGGAAAATCTCTACTTCCGCTATCGGATCGACGCTGCGGAGAAGGTTTGGAAATCCGGGAAAATCAAGACTCTGATCGTCTCGGGAGACAATCGCAGTCAGTATTACAACGAACCGGAGAAAATGCGCCAAGCGCTCATCGAGCGCGGGATTCCCAAGCAACGAATCGTGGCTGATTACGCCGGCCTGCGGACTCTGGATTCCGTCGTGCGGGCCAAGGAAATCTTCAGCGCGGATTCGATTCTCTTCATTAGCCAGCGGTTCCAGAATGAACGCGCAATTTACCTGGCGGAGGCGCATGACATCGACGCCTACGGATTCGACGCACAAGATGTTGGCACCCAAGTCGGCGGACTCAAAACCAAGATCCGCGAGGTGGGAGCGCGGGTAAAAATGTGGCTGGATGTGCATTTCCTGCGCACCCGCCCGGTTCATCTCGGGGAGAAAATCGCACTGCCGCAGTGACGGTCCGGGGCAAGGGGACACAGGGTGGATGAGCGGTCCACGCCGCTTCCGGGCAAAAAAAGAGGCCGCCGGAGCACCCACTCCGACGACCAAGTTGAGAACTTCACCCGACCCGATTTGACTCTGGCCTGCGATGAAGCAGACAACTGCTGTTCACCCTTACATGAAAACACGAACTTTCGAACGGTCTTCAGCGGGTTGGACAGTCAGTTTCGGGCACCGTTCAAAAATCGACCCATTTTCCACAACTGACTCACCGATTGGGACTGGAGCGGATGACCGGTTTGGCTTTCGCCGGTGTCTTCGGTTCCGCAGCGGGGGCGACCGAGGGACTCTGGCGTCGGTTCGAACTCGTCCGGCTCATGCCTTTATCCTCAACCGGCGCGATGGCATCCACGGGAGGAAGCACGCCCGGACCGTCCGCGAAGTCGCGGACCCGAGGCGAAGCTTTGTAGCGTGAATCCATGTCCGCTTGCACCGAGCCGAGCGAGCGGTCGTTGTTCACGACTGAGGGCTGGATGAAGACCATCAGCTCGCTGCGGTCATCGGTATTGGTCGTGGTGCCGAACAGTTTTCCGAGGTAGGGAATGTCGGAGAGGATGGGGATGCCGGACTTTTCCTGGCTGTTTCGGCCGACGATCAAGCCACCGAGGACGATGGTCTGACCGTTCGGGACCGTGGCAGTCGTCAGCACCTCGCGGGTAGAAATCCGGGGAACCGAAAGGTCACCCCCATCGCCGCCCGCACCTTGGATGATCTGGTTGCCGTTCTGCTCGTCGTTGAGCAGGGCGATTTTCATGGTGATTTCATTGTCCGAGTTGACGAGCGGGATGACCTCGAGCTTGAGGACCACGTCCTGGTATTCGATGTTAGTGCTGGAGCCACCGCCGCTGAAGTTGTTGTTGCTCGTCGGAATCGCGATGCGCTCACCACTGGAAATAGTGCCTTTTTGATTGTTCGAGGTGAAAATGCTCGGTCTGGAAAGCACGGTGAAATCCGTCTTGGACTGCAGGGCCCTCAAATAAACGCTGAGATCTCCGATTGTCCCGTAGGCCCGGAGTCCCGCACCGGAGAGCGAACCCGGATCGAAGCCGGTCTCCACGCCATCATCACCGACAATCGGCGTGATCGGCAGAATCGAACCGAAACCACCGCCGCCGCGGGCGGAGATGTCGCCGCTGCGGACCAGATAATCCAACCCGAATTCCTTCGAGTTGTTCAGGGTCAACTGGCCGATGACGGTCGAAATCATCACTTGCTCGGGCTTCACATCGATTTGGTCGAGCAAGCGCTCGATGATTTCCAATCCGGATGGCGGGCCTTGGACGACGATGGAGTTGGTGATGTTGTCCGCGACGAGGAGGGTGCGGCCGACGAGTACGGACTCGGGAGCTGAACTGACCTCGGGAGCGTCAAGGGCATCACCCCCACCGCTGCCACCCGAGCTGCCGCCACCGAAGCCGCCGCTGGAACCCGAGCCACCGAAGTTTGCTCCGGTGCTGCCGGTCCGGCCACTGCCCGATTGGCGACCGCTGCTGGACCCGGATTGCGTCCGCGAGGCACCTTGGGAACCACCGGTCGCTCCACCTTGAGTCGCACCGCCGCTGCCACCACTGCCGCCAGTTCCACTGAAAGCGCGGGTCAGCGCGTCTTCGGCCACAGGCAAGAATTCCGAGACGGTGAGGAAGCGCAACTTCCGGCGGAGGAAGTTTTTCTCGCTCGTTTCCACGTCGAACTCGCGGACGAGACTCTCCACGGTGATCAGGTCGATGGGGCGCCCCATGGCGACGATGCGATTGGTGCGGGGATCCGGGATGATCTGAATCGGGATGTCTTCCCCGCTGCCGCCACCGCCGGTCGCTTGACCTCCAGCGGCTGGAACCCCGCCGGCAGCCGGTGCCGGAGCAGTCTCGATGCGCTGGATGCCCGCCGTTCTTTGAGTGCTCGCTTGGGCGGTGAGAAGCGTGGTGAGTGTGTCTGCCAGCTCGGTGACGTCCGAATACTTGACCTTGATGAAGCGGGTGCCCTGCACGGATCCCGGCTTGTCGATTTCCGTCTTGAGCTCGATGAGCCTGCGGATGAGCGAGGTGTTCTCCGTGATGACGACGGCGGAGGCATTCGGCACGGCGGCGATGGAGCCGAACGCGCCAAACTGGCCGATGATCTGGGTGAACGTGTTGACCGCCTCGGCGGGCTTGATGTAGCTGAGCGTCATCACATAGGAAATCACCGCATCTCCGGCGGGCAGCGTGTCGTTTTCATTGTAAACAGCGACGCCGCGGCCGGTGGGGCGGAGACCGCCGGTGGAGAGCGTGAGGATGTCGAGATTCGGGTCCTCGGCGTCCGGGACGAAAACAAAGTTCTCGATGGTAGCTGCTTTTCTGAGGAGTTCCGCAGCCTCGGCGAAGGTGAGCGGGTCTTGTGGAGTGGCTTCCTGGACAAACGAGAATTCCGCCGTCGCGGCGGCGGCGGAGACGATCACGCGCTTGCCGGTGTATTTCCGGTAGAGGCCGGCGAGGGCGGTGCCGCTGAGTTTCGGTTCGTTGATGTCCGCGATGATTTTTGTCTGACCCAGCGAAACCGAGGGTGCAGGGCTAGGTTGCGCTGCCGCAGGAGCACCGGCGGGAGCTGCCGGAATCACGCCGGGAATGGGAACTCCAGGCGGTGGTGGAGGTGGCGGCTCGAGTGCTGGCGGCGCGGGCGGGATGACGGGTGGAACCACCGGCGGGATGGCGTCCTCCTGACCGGTGACGGTGACGAGGCCGAGGAGCAATAAGGCGAGGGAGCGGTGGAAGAACATGGAAACGAGCGGATTTCAGATGAAAGAATTAGTTGCCTCGACGCTCCGGGCGCTGCTGGAGTTGCTGGAGCTGGGCATTGGGAATTCCTGGCGGCACGGCAGCAGGCTGCGGCTGGCCAGGGACTGCGGGCGCCGGCGGTGGGACCACTCGCGGACGAGGCTGACGCATGTTCGGATTTGGCGGCTGCGGCGGCTGCGGCTGGCCGGGAATGGGTGGCTGGCCTGGAACTTGCGGCTGGACGGCCGCCTTGGGCGCTGCGGCGAGGGCGAGAAGCTTGGTGTCGAAGGCCACCATGCCGGTCATGGATCCGGAATTCATGCGCACGGTGGTCCCGAGCGGATCACCTGCCTTGCGGACGACTTCGAGGATTTTAAACCCGTCTTTCGAGGGCTTGTCGGAGTCCACGGTGATCCGTTCGTCGGGCTTTTTCTTGTTGAGCAGGGTGACCCGATAGCCGGTGCCGCCGATGGGCGAAACGCCAATGAGTGCGTAGTCGTCGAGAGGGTTTTCTGCGACGCCCGCTTCAGCCGGAGGCGGTTTGGAGGTGAAGGGTGAGTTGCTCCACAGGGACGAGTAGCGGGAAAGCGGTGCCTTTTTCGGCAAATCCGCAAGGGCCGCACCGGCGAGGGCGAGGAAGAAGAGGGAGGAAACCAAGAGGTGGGCATTCATGGCGGCGGACTAGAGGGCGGGAGGGACGAACCATTGGTCAACGGTGGCGGTGCAATCGATTTTGGTGTCGTCGGGGTTGTTGGGAAGCATGCGGATCTGCGAGGCGATGCGGAGCTGATCCGGGACATTGAGCCGGTCGAACCAACGGTAGAGCGCATCCTCGGTGCCCGTGACGGTGATTTGAATTTTCGCGCGATGGTAGTGGCGACCTTCTGCGGCGTCGGTCGGGAGCGGCTTCTGGGACTTGATGGTGAGCCCGGTGGCCTTGGCCTCGCGCTCGATGAGTTGTTGGAGAGTGGTTTGGACGTCTTGATTTGCCTTGGGCTCCGGCTCGTGCTGGGCAAGCCAGTTCATCTGGTCGGTGACTTGCTCGCTGCTGGCGCGGAACACTTCGGCGGTGTTGAGGGCTTGTTGGGCTTGGGCACGCCCGGCATCGACCTGCTGGCGCTTGGCTTTGGCGAAGTTGAAGACGAGAAGATTGAGAATCACGAACCCGGCCAGGGCAAAGAAGGCGATGAGTTTTTTTTCACGGTCTGACATGGAAAAGGAAGTGATACAGGTGGAGGGCCGGTCCGGGAGGCGGTTGTTAACAGCTTAATGCCATGGTGGAAAGGTTTTGTCGGTGTTTGAAGAAATCAGGGAGCGGTGGGAATCTGGCCGGTGTATTGGAAGTCCCAACCGCGGGTGGATTGGTTAGGCTCGGGAGTCTGCCACTCGAACTTTTTGAGGTCGGTGTTCTTGGCGAGATTGAGGCTGAAGGTGTTGACGGCCTGGAGCTGTGGGGCCTCGCCGATGAGCTTGACCTCGGACGCGCTGATGTCGGCGGTCTTGAGGCGCAGTCCACTGTTGGGCGGGATGCAGTCGGCAATGCGTTTGAGGATATCCACCGGAGCATTTGCGAGATCGACGGCCTCGGCGAGTTCGTCCCATTTGGCGATGTGCAAGGCGTAGGCCTCACCTTCCGGCGCGGCCTGTTTGGCCTGGGCGAGAAGTTTTTGGGTTTCCGAGCTGTCCTTCCAGAGGCCGTAGCCGAACCAACCGATGATTCCCAGATAGAGCAAGGCGACGGCGGCGACGGCCATGAGGATGTTTTTCCTACGGTCCGCTTCACGGCGGGCCGCGCGGACATCGGCGGGAAGCAGCTTGCTGAGAGGCTCCGGCAGGACGGGTGCCGGGCGGGGTGCGATTTCGACAGGTGCCCGGAAGGAGGAGGCAAGCGCGGCGGGATCGATGCCCTCGAACGAGGACCAGAGCAGGATGCGGGTAGGCGAAATTTCTAACCCTTGCATGGCGAGCTGGATCAGCGCGAGGCGGATTTCCCGGGCAAGGTCCGCGTCCGGGCTAACGGAAGCGACCGAGGTGGCTTGGCAATAAACCAACTTCCCGTGGTGAGACAGGCTGAACACCCAGCGGCCGAATTCTTTCCACACCGCGAGTGCATCTCCATCTACCGGATAGGCTCTGGCGGAGAGATCAAATCCCTTAGGCCCGCGGGGTGGCATGTCCCCCTCGCCCGGCGCACGCAGCAGAATGGAGACCAAGGCGGTGGTCTCCGCCTCGCGGGCGACCACGAAGACGTCGGTGAGCTGGCCGGCCATGGGGTCCGGCCGGAGACCGAGGCGCTCGGCGTGCAACGCGGCAAGATCCGGGAAAAGCGCGTCATCATCGCTGGAGACCCGCATCGGCACGGCGGTGATGGCTTTGACCGGGAACAGCAGAAGCAAATAGCCGCTCGGGAGATCCGTCAGGTCGCCGGGGCGCTCGGTGGAGGTGGTGGAATGGAGGGTGAACTCGGATGCGGTCTGACCCATCCAGATTTCCCAACCGGCTTCGCCGGGGACAAGAAGAACGTTTTCGGTGGTTTTGCTCACGGGATGATTTCTTCAGTGCGTTCGAGTAGGGCCGGTTTTCCGGTACGATTGCGGACGATGACCGTAATTTTCCGTTTCGCGCCTTCGGCGAAGCCGGTGCTTTCAATGCGGGTGGTCGCATCATTCACGGTAAAACGCCTGCTGGTCTGCGGATTACCCTCAGCACCTATTCCTAAAAGATCAAGCGCGGCGGCGACATTCTGAAATGGAACGTCGTCGGTCGTATCTCGCAGACCATCGATGCCACGCACGGTTTCGGGGATGATTTCCGCCTGCTCCACCTCGATCTCGGCGGCGGCGGCGATCAATTCGGCGGGAGCCTCGTTCACATCAAGCCCGCCGCTGCTCCAGATGGTGAACCAGTCCCGCCAGTCCGGCCGCACGGCTTCGACGAGGTTCATGCCGCGGACGAGGCTAACTTCACTCAGGTCGTAAAACGGGCGGTTGAACGGCTGGTTGATGCGACCCTCGGCTTCGTAATATTTTTTCTCGGCTCCATTGAGTTGCTCGTCGTCGTCGGCATCGACCCAGTCGGTGAGTGCGTCGGCGATTTCCTGGGCCACCTCAAGCTCCAGCCCCCAGTCGATGAACATGGATTTAAGCAACTCCTTGTCCTGCTGGAGGATGAGGGAGTTGATGTTGAAGCGGCCCCCTTCGGAAAGAACTTGGACCTCAAAGCCCTCGCCGGTTTCCTGGTTCATCCGGCTGAGAAGTGGATCGGAGCGTTTGACCGCCGGATTCGAGCCGATGGCGATGCCCATTTCCGCCACTTGCCGGGCGCGGGAGCCGTGAACCTTGGCGGAAACCAGCTCCATATCGAAGGAAATCACCCGCAAGGTGGCCAAGCAGGCCAGGGCGAGAATCGCAATCAGCCACAGCACCGCCATCAGCGCGGCGCCGCGGGAGGTCCGGAGAATGGCTGCGGGCGGGATCATCTTTGGGGAGCTTGCAGATTCGCGCCACCACCGGGCCTGACGGGCGCACCGGCTCCGCCGGGGATTTCCCCGGTGGGCAGGTTGATGGTGGGGTTGTCGCCACCGGGATTGGCAACGCCGGCATCGGCACCGCCCTGCTGCATCTGACGCAGGGCGACTTCCGGGTTTTGCTTGGGCGGCAGCCAGAAGATCTGGCGGATTTCCTCGCCCTTGGCACCGATGGCCATGACGAGTTCGAGCTGCAAAGGAAGCCGTCCTTGGATCTCCCAATCGTATTGCCACTCCATCGAACGGCCGTCGAGCGCGCGCCACTCGAAGTAGGCGACGTCTGTGAGAAGAATGATTTCCGCAAACGGTTCGTCGTCGCCCTGCGGCTTGAAGGAAGAGGCGGAGTCCTCAAGGATCTCATTTTCATAATACCGCAGGACAATGTCGAGGTAGCCGCTGCGGCGTTTCACGGTGCTGAGTTGCACCGCCTTGGCAATACGGGCCTGGCCACCCCAGGTGAAACTGAGTGGGACGTTTTGAAGGGTGAGATCCGAGATGTAATGGGAGCCGGAGTCATTCACTTGGAGGTCGAAGCGCGTGTTCCCAGGCAGGGACGAGAAGCGACGACCGAGCAGTTCGAAAAAAGCCTGCTGGAGCATTTCCTCGTTCTGGGTTTTCACGATGTTGTTTCCCAGCGCCAACGACGTGCGGGCGGTGGTGAAAACCATGCCCACGAGGATCGCCAGCAGACCGACGGCAATCACAAGTTCCAGCAAGGTGAATCCCCGGCGGCGGGTTCTGACAGGGCGGAGAGTCATGGTTGATACATGCGGCCGTAGCGCCAAGTGTCTGCGGTGCGTTCTTGCCACTGGCCGTTTTCAAACCACTTGGCCTCGACTTCGATGGAATACATTTCCTCCAACAACTGCCCTTCGTCATTCTCGAGTTCCTCGAGAAGCTCGATGGTGGTGACAAGCTGAATCCCGGTTTCTCCGGCCTCGGACTCGACAACGCCCACTTCAAGCACCGGCACTGAAAGCGCTTCGTCGAGCGCACTGTCCAGCACGCGGGTGATCCGCAACTCGCTCTGTGCCAGAGCTGCCAGATCCGCCATCCGGCGCAAGGCGACGGCGAAGCCCGTGGCAGCCATGCCAAACACCGCCAGCGCGAGAACCATCTCCAGGAGAAGGAATCCACGTTTCACGGCATGGCTAGGGCGCTTCATCGGGCTTCGAGTTGGCTGTCGCTGATGGTGGCGGTGAGCGGGTGGTAGCTGTCTTCCGCCCAGCTCTTGTCGATGGTCATCCGGACGGAAATCGGTTCACACAGCCCGTCGGGATCGAAGCGCCAGACGTGCACGGCCTTTTTCCGAGTGTCGAACCACTGCTCGGAATTCCAGCGGCGGACGGAAATCTCCACGCCATCGTCCAGCTGGATCTGCCGACTTTCCTCGGCGGAGGAGGTCGGCGCTTCCAATTCGCCCTTTTTCAATTCCAACCCGGCCTGGGCGAGCGGCAGGAGGCGCACGATTCCTTCGCGAAATTCCAGCGCGTAGGGCGTCTGGTGCAGGATGGCGATGGTCCGGGCACGCTTGGCGAGGAGCTCGATCTCACCGGAAACGTTGCGCAGCGCCCGCTCGTCCGACGAGGAAACCATCAGGCCGACCGCCCCGCCCATGACGATGGCGGCGATCGCGAGCACCATGACGATCTCGATCAGCGTGAAGCCCCGCTGAGGCTTATTCGTCTTGGCTGCTGAGATCATCGGGAGTGCCTTCCAAGCCGTCCGGGCCCTTGCTGAACATTTCGAAGTCGCTGGCACGTTTCTTGCCCGGGAAACGATAGCCGTATTCCGCACCCCAAGGGTCAGGTGGCAGCTTGCTCATCACCTGCACCCAGCGGCGTGGCACCGGCGTGCTGGATGGCTTGTCTTGGAGGGATTTCAGGCCTTGTTGGGTAGTTGGGAAAGACCCGGCGTTAAGTTTATACATCGCCAGAGCGCTTTCGAAGCTTTTGAAATCAGATTCCACCTGGCGAAGTTTCGCCGCGTCGCCGATGCCGCGCATGGCGAAGATCGCACCGCCGAGGATCATGGCGATGATGCCAAGCACGATGACCATTTCAAGCAAAGTGAATCCAGCGCGGCGGCGGAAGTTGGAAGGTGGGTTGGTGAGTTTCATGAGTCGGGATAATCTTTCGTCGGGCGGCAGCCTTTCAGCTAAGGGAACGCCATGCGATTCAAAAGTTGTCGGAAAAATCCTGCCGGGAACCGCAAACGTCACGGGGAATTTCTTGCCAGCGGGAGCGGATTCCCCCACCCCTTGTGCGTCCTCTCACCATGAACAAAGTCCTCATCATCGGAGCCGGCGGCGTCGGCAGCGTCGTCGCCCACAAATGCGCCATGGTCCCCGAAGTCTTCGGGGAAATCACCCTCGCCTCACGCACCCTCTCGAAGTGCGACGCCATCGCCAGTGAGGTGAAAAAACGCACTGGCCGCGTGATCTCCACCGCCCAGGTGGACGCCGACAATGCCGAAGAAACCGCCGCGCTCATCCGCCAGACCGGGGCCAAGCTACTCATCAACGTCGCCCTCCCCTACCAAGATCTGAACCTAATGGACGCCTGCCTGCTCGCCGGCTGCGATTACATGGATACCGCGAATTACGAGCCGCTCGATGTCGCGAAATTCGAGTATTCCTGGCAGTGGGCGTATCAGGAGAAATTTGAAAAAGCCGGACTCTCCGCCTTGCTTGGCTCCGGCTTCGACCCCGGTGTGACCAATGTTTATACCGCTTGGGCGCTCAAGCACCACTTCGACGAGATCCACACGCTCGACATCATCGACGTGAACGGCGGCAACCACGGCAAGGCCTTCGCCACGAACTTCAACCCGGAAATCAACATCCGCGAAGTGACCGCCGAGTGTCGGCATTTTGAAAACGGAGCCTTCGTCGAAACCGCGCCGATGTCCAAGCACCAGGCGTTCACCTGCCCGGACGGCGTCGGGACCTACGAAATCTACCGGATGTATCACGAGGAACTCGAGTCGCTGGTGAAACACATCCCCACGATCAAGCGCGCCCAGTTCTGGATGTCATTCTCACCCAACTATTTAAAGCACCTGGAAGTGCTCCAGAACGTCGGCATGACTCGCATCGACCCGGTCATCTACCAAGGTGTGGAAATCATCCCCCTGCAGTTCCTCAAGGCGGTTTTACCCAACCCAAGCGACCTCGGCGTCACCACCAAGGGCAAGACCTGCATCGGCAACGTCATCACCGGCCTCAAGGACGGCAAAGCGAAGGCCATTTATATTTACAACATCTGCGACCACGAAGCCTGCTTCGCGGAGGTCGGCTCCCAGGCCATTTCCTACACCACCGGCGTCCCCGCGATGATCGGGGCCAAGCAAATGCTCGCCGGCGGCTGGAAAAAACCCGGTGTCTGGAACATCGAGCAACACGACCCGGATGCCTTCATGGCTGACCTGAACGCCCACGGCCTCCCTTGGCAATTCATCGAGTTGAATCCGGAACAAGCTGCCGAATTCCGAGTCGCTTAGCTACATGGTGGTTACATAGTCCCTTCATCTCTGAGGGGCATTTCGAGTTTCCCCTTGTCAGTTGGTAGTGCGCATCCCAATCTTGCGCAGTGGCACGGTTTGATAAGCAACCATCACCGAGTTCATAACCCCCTGAATTTCCAATCAATGAGCTCAGAGATGATCGATACGACCGAGCGTCTGGCAAGCCACCTCAACGCGAGCAGAAATGGTTCTACCCAGCCCATTTGCGCGATCGATACCGAGGCGGACAGCTTGCACCGTTATCGCGAATCCCTTTGTCTGGTCCAATTCGCAGACCGTCATCAATGCGTCTTGATTGATCCCCTCGCAATCGAGGATTTATCAGCGCTTGGCGATTACCTCTCGGAAGCGATCGTCTGGATGCACGGTGCCGACTATGACATGACCATGTTCAAGCGGCAGTTTGGCAAGCTCCCTGCCGTCGTTTACGACACTCAAATCGGCGCAAGACTGCTCGGTGTCCGGCGTTTCGGCCTCGGAGATCTCGTCAGCCATTACTTCAACGTCGAGCTTTCAAAATCATCCCAAAAGGCCGACTGGGGCAAGCGCCCGCTGTCACCCAAGATGATCGAATACGCCCTCAACGACGTCCACTACCTCTTGGAAATGGGCGACAAAATCGTCACCGCCCTGAAAGAAAATGGCCGCTACGAGTGGTTCGAGGAAAGCTGCCTCGCCGCCCGCCAGCGCGTTCTCGATCGGGACGATTCCAAAGAGGAAAACTGGCGCGTCCAAGGCTCAGGCAAGCTCAACGGTTACGGACTCACCTGCCTGCGGGCACTATGGCACTGGCGTGACAGCGAGGCCAAGGCTTGGGACCGCCCGTCATTCATGGTCGCACCGAATCGCCAACTCCTCGAATGGAGTCTCGAACTGGATGCCGGCAAGTCGATTTCCGCGCCGAATCACTTCCGCCCGGAACGGGTAAAACGCTTCCGCAGCGCACTTGCTGCCGCCAAGGAAACTCCTGAATCCGAGTGGCCGGAGCGCCCGTGCAGCAAACGCCGCAAGCGCGACCGGGATTTTGAGCGCAGGGTGGACGAGCTGATCGCCGCACGCGAAAAGGCGGCCTCCAAGCTCGACATCGAGGGCTCATTGATCGCCCCGCGCGCCGTAATCGAAGCAATTGCGGCCGGAGAAACTCATCCTGCCGAAGCCCTGCTCAAGTGGCAGTGCACCTGCCTTGGCGTAGGCTCCTGAAACGGGTTTAGCCGCTTGCTCGAGGCCGCTGTTTTGCGAGCGCCTTCCTCTACGCCGAGATTCGCCCACAAATCGCTTATTTCCAGATAGTTAAAAGACTGACTCCGGACGCGAAAAATGCGCGAAATTCCTTGTCTCCGAGAGGGAGATTTCAGACCTTTTTGTCTCACTATGTCCGAGTCTTCGAACGAGCCACAAAAAGCAGAAACGCAGGTAGCCGCAGAACAAGTTTACGATGCCGCCCAAATCGATAAGCTGGAAGGCCTTGATGCCGTTCGCAAGCGCCCCGGCATGTATATTGGCGATCCCGACGAGCGCGGTCTCCACCACTGCGTCTTCGAGGTCCTCGACAACTCCATCGACGAGCACCTCGCCGGTTATTGCAGCCGCATTAAGGTCGCCATCCACGTCGATGGCTCGGTTTCCATCTCTGACAACGGCCGCGGCATCCCGGTCGATATGCACTTGAAATTCGGCATGCCCGCCGTCGAGCTCGTGCTCACCAATCTCCACGCTGGCGGAAAATTCGGACAAGGCGCCTATAAATACTCCGGTGGCCTCCACGGCGTCGGCGCAAAGTGCGTCAATGCGCTATCCGACTGGTTCAAGGCGGAAATCATGCGAAACGGCAAGGTCCACCTGATCGGTTTCGAGCGTGGCAAAACGACCATCCCGCTGCACGTCATCGGCGAGGTCGATGCTGGTAAAACCGGAACGATGATCACCTTTTTCCCAGACGCCACGATCTTCGTTGATACCATCGAGTTCAAATTCGACCGCCTCGCCACCCGCCTCCGCGAACTCGCCTTCCTCAACCCCGGCCTCACTATTGACCTCGAAGACGAGCGCCCCGAATCCGCCAAGAAAACCTCGTTTTTCTATCAAAAGGGTATCGAAGAATTCGTCGCCCAGCTCGGCGAAAACAAAACCCTCATTCACGACGAACCCGTCGTCCTCCACGGCAAGCGCGCCATCGACCTCGACTACGACGGCAAAAAAACCACCGACGACGTTTTCGCCGACGTAGTTTTCCAATACAACGACTCCTACAACGACCAAATCCTCTGCTTCGCCAACTCGATTCCTAACGGCGACGGCGGCACTCACCTCACCGGCTTTCGCACCGCCCTAACACGCGGCATCAACCAATACGCCAAGGTCAACAAAATCCTCAAAGACAAAGATCCCGCCCTCACCGGCGACGACGTGCGCGAAGGTCTCATCGCGATCATCTCGGTGAAAATGCCGAACCCGCGTTTCAGCTCGCAGACGAAAGACAAACTCGTCAACAGTGAGATCGAAGGCGTCATCTCCTCCATCGTTTACGAAGGCCTGATGCAGTTTTTCGACGAAAATCCCGGTCTCGCCAAGCGCGTCATCGAGAAGTCCGTCAACGCCGCCCGCGCCCGTGAAGCTGCGAGAAAAGCCCGCGAAACCGTCCGCAAGTCCGCTCTCTCCGGCGGTGGCCTGCCCGGAAAACTCGCCGACTGCTCCGAGCGCGATCCGGCGAAATCTGAGCTTTATATTGTCGAAGGAGACTCCGCCGGTGGTTCCGCCAAACAAGGCCGCGACCGGCGGACACAAGCAATCCTTCCCCTTCGCGGAAAACTCATCAACGTCGAGAAATCCCGCCTCCACCGCGCCCTCCAAAACAAGGAAATCCAGTCGATGATTACCGCCATCGGCGCGGGCATCGGCGATGGCGAACAAGAAGGTGCTTTCAACATCGAAAAAGTCCGCTATCACAAAATCGTCATCATGACCGATGCAGACGTGGACGGCTCACACATCCGCACGCTGCTTCTCACGTTTTTCTGCCGCCACATGCCCGCCCTCGTGAAAAGCGGCTACCTCTACATCGCGCAGCCGCCACTCTATCTGGTCAGCCGCAAGAAGCGCCAAGAATACGTCCAGGACAACGACCAGCTCAACCGCATTCTCATCGACCTCGGTGCCGGCGAAGTCGAACTCCGCACCTACGATCAATCTCGTAGTTTCACTGCGGACGAGTTGAAGGTCATCCTCGAAAACCTCTCCTCACTCTCTCGCTTCTCGACGACCATCGAAGGCAACGGCGGAAATTTCAAAGACTACCTCGCCGCCCGTATCAATGGCGTCTTGCCTGAGTTTATGATCCGCATCCGCACCGGCAATGACGAGGCACTCACCTACTTCTCCAAGGAAGCCGACCTCCGCGCCTTCGCCGCTCAAAACCGCGATCTCCGCCTGTTCGACGAAATTCTAACCGATGAGGAAATCGCCGCCCACACCGGCCCGTCCCGCCGTGCGAATCTGCACGAACTCCACGAGTCCCACGCCATCGCCCGCATTTTCTCCCGCCTAACGGAGTGCGGCATCGACACCGCCGTCTTCTTCAACGACGACACCCCCATTTTTGAAATCATCGAAGGTGATGGCGAAAAACAGAAAATCACCCCGGTCTTTGCCGTCCCCGAAATCCTCGGAAAAGTCCTCGAAATCGCCAGCCGCGGCGTCCAGATCAAGCGCTTCAAGGGACTCGGTGAAATGAACGCCAAGCAGCTTTTCGAAACCACCATGGACCCTGAAGTCCGGCAGTTCCTCCGCGTCCGCCTCGACGAGGACAACGCCGTCGAAGCCGACAAGATGTTCGATGTCCTCATGGGCGACATCGTCGAGCCCCGCAAGCGTTTCATCGAAGACAACGCCCTCAACGTTCGCAACCTCGACGTCTGAGTTCCCCCAGATTCCTGACCCCTTTTTGATACGATGTCCGAAACTAACATTAAACCGATCAACGTCGCCGAAGAACTTTCCAAGTCCTTCTTGGAATACTCGATGTCGGTGATTATTTCCCGCGCCCTTCCCGATGTGCGGGACGGCCTCAAACCCTCCCAGCGCCGCATCCTTTATGCCATGCGTCAGTTAGGCGTCGGCCCCGGAAAACCCCACGTCAAATGCGCCAAAATCGTCGGTGAAACGATGGGTAATTTCCACCCTCACGGCGACATGTCGATCTACACCTCTTTGGTCAACATGGGCCAACCATGGTCAATGCGCGAAATGCTCATCGACGGCCAAGGTAACTTCGGTTCCGTGGAAGGTGACTCCGCCGCGTCCATGCGTTACACCGAGGCGCGACTCCATCCGCTCGGCATCGCGATGATGGACGACCTCGACAAGGACACCGTCGATCTCATTCCCAACTACGACGGCTCGCAGTTGGAACCCTCCGTCCTGCCCTCCGCATTCCCTAACTTCCTCGTCAACGGCAGCACCGGCATCGCCGTCGGCATGGCCACCAACCTCGCCTCGCACAACCTCGGCGAAGTCGTCGATGGCATCTGCGCCCAGATCGACAATCCGGAAATCACGCTGCCGGAGCTGATGCAGCACATCAAAGGCCCCGATTTCCCGGTCGGCTGCGAGATCCGCGGCATCCGCGGCATCGAGGAATACTTCCGCACCGGCCGCGGCTCCATGCGCCTACGGGGCAAGATGGAGATTGAGGAAAATGCGAACGGCAAGGCGATGATCATCATCCGCGGCGTGCCCTACGGCGTGAACCGCGCGGTGCTTCAGGAGCGCATCGCCGGACTCGTTAACGAGAAGATTCTCACCGGCATCTCCGGCATGCGAGATCTCTCCGCCGAGGACACCTGCATCGAGATCGAACTGAAACGCGATGCCCGCCCAGCGGTCGTCGTCGCCCAGCTTTTCAAGCTCACTTCCATGGAGACCTCGTTCTCCGTGAATATGTTAGCGATTCACAAGAACCGCCCGAAGCAACTCTCGCTCAAGGAGGCCATCGACGCCTACATCGAGCATCGCCGCGAAGTCGTGATCCGCCGCACTCGCTATTTGTTAGAAAAAGCCGAGGAACGTGCCGAGTTACTCGAAGCCTTCCTGCTCGCCCTCGGCCATCTTGATGACTTCATCAAGATCATCCGGAACTCGAAAAACCGCGATGAAGCGCGCGAGCGCCTCGCCGCTTACAATTTCCCGGTCGCCACCGCCGAGTCACTCGGGATCATGATCCGCTCACAGGCTTCGGTTTCCGGCGACACCTACACTTTCAGCGAGCGCCAGGTGAATGCGATCCTTGAACTTCGCCTCTATCAACTCACCGGTCTCGAACAGGACAAGGTGAAGGGCGAATACGACACCGTGCTCGCCGACATCAAGGACCTGATGGACATCCTCGCCCGCGAGGAACGCGTGCTCATCATCATCAAGGACGAGCTCCGCCTGATCAAAGACAAGTTCGCCACCCCTCGGAAATGCACCATCGTCGCCGAGGTTGGGGAAGTGGCCATGGAAGACCTTATCGCCAACGACGCGATGATCGTCACTCTCTCCCACCGCGGCTACATTAAGCGCACCCTTTCCAGCGAATATCGGGTCCAAGGCCGCGGCGGAAAAGGCCTCAAGGGTATGGAAACCCGCGCCACCAAGAAGGACGAGGCAAACGATTTCATCGAGCACCTCTTCAGCGTCCAAGCGCACGACTATCTGTTATTCTTCACCAACACCGGCCGCATGTATGTCGAGCGAGTGTATGAACTCCCGGAAGGTTCCCGCACCGCGATGGGTCGCAGCATCCAGAACGTACTCAACCTCAAGCCCGAGGAAAAAATCGCAGCACTCCTCCGCCTCGAGCGCACCGTGGACGAGAACGGGAACGACATCACCTTCCGCGAGGAAGCGGGTTACGTCTTCTTCGCCACCCGCAGTGGCAAGGTCAAGAAAACTGCCGTCAATGATTTCCGGAACTACCGCAAGGACGGCATTATCGCCATCAACCTTGAGGAAAATAACGAACTCATCGGCGTCCGCCTAACATCTGGCGGCGACGAAATCATTCTCGTCACCCACGAAGGCATGAGCCTGCGATTCCACGAGGACGACACGCGCCCGCTCGGTCGTGGAACGGCCGGCGTCATGGGCATCCGCCCAAGCGAGACTGACTTTGTCATCGGCCTTGCGCTCGTCACCCAAGGTTCCACGCTGCTGGTGGCCTCTGAAAACGGCATCGGCAAGCGCACCACCTTCGAGGATTACCGCAAGCAATCGCGCGGCGGCAAGGGCATCATCACCATGAAAGTCACCGACAAGACCGGCCCGGTCGTCGGAGCTGTGACTGTCACCGAGGAAGACGAACTCATGCTCATGACCTCCAGCGGCCAAAGCATCCGCATCCGCGCCGCAGAAGTCCGTGAAACAGGCCGAAACGCCCAAGGAGTCAAGCTACTGACGCTCAAAACTGGTGAGAAACTGCAGGACATCTCGATTGTAATTCCTGATGGCGAGGACTCCACCAGCGAGGATTCAACAGGCGAAATCACGGAAGCCGAGTCAGAAACAACCTCCGAGGATGCGACCTAATAAAGAAGCCCAACGGCAAAAACGAATGCATCACTCCTGTTCATTCACCCGTTGATCCGTGACGCCTATCAGCCTCATCGCTCCAAACCGAGCGTCACACCTGCTTGTTTAGCGATCACTTTGCGCGGACGCAAACTGAAGGAAATCGACTCGCTGCCTGGACTTCTGGAGGCCAATTCGTGAGCGGCATTTGTTTCAGCCGGAACCAAGGAATGAGGCGGTGGAAAACCCGTGAATCGCCTTGCCAGTGGAGCCGGGCGCGGCGTATGAATTCCCACCCTTTGGGTGTCCCACGTTGGCGTAGTTGCTTTGCAGGATTTCAGGTTCCATGCAAACCCGCTGCACACCGTTCGGAATCATTGAAGGGCCTGTAGCTCAGCGGTTAGAGCAGGGGACTCATAATCCCTTGGTCCAGGGTTCAAATCCCTGCGGGCCCACCTTGCCAGTCGGCAGTGCGGATTGCGCGATCCACTTACTCCTCTTCAAATTTGCGGGAGATGAGGTCACCCAACGCTTCGAGCGCGGCATCCGCATCGGCACCGTCCGCCGTGATGGAGATGACTGAGCCATTTCCAGCAGCGAGCATCATCAGCCCCATGATGGATTTCCCATCGACCTCCTCGCCGTCTTTCTCCACAAAGATGTCCGCTTGAAACCGATTGGCTGTCTTGACGAATTGCGCAGCCGGGCGTGCATGGATGCCGAGCTTGTTGAGGATGGTAAAGTCTTTCTGAGCCATGGGAAATTCGGCTTGCGCCGGGCGGACGGTAGAAAATCAAACCGACCGCTCCAAGGTTAAAATTCCGGAAGAATCACTGGCAGGCAGCCTGTTTTTCAAAAGAAAAAAGCCAATCCGCAGTTGCGAATTGGCTTTGTCGAATTCGGTTCCCGAATGCTGATCAGGGAAGAAGATTGATGGCGCGGGACTGTTTGATCGCGTTGTTGATCTTGCGGTGAAGTTTTGCGGAAACTCCGGTCACACGGCGCGGAAGGATTTTCCCCGTTTCAGTGGTGAACTTGGTGAGAAGTTCGGGATTAGTAGCAACCACGAGGTCGGCTGGGATGTCGTGACGGCGACGCGTCATCTTGCGGTTCGCCTTGCGGAAGTTGATGCGGCGCTGGACTGTTTTTGGCTCGGACATGGATCGGGGAA
>JBOFET010000484.1:0-6622 GCA_051648225.1 Luteolibacter sp.
CGAGCGGAAAAAATGAATTCACTTTCATGGTGTCTTGTCCCAGAGCGGAATGGAAATGATAATTTGTCTCTCCGGATATCAAAGATGGATCGTCCGGTAAGAACCGCTTAGCCTTCGCACGAAGATGCCAAAACGCAACCCGCCGGAAGCCAATCGCCACCGAAATGACAACCCGATGATTCAAGCGCCAAGATCCCCAGGAGCGCTGTCTCTCCTTTTATTTTGGCCGTTCCATCTCTTCCACGTGTTGACTCGGCCACTCGGCCAGCCACTGAAATTTTTCGTCAGAGTGGCCGGCTACCCGATGGTCGCAGGCCTCTATCTGTTGGCGTTTCTCGCGGTCATCTACGGCTTCCGCTCACGGGACTACGATCTAACCAAAGTCCACGCCATGCCAGAACGCACGATTCTCTACGACCGCCTCGGTGAGGAAATCGGCAGGATTCATGGCGAAAAGCGCTCGCTGGTCCCACTCCATCAAGTCGCGGAAAACTTCCGCAAAGCGATCATCGCCCGGGAAGACGAGCGTTTCTACCGCCACGGTGCCTTCGATCCCATCGGCATCGTCCGTGCCGGGTTGCAGAATATGAAGGGCAAACGCGAGGGCGCGTCCACCATCACCCAGCAGCTCGCGTCCGATATCTTCAAACTCAAACAAGGAGAAAAACGTGGTGACCTCGTGCGCCAGGTTGATCGCAAGTTGCTTGAAATCGCCATCGCCATCCGTCTCGAGTCCGCGATGGAAAAGGACGCCATCCTCGAGGCCTACATCAACCAGATCAACTGGGGCCGCCAAATCAAAGGCGTCGGCGAGGCGTCGCGGATCTATTTCGAAAAACACCCGTCCGAGCTGACCCTTTCCCAGTCCGCCCTGCTCGCCGGCATCGTCCGTGGGCCGGATTCATTCAATCCCTTCAGCTCCATGGACGCCGCCACCCGCGAGCGCGGCACCACGCTCGAACGCATGGTCGCCGCCCGCGCCATCAGCCGGGCGGAAGCCGAGATGGCCAAGGCGGAACCCATCGAAGTCCGGCCAAAATGGCGGCGCGAGGCGCAGGAATCCTACGCCATGGACGCCATTCGGCGCGATCTTGAGGTCATTTTAGAAAAGGAAAACATCGAGCTCGGCGGGCTGACCATCACCACCACCATCGACCTCCGGATTCAGAAAAAAGGTGAAGAAGCGCTCGACAAGAAACTCCGCGAAGTCGAGCGGCTTTCCGGCTACCCCCACCAGACCCGCACCGCTTGGCTGGCCGGTTCGGAAGAGCCGCGCAAGGAACCCGAATACCTTCAAGGGGCCGCCGTCGTGATGGAAAACCGCACCGGCGCCGTGCTCGCCGTCATCGGCGGTCGCGACGCGGACGAATCCCGCTTCAATCGCGCCACCCAGGCAAAGCGCCAGATCGGCTCGCTTTTCAAACCCTTCGTCTATCTCGCCGCCTTCGACAAGGGGCTCCGGCCGGACACCTCGATCAGTGACGGTCCGATCCAGAGCGGCGAAATCAAAGGCGGCGGCACCTGGCGCCCGCAGAATTCCGACGGGAAATTCGGCGGCATGCATCCGGTTTCCTACGGCCTCATCCGCTCGCGGAACACCATGTCCGTGCGCGTCGGAAATTATGCCGGACTTCAACAAGTCAAGGACGTGACCCGCATGGCGGGCTTCACCACCCCGATGCCAGCCAATCCATCTTCCTTCCTCGGCTCATGGGAAGCCTCGCCGTGGGAGCTCACCTCCGCCTACACCCTTTTTCCTAACGGCGGCGAGCGCTTCCGCCCCTATCTGATTTCAGAAATCCGCGACCGGGACGGCAACGTGCTCTACTCCACACTTCCTCTCTCCTACCCCGCCGCCCGGGGCGGATCCGCGTGGTCCGTGTCCCGCATCTTGAACGAAGTCGCCACTCGCGGCACCGCAGCCTCCATCACCCGCCTCGGCTTCGACAAGCCCTGCGGCGGCAAGACCGGCACCACCAATGACTTCAAGGACGCCTGGTTCGCCGGCTTCACCTCCAATCTCACGTGCACCGTCTGGGTCGGCTTCGACACACCGAAAAAAACCATCCAGGGTGGCTACGGCTCCACTCTCTCCTTACCGGTGTGGGTCGATATCATGAAGACCGCGGACCGCCTCGGCTACAAGGCCGGCAAGCTCAACAGCAAGGTCGATCTAACTGAGGTAGAACTCTGCCGCCACTCTGGCAAGCGCGCCACCGCCGGCTGCCGCGAGGCGAAGGCCGCCTACATGGATCAAGTCCCTGCGGACATCGCCCTGCCAGACAATGACCTCTGTCCGCTCCACCCCGCCAGAGCGCAGGCCGTGGACGAATCCGCATTGCCTGCTGAACAGACCGTCGTCCCCGAGTCCGCACCACTTCGCGCCCTGCCCGTCGCCGAGGAAGAGCAGAACGAAGACATTCCTCTCAAGGCCATCCCGGTGGAATAGAATTTCAAATCTGAATTTCAAATCGTTCGATGTCCACTTGGCGCCCCATCCCTCCACTTCCGTTTTGGAAGCGCTGGCTTCCCGACTGGTTGCACGGGCCGGTGCGCTTGCTTGTCATGCTGTCGGTCATCGGATTCGTCGTCCTCTCTGGATTCGTCTTCTTCTACTTCATGTTGGCAATGCGGTTCGACATGAACGAAGTCGGCAAGCTACCCGCCGGTACGACGTTTCACGACCGCCAGGGTGTCGAAATCACCGCTCCCGGCGGGCAGGGACGCAAGCTCGTCAAGCGGGAAGACATCCCGGACTTCCTGGTGAAATCGCTGCAAGCCCGCGAGGACGCCCGGTTTTTCGAGCACTACGGGGTGGATGTCCGGGGCTTGTTGCGAGCGACGGTTAGAAACATCAAGGACCGGGATTTCACCCAAGGAGCCTCCACGCTGAGCATGCAGCTCGCGCGGAATTCCTTCAACATGAAGCAGAAGTCGCTGCACCGGAAGTTCCTGGAAATCGCGCTCACGCTCCGTGTCGAGGCTCGCTACACCAAGGACGAGATTCTCACCCACTATCTGAACCGCATTTACTTCGGAGCCGGAGCGGACGGCATCGAGCAGGCGGCGCAGACCTACTTCGGAAAATCCACCCGCGACCTCAGCGACGGTGAGTGCGCCTTGATCGTCGGCATCATCCGCGGACCCCACATTTTCTCGCCATTTCGAAATCTCGATGCCGCCATCGAGCAACGCGACCAGACTCTCAAGCGCCTCATCACCATGGGCCTCATCGATCCGTCCCGCCGCGACCGGATCGCCGCAGAGCCGGTCAAACTCGTCAACGAAGAGCACCGCGAAACGCAGACTTCCTACGCCCTGCAAGCGGTCCGCCGCGAGCTGGACCGGGTGCTTGCCGACGGCGACATCCAGCTTGGCGGGCTGCAAGTCCGCACCACGTTGGACTCCGGCTGGCAGAACCGTCTGGAGATCGAACTCACCCGCGCCGTCGAGGATCTCGAGCGTGAAAAGTCATGGAAACATCCCACCGAGGCCAATCATGTCTCCGGTCGTGAGCCAGCCTACATTCAATACGCCGCCATGACCACCGAGACCAAGACCGGGGCCACGCTCGCCCTCATCGGCGGGCGGAATTTCACCGACTCCCGCTTTGATCGCACCCGCTCTAGCAGAGACCTTGGTTCCGCCTTCGAGCCATTCATCGCCGCCGCCGCTGCGGAGCGTGGAAAACTCGTGCTACCCGGCAAGCCGCTGCAAACCGGACGCCAGATCGGTCCGCTAGAAGTCGAGCGCCTCGCGAAACGCTGCGGCATCGCCGGTCCGTTTTTGCAAACCGAAGACCTGTTCCGTGGCTCGGTCGCCGCCACGCCGTTAGAAATGTCAATCGGACTCGCTACCCTTGGAAACCAGGGAAAACGCGCCAGGCCCTATCTCATCCAGGAAATCCGCGATGCCACGGGCGAGGTGATTTACACTGCCAAGCCGCAGCTCAGCGCAGCCCTCAGCCCAGCGGCCGCGCTGGATGCCACCAGTGTGCTGCGGCGTTCCGGCGGCACCCGGACTTTTACCGGGGCCACCGGTTCCGAGCGCGACGCATGGACGCTGCGTCTCGGCCCGAGCGGGGCCACCGCAATTTGGTTAGGCTTCGACAAGCCCACCGCCATCGCTCCCGAACCACGGCTCAAGTCGCTGCTCGAAGAGTTTGTGGAGAGGCTCGGCAACAACTAACACGCATCCCTGCCGGACACTTCCACGCGACCTGTTCAAAGGCCGGTTCTACGCTTGCCCGTGAGCGCCTTGAACGCCGCCTTGGCCAACTCTCCGGCTCCCTCCTCGTTGGGATGCACCCGGTCAGGCAACAACGGTTCTTTGCCAGAGAGCGCCCTTTCCATGTCGATGACGTCGAGCTTCATCTCCTTTGCCAAGGCATCGATCTTCTTGCGGAAAACCTCAAGGTTTTTGGGTTTGATCGTGAATGCCCCCGGTTCGCGAACCGGGCTGGGTCGGCAAAGATAGATGCGTGGTTTGCTGGCAAGGTTTTGGAACGATTTCACCAGTTCCGCATAGTCTTCGGAGAACTCCTTCTGATGTTCGAAGTTGGCCGTCTTGGCATCATTGGTACCGAGCATGATGATGACCACCTGGGGATCGAAATCGATCGCGTTTTTGTAAGCCATTTCGCTCCAGTAGGGAAAATCCCCCTTCTTCAGCAAGGTCCGGCCACTCACGCCGAAGTTACCAACCTTCCACTTGTCGCCGAGCATTTCCTGAAGCTGATCCGGATAGGTGCGCTTCCCCAAGCTCTTGCCTTCGGTGATGCTGTCACCCACGCAGGCAACCTTGATCGGAGTGGAATCAGCCGTGGGATTCATGGGTTCTACTGCAAACAAGAAATTTGGGAGAAGGCTAAGAACAAAGGTGAACAGGTAGGTTTTCATACGAGGTTGAGGTGAGTTTTCGGCGTTTATTTCATCCAGATTGGTCCTGCCAAACCTAGCTGCGGGAAACGCTCTGCCAAGGCCATTTTGGATGGACCATTTGCCGGATCGCACAATCGGGTAGATGGCGCAAGAAGGAGCCATAGGTCCCACGAAGGCGCTTGATCCGCATCGGGAACTTTCTATCATCGTAGGGCGATCAAGACATTTATGAGATTTGGAATCATCGGTACTGGCACCATCGGCCGCTTGCATGCCCAAGCGATCCACGCGGAGGGTAGCAGCGTGCTCCAATCGGTATATCATCCGAGTGCGGAGAGGTCCGCTGCACTGGCGAAAGACTTTGGAGTAAAATGTTTCTCCAACCTCGCCGAATTTCTCGCAGATCCGAAGCTGGAAATTGTCACCGTCGCCACGCCGTCGGGAGCCCATTTCGATCCCACCATCGCCGCGCTGATGGCGGGGAAACATGTGATCTGCGAGAAACCGCTCGAAATCACCGCTGCGCGCATCGACCGGATGATCAGCACCGCTTTGGCAAACAACCGAACGCTGGCGGCGATCCTGAACCGCCGTTTCAATCCAGCGATGGCGGCCTTCAAGGCGGCGGCGGACGAAGGGCGCTTCGGCAGGATGGTTTCTGCGTCCTGTTATGTGAAATGGTTTCGCGACCAGGCTTACTACGATTCCGCCGCGTGGCGCGGGACGCTGGCGCTCGACGGCGGTGGAGCCTTGATGAACCAGGGAATCCACTGCATCGACGCGCTGCTCTATCTGGCAGGTCCGGTGGTGTCGGTGCAGGCGAACACGGCATGCCTCGGACATGAGCGGATCGAGGTGGAAGACATGGCGGTGGCCATCGTGGAGTTTGCAAACGGCGCACGCGGCGTGATCGAAGGCTCGACGTGCAGTTGGTCGAAGGCGGGTCATCCGGGACGCATTCAGATTTGCGGCACGGAGGGTTCGGTTTTTCTAGCAGACGAGACGTTCGAAGTTTTGGATTTCAAGGAGGCGAGACCGGAAGACGCTGGCATCCGGGAAAACTTGATGCGCTCTTGCCAGCCGGGCATGGGGGCGAACGATCCGAAAGCGATCCAGTGCTACCAGCACCAGCGGAATTTCGAAGAAATCGTGTGTGCCATCCGCGAGGGCCGGGAGCCGAGCACCTCGGCGCTGGAGGCGCGGAAGTCAGTAGCCTTGATCGAGGCGATCTATCAAAGCGCGGCAAATGGTGGGAAAAAAATTCTCCTTTAAGGCCATTCAGGATTTCATTTCCTAACCCCCTAGCGGGAAATCACTCACTTGCTCCAGCTTCACGTTGTAAAGTGCGGCGATTTCTGGCGCGTCCGAGACGTGATAGATTTCCCGATAGTAGATTTCCCGGATGCCATAGGCGCAAAGCGTCTGCATGCAAGCGGTGCAGGGCATGGTGGTGGTGGCTACGATTTTCGCCTCACCACGGCGGAAAAGGCTGCACAGGTTCACCTCGGCATGGAGCATGAATTTCTGCCGCGCGTCGCGGTCGTCCCAGAAGCCGGGCGGCGGATTGTATCCGGGAGCGAGGCCGTTGTAGGCAGTGCCGATGACACGGTTGTCAAAATCGAGTGCGGCAGCGCCGACTTTCCGATAGGGATCCTCCGAGCGCAGGCTGGCGACGTGGGCGAGAGCCATGGCGTATTGAGGGATGGACAATCGGCTGACGGACATGGCCGGAGGTTGATTTG
>JBOFET010000485.1:0-1334 GCA_051648225.1 Luteolibacter sp.
GGCTTGACGCGGCGGGGGGATCGGGGAATCTCGCGACCCATTGGCACTGAGCGCTGACATTTCATCGTTTCTAGGGGATTCCCGCTGGAAGGATCGCTTCGACGACGAGATCCTCGCCGGTGCGAATTCACTGGTGGGAAAGGTGCGGGACTTGCGCATCGAGGAAACGGCACCGGGATCGGTTAGTCTGATAGGAACCGTGGCCAAGGACGAGACGGAGGTGAATCTCTGGCAGTCCGGCGGCGGGTGGGAGTTTGAGACGTTTTGCTCGTGCGAGGTCGGAAATTTCTGCCATCACGCAGCGGCAGTTCTCACGAAGGCGGCGAAGGAGCGCGATCCATCCCGCTTGCAGGGCAGGGGAATCGCCGGGGCGGTTGCGGCGGCGCTGCCGAGCGCGCGGGAGCTGATGAAGGATCCGCCGCCGGACCTGCCGCGCTTGCGGATGGATCCGCGCTTCGAGCTGCGGGTGAACCGCGAGCCGGTGGACAAGGTGACGCGGCTTTTGTTGCAATCGTTAGGCCAGCCGAATGTGGATTTCTGGATCTCTGCGGAGGCGGCGGTGGTTTACGGGCCGCACCGTAGCTCGCTGAGATCGAGTTCGCCGGAGTGGGTGAGTTCGATCACGCATGAGGGTCAGGCGGCGATTCTCCAACATGATGCAGCCGCAGAAAATGCCGCCACCCAACAGCTCCGCGACACCGGGCTTTCCTCGCTGCAATCGAACTCGGCGTGGCGGTTTCTGCTCAATCTGAAGTCCCGGGATGCCGATCGAAACAAAGGCCCGGACCGCTGGTTTCCCGATCCGGGGCGGGTGCCGACGGATGCCTTCTGGCATCAATTCCGCGGGGAAATGGTCGGTAAGTTAGAAAATCTCGGCTGGCAGGTGGTGGTGTCGGACAATGTCGGCCACCGCGTCCACGAGGCGGACCCGGCGAGGTGGGACAGCTCGCTGGATGCGGGCGATGGCGGATGGTTCAGCCTATCCGTCGGCTTCGACGTCGGCGGCCAGCGTTATGATCTGCTGCCGATTCTCGCCGGGCTGTTGGAGAATGATTTCCTGGAGGAAACGCTCGACCGCCCGGACAACGGTCACATCTACGCGCCGCTGCCGGATGGTGACGCGCTCAAGCTGCCCATCGGCCGGGTGCGGAAAATTCTCAACCATCTGTCGGCGCTGATAGATCCTAAATTTCCAGACAAGGCGCGGTTGCACGCGCTGGATGCCGCGTCGCTCGCCGGTCTGGACGGGTTGGGCATCGACACGCCGCCGCACCTCGCGGAGCTGGCTTCCAAGCTCAAGGATTTTTCCGGGATCGATCCGGTGCCGACCGCCG
>JBOFET010000486.1:0-4128 GCA_051648225.1 Luteolibacter sp.
TGTCCGAGCGGGCGGGATGGAAGAACCGGACCATGCTTGTCGCTGCCAGCAGCGGAGGACTTGGCTAAAAGCGAGTCGGGCCACAACACGCCTGCGGTGACGGCGGCGGAGAGACCGGTGATAAATTCACGGCGAGGTGTCATGTAAGTCTCCTTTTCCACGCTTACGCTCTCGATCGTGTTTCCTCATCCGGCCAATGACTGCCGGACTTCGGATCGGATAGATTTCGCAAAAGATGCATCACGGCGGAGCGGTAGTTAGGGAAAGGCGGCACGTCACCTTCATCCGCCGGATCTAGCAGCGGCGTGTGATGAGGCAGCTCCTCATGGGGCAGCGCCATCTTGATGTGGTGGATGCCGTGAAGCGGTTCGTGCAGCAGCGTGAGCGAGAGCAGTTTCCCGGACCAAGTATTCGCCACGATGCTGCGTGTCGCGCTCCGCGCGGTGTGGCCACTCAGGCCGACGTGCTCGATGTATTTCCGCCAGCTCTGGAGATTCCCCGCGATGATGCCGGGCAGGAGGAATACCCAGAAATAGAAGTCCCAGACTTGGAAATAGCTCACCACCGCGAAAATGATGCTCCATACCACCGCCATCAGCCCGAATTCCATCCAGATCCTGCGGCGGACGCGCTTGTTTTTGATGAAACTGTCCTTGTGCAGGAAAATCCGCAGAAAGAGGAATGGCGTGAAAAGGATGCCCGCGTTCAGCTCGATGAAAGCCGCTAACCGCCGCGCCCAGCGCGGGGTGCCGACGATGACAAATGGCCACAACTCCACATCCCGCTCGGTCGCCAGGTGCGAGTGGTGCTTCTGGTGGGCCGCCCGATAGAGCGTGAAGCTCATGAAACTGAACGTGCCGATGATCAGCCCGTCCGCCTCATTGAGAAAGCGGCTCTTCCGCAAGTGACCGTGCGACGCCTCGTGGAAACCAATCAGCGCTCCGTGCATGAAATGACTGACAAGCAGAACCAACGGCACGCACAGCCAGTACAAGCCGTTGTGGTAGGTGAATCCGAGCGCAATCTGCGAGATCGCAAGCCCGGCGGAGATCAACGGAAACGCCGCGCGGGTCACCCAGTGGGTGTTGCCATGCTCGTCATCGTCCGGTGCCACGACGGGTGGCACCAGGTCCTTTTCATACATCGTCGGCGAACTCATGGAATCAAACGGTTAGTGGTGCGGTCGGACTTTTACAAACACTCGTCAACACCGCGAGGAACCGTTTGTTCAACTCGTCGATATTCGACGCGGTGAACCTATGCGGCTTGTACAACCAGACAACCTCTAACTCATTCGCCACTTCGGTGAGCTCGCACGCCAGGTCGAACCGCGCGGTACCGGTCGAGCGCATCCGCAGCTTGGTCGAGATCCGGGGTAGCACGACGTCCGGTACCGGATGGTTTTGCAGGGCGAAGCGCACGTCGAAAATCGTGTGCTCCCCCGCCCCGTGAGGAGCGGCGACGGCAGCAGCGAGTTCCGCAAAGGGAATGGCATTCGCAAAACAATCCAGCGCGGATTCCGTCACCACACGCAGGTGTTCGGAGAAATTCTGCGTGCGATCCACCTGCCCGCGCAGCGGTACCACGCCCGCGAAGTAGCCCATCGTTTCGCGGACGGCTTCTTTGTTGCGGTTCGCGACGGGCGTGCCGACGAGGATGTCGTCCTTGCCGGTCCATTTGGAAAGCGTGAGCTGGAACGCCGCCAGCAGCGTGCTGAAGATCGTGGTGCTGTGAGTGACTGCCAATGACTTGACTCCACGCACCAGATCCGCCGGGATCGCGGAGACCCAGCGTTGCAAGGGTTCCGGCGGACCGGAATCACTCCAGATCCGGCTCGATCCGGCGAGGTGGGATTTCCAGAAATCCGTCCGCTTGGTAATTTCCGCGGGCTGCCACACCGCCCGCTCGGCGGCGGCCCACTCGGTGTAGGTTTGGCCGACCGGCGGCAGCGAGTTTTTCAAGCCCATCATCCCGACGGCGACCGCCTTGCGCAGTCCGGTCAGACCCATGACATAGGCCGTGCAAAGGTCCTGCACGAAGACGCCCAGCGACCAGCCGTCTGCGATGGAATGGTGAAATGAAAATGCCAGGACCAGATCATTCGGCCCGCGGCGGATCATTTGCAGGCGGTAGAGCGGACCTTGCAGCAAGTCGAATGGCTGCCGGTAAGTCTCCTGCATTTTTTCCTCAAGATCCTCACCCGCTTGCAAATCGCTCACGCCCAATACCGCCGTGCCCGAGGCTCGGACCATTTGCAGCGGACGTTCCTTGCCGGGCAAAAATGTGATCCGTAGCGCCTCCTGCCGCTCGATCACCCGCTGCAGCGCGGTTTCGCACTGCTCCGGGGTGATCGGGCCGCGCACTTCGATGAGGCCGCAGATGTGATTTCCGGGATCGGCCACCGGGACCGGTGAATTTTCCCACAATTCACGCTGCGGCAAGGTGACCGGCTGGAGGCGGGCTTCCCCGCTTTCCAACCATGCCTTGAATTGAGTTCTTACGTCTTGGGACATCGTAAATGGGAATATCCACCCTCCTATGTTGATGCAAGCACCATGCTTCTCGCCTCGTGCTGCTGCCGGTGACACCGCCTCTTGACAGGATAGACTAAAAAGTATCCATTCTAGGCGTGCAAGCGAAGCTTTTTAAAAACGGCCAGAGCCAAGCGGTCAGGCTACCCAAGCAATTCCGATTCGACGGAGTTGCCGTATCCATCCAGAAAATCGGCGATTCAGTGGTATTGAGTCCACTCCAAGATGGGTGGGATTCATTCTTCGAGGCGGCCGCGGATTTCTCTCCTGATTTCATGGCGGATCGGGAACAGGGTGTGCAACCGGATCGGGAAGGGCTTTGAAACCGTCTGAAAGACAAATGAGAATCCTGCTCGATACGAACATGTGCATCTATATCATGAACCGCCGCCCGGTTCATGTGGTCGAGTCCTTCCAACAATACAAACCAGGCGATATCGCGGTGACATCGCTCACCGTTGCGGAACTTCAGTTCGGCGTTTTCAAAAGCAGTCAGATGGAGCGCAACCGCCACGCCCTCATCCGCTTTCTTGCACCCCTTGAAATCGTGCCCTTCACGAGCGCAGCGGCGGAGCATTACGGTCGGATCAAGGCACAGCTCCGTTCGAACGGAAGCATGATTGGCGAACTCGATTGCCTGATCGCAGCGCAGGCACTGGCACTCAAACTTCCGCTTGTCACCAACAACACTTCGGAGTTCGAGCGAGTTCCGAACCTGATGCTTGAGAACTGGGCGGGGCCTTCGTGACGGACGGAAAGAGCTGCTAAATTCCCATTTCAATCAGCTCTTTCCCGCAGGAACTTCTTCGTTCACACCACCGAGCAGGAGATCGAGGTCTTCGTCGGAAATCGAGTCCAGGTCGAGCTCGGAGGCGGTGATCGTTTCTTCGACGACCACCGGTTTCGCCGGAGCATCGGTGTCGCTGCCCATCTGCTCGGCGAGTAGGTTGGCGATCTGGCCGATGGTCCGTGCCCGCATCAGGCTGGTCGGTGGCAGGGCAACGCCAATGGCACTTTCCAGCATCGTCTCGATTTCCACACCCATGAGCGAATCGAGTCCGAGGTCGGTGAGCGGTTGGTCTTCGCGCAGGCTGTCCGGTTTCACCCGAAGCACCGAGCCGACCACATCGCGAACGGCCTCGCCGATGACGCCGTTGCGATCTTCCGCCGAAGCGGCTTGGATCTTGGCGCGCCAGTCGGTGCCGCCGCTGCCGGTTTCTGCGGTTTCGACGCCGCCTGCGAAAATGCGCTCGACGAGCGGATTGTCCTGCATGCCGCGGAACGATTGCCGCCACTTCGCCCAATCGACGCGGATCGCGGCGACTTGGGTGGCGTGGGCGGTGAGGAAGGATTCCATCAACGAGGTGACTTCGGCGGGCGTCAGCGCGCCGGTTCCCTGACGCGCAAGGAATTCCGCGACGCGTTCATTTCGAGCGACATAACCTTCGCCGCCGAGCACACCCCAGTTGATCGCGAGCGCCGGTTGGCCGAGCGCCCGGCGATGGTAGGCGAGTGAGTCGAGGAAGGCATTCGCCGCCGAGTAGTTCCCTTGCGCCGGATTTCCAAAGATGCTCGAAACGGACGAGAACATCACGAA
>JBOFET010000487.1:0-18696 GCA_051648225.1 Luteolibacter sp.
TCGCTCTCACCCTTCCCGAGGATTTTCCGGTCGAGGAGCTTCGTTCCAAAGACATTGTTTTCCAAACCACGATCAAGGAACTCAAGGAAGCCATCCTTCCTGCTCTGGATGACGAGATGGCAAACCGACTCGCCCCTGGCAAGACGATGGAGGAAATCAAAGACATCATCCGCCAGAACATGGCTGGAGAACGCGAACGTGCGATTTCTGATATGAAGGTGAACCAAATCGTCGCCCACTTCAACGCGCAGGTAAACTTCGAGCTGCCCGAAGAACTGGTGCTCCAGGAAACTCAGAGCCAGGCCGATGCCATGGTCAAGGAGGGCGTCAAATCCGGCATGTCCGAAAACGAAATCGAGTCCCAACAGGACGAAATTTTCGCCAGTGCGGGCGCACAAGCCGTATCGAACCTTCGCACGAATTTCATCCTTCAGGAAATCGCCCGCATTGAAAAAATCACGGTTTCCGACAACGAGTTGATCAACCATCTCGCGCAAATCGCCACGCAGCGCAAAGTCGCTCCCAAGAAATTCATCAAGGACATGCAGCGTGCCGGACGCCTTCCAAACATCCGCAGCTCGATGGCCATTGGTAAGACCATTGACTTCCTCGTCGAGCACGCGAACGTCGTGGAATCAATTGACACCACTCCCGATGCTTAACTTCCAATCCCCTTCCATGAGTTCGCCCACTCCGCCGAAAAACTACTACGTCCCCGTCGTCGTCGAGTCCGACGGCCGCGGCGAGCGCTCGTTCGACATCTACTCGCGCCTGCTCAAGGACCGCATCATTTTCATCGGTGTGCCGATCGATGACTTCGTCGCGAACTCGGTCATCGCCCAGCTCCTTTTCCTGCAAATGCAGGACCCGAAAAAAGACATCCACATTTATATCAACTCCCCCGGCGGCTCTGTCACCGCCGGCCTCGCGATGTATGATACCATGCAGTTCCTCACCTGCGATGTGAACACCTACTGCATCGGCATCGCCGCCTCCATGGGTTCCGTGCTGCTCACCGCCGGGACCAAGGGCAAGCGCTTCTGCCTGCCGAATTCCCACGTGATGATCCACCAGGTATCCGGAGGCGCCCAAGGCACTGCATCCGACGTCGAGCGCACCATCGGTTTCATGTTCAACCTCAAGAAACGGCTGAACGGAATCCTCGCGCACCACACCGGCAAAACCATCGAACAAGTCGAGAATGACTCGGACCGCGACAATTACATGACCGCCGAAGAGGCCGTCGCCTACGGCCTCGTGGACAAGGTCCTTGAGAACCGCAAACAGCTGCCTGACTCGGTCGTCGCTGCCATTGAGGAAAAAAAGCCGGACGCTTAATCTCGCCAAAGTCCCATTTACCTCTCAGTCTTCCGCGCATGGCTCGTGCTTCCAATCTAACGATGTGTTCTTTCTGCGGAAAGAGCCACTCGGAGGTCAAAAAACTCATCGCCGGTCCGGGCGTTTACATCTGCAACGAGTGCATCGAGGTCTGCTCGAACATTCTTGAAAAGGAACTCGGTGGAACCACGGCCAAAGGCAAGACGCCCGCCGAGAAAGCGGGTTTCAAAATCCCATCGCCCGCTTCGATTCTCGCCAAGCTCAACGAGCATGTCATTGGCCAGGAAAACGCCAAAAAGGTGCTCTCCGTCGCTGTTTACAACCACTACCAACGCCTCCGCCAGGACCAAGCGAAGATCGGCGAGGAGTTCAAGGACGTGGAGATTGAGAAGTCGAACATCATGCTGCTTGGTCCCACAGGCTCGGGAAAAACCTTGCTTGCCCGCACCCTCGCCCGTGTGCTCGACGTCCCATTTTGCATCGTCGATGCGACCACCCTCACGGAGGCCGGCTACGTCGGCGAGGACGTGGAAAACATCATCCTGCGGCTTCTCCAGGCGTCTGACTTCGACGTCGCCCGTGCCGAGCGAGGCATCATCTACGTGGACGAAATCGACAAAATCGGTCGCAAAACCGAGAACGTTTCGATCACCCGCGATGTCTCTGGCGAAGGCGTGCAACAAGCGCTTCTCAAAATTCTCGAGGGCACGATCTGCAACGTCCCGCCGCAAGGGGGTCGCAAGCATCCGCAGCAGGAATACATCCAGGTCAACACCGAGAAAATCCTCTTCATCGTCGGCGGCGCGTTCGTCGGCCTGGAAGACATGGTCAAGCGCCGCCTCGGCAGCAATACCCTCGGCTTCCACGCGGATTCCTCGAAGGACAACCTCGACGATCCATCGGTAAACGTGCTCGAAAAAGTCCAGCCCGAGGACCTGCTCCATTTCGGACTGATTCCGGAATTCATCGGTCGCATCCCGGTGATTTCCTCACTCCGGAAACTAACCGAAGCCGAACTCGTCTCGATTCTCACCGAGCCGAAAAACGCCCTCGTCAAACAATACGGCAAGCAGCTCGCCATGAATGACGTGAAGCTCCGCGTCACCCGTGACGCCCTTCAAGCCCTGGCAGAAGAAGCCGTCCGCCGCGGTACCGGTGCCCGCGCCCTGCGTTCGATTTTTGAGAAAATGATGCTCGAATTCATGTTCGACATCCCGTCCCGCGATGACATCGACACGGTGACGATCAACCGCCAAGTGGTGCTCGGCGAGCGCCCGCCCAACATCCGCCGCAAGCGCGCGGACCAGGACGCGGCTTGATTTGCGAAAAGGACATCGCTCCACATCCGTGCTTGTTTTCCCTCGAAAACAAGACATAGCCTCACCGCCCGGCGCGACAGAAGGACTGACGACGCGGAATTTCGACTTAAATTTGCTCATGGATACGCCTCCTTTTTCCGAACTCGGGTTACCCGACACGTTGCTCGCCGCCATCGAAACTCTCGGCTACGAGCGCCCCTCGCCGATCCAGGCGATGAGCATTCCCCCTGCCCTGCTGGGCAAAGACCTGGTCGGGCTTTCTGCCACTGGATCGGGAAAAACCGCCGCTTTCACCCTCCCGGCTCTCGCGAAGCTCGACGTCAAACTCGCCTATCCCCAAGTCCTGATTCTCTGCCCGACCCGCGAACTCGCGGTGCAAGTCTGCGAAGAAGTCCATCGCCTGGGAGCAAAAATGCAGGGTCTCCAAGCCACACCCGTCTATGGTGGCGCACCCATTGATCGCCAGCTCCGCGCTCTCCGCAATGGTGCCCAATTGGTCGTCGGCACTCCCGGTCGCCTGCTCGACCACCTCCGCCGTGGCAGTTTTGATGCCTCCCGCATCAAGATGGCCATCCTCGACGAGGCCGACCGCATGCTCGACATGGGCTTCAAGGATGAAATGGACGAGCTGCTCGCCGCCCTGCCTCCCGACCGCCAGACGCTTTTCTTCTCCGCGACAATGAACCCGGGTGTGTCCCGCCTCATTCAGAAATTCGGAAACAGCCCGGAAATCATCGAGATCCAACAGAAAGCCCGCACCGTCTCCACGGTCGAGCAGTCGTATTTCGAAGTCCGCCAGCGCTCCAAGGTCGAGGTGCTTTCCCGCATTCTCGACATGAACCCGCCGCGCCTTGGCATCGTGTTCTGCAATACAAAGCGCTCGGTGGATGAATGCACGGAAGACCTCGTCAACCGTGGCTACGCCGCAGACCGCCTCCACGGCGACATCACCCAACAAATGCGCGAGCGCGTACTCAAGCGCTTCCGCGACGGAGCCGTGGAAATCCTCGTCGCCACCGATGTCGCCGCACGTGGCCTCGATATTGATGAAATTGACATCGTCTTCAACTACGACCTTCCCACCGACCCGGAAGACTACGTGCACCGCATCGGTCGCACCGGTCGTGCTGGGCGCTCGGGACGCGCTGTTAGCTTTGTCTATGGGCGTGAGATCTATCGGCTACAGTCCATCGAGCGCTACACCCGCCACGTCATCAAGCGCGAGCGCATCCCATCCGTCGAGCAGGTCGAAGGACGCCGCGCGGACTTGATTTTCGACGATTTGAAAGAACGCCTCGAGTCCGGGAAATTCGAAAACTATCAGGACAACATCGACCGCCTGCTCGAGCAAGGCCACACGCCCACCGACATCGCCGGCGCACTCGTCACCATGATCCGCGAAGCCAGCGGCCGCGAAGGCGGTGCCATCGAGGAAGATCGCGAACCGGAACGCCCGGCCCGCCGCGAAAACGTCCGCCCGCAGCGCGACGAACACAGCGGCCATCAGCGCGATGACCGCGGCCCGCGTCAGGAACGCTTCGAACGCGCACCCCGTCCGGTCATTCAGGGAACCGAAGCCGGGATGACCCGCCTATTTCTATCACTCGGCAAGACCCACGGCGTCATGGCCAAGGAAATCGTCGGCATGCTCTATCGGGAAGTCGGCCTGCCGGACGGCTGCCTCGGCCGCATCTCACTTTTTCCGAAACACTCGCTGGTCGATGTTCCCGAGCAATTCGTCAGCCAAGTGATGGACCGCACCCGCACCGCCCGCCTCCGCGGCCGACCGTTCCGTATGGATGTGGACCGCGGTCCCGGTGATCGGACCTAAAATCGCCATTGATCTGAGTCCAACCTGTAGGGAAACCCGCAGATGGTGCACTCTTCACGGGGACCCGCAATTCCTGAGCATCCGATGCGGCGCTGGCGATCTCGTTCATCGCCCTGAGGCTTCTCTCGATCCCTCCGTCTCGTCTGCACAAGCTGATCGAGTCGGCGACGGTTCTCCGGTTCGAGGTTCTGTCGGGAGCACTGACTCACACCATTGGCAGGAGCCTCAAAACTATGCCCTTGTCAGAATCCCCGCTTCCGCTTTGGATTCGTTAGCCTCTGGAGAATCAAAACACGATGCACGACTTCGACTCCGCTCACGCCACCGTTTCCGCCCTCATCGCGGACTTCGAGGCCCATCGGGAGAACTACATGTCTCCCACCTACTCCGAGGCTCAGGCACGGCTCAGCTTCATCGACAAGTTCTGGACCGCTCTCGGCTGGGACGTTTCCCACTCCGTTCAGAAAAATCCCTACGAGCAGGAAGTCCGCGTCGAGAAAACCGTCACCGTCGGCGGTGCCCAGAAAAAGGCCGACTACGCCTTTTACATCGCGCCCGTTTTCACCGCCCCGCTCTTCTACGTGGAGGCGAAGAAACCCTCCGCCACCCTCGATACCCCGGACAACTGCTTCCAGCTCCTCCGCTACGCCTGGAATAGCAATTGCCCCCTCAGCGTCCTCCACGACTTCGAGGAACTCCTCGTTCTCGACTGCCGCTGGCGGCCCGATGTGGCCACCGCACAATCCCGCATCTGGAAGCGCTTCCACTACACCGATTTCCTTGATCCCGAGAAATTCCGCTTCCTCTACCACCTCTTCTCCCGTGAGGCCGCGGCGGACGGCTCACTCGCCAAGCGCGCGGCGGAACTCCCGAAACCCCGCGGGAAATCCCAACAGCGGAATCTCTTCAAGCTCTCCCACGCCCGCATCGACGAGGCCTTCCTCACCGAGCTGGAGCAATGGCGCGAAGACCTCGCGAAATCCTTCAAGCGCGACAACCCCGACCTCGATTCCGAGACCCTCACCGAAGTCACCCAGCGCACCCTCGACCGCCTCGTCTTCCTCCGCTTCCTGGAGGACAAGGGCATCGAGCAGCGCACCACCGTCGGCGGACTCGGCGGCGCCAGCGGGACTCCATGGGCGGACTTCCAAGCCGCCAGCCGCCGTCTGGACCGGATCTACAATGGAGCCATCTTCCGCCGCCATCCCGTGCTGGATGCGGACTCCTTCCACGTCGCCAGCGACGCCTTCGCCGGCATCTGCGAGGAGCTGGATTCACGGAACAGCGTTTATAACTTCGATGTCATTCCCATCCACATCCTCGGCAGCATCTACGAGCGCTTCCTCGGCTCCGTCATCATCGCCACCGCCAAGCAGGCCCGCGTCGAGCAGAAGCCGGAAGTGCGGAAAGCCGGGGGCGTCTATTACACCCCGGAATACATCGTCCGCTACATCGTCGAGCAGACCGTGGGGAAACAAATTGCCGGCAAGACCCCGGAGCAGATCGAGTCCATGTCCTTCGCGGACATCGCCTGCGGCAGCGGTTCCTTCCTCCTCGGCGTCTTCGAGTGCCTGCTGAAATATCACACCCTTTGGTATAACGAAAATCCCAGCAAAGCCCGTCTTCACTCCGAAGCGAAATACACCCGTAAAAAAGGGAAGCTCGAAAGGGCCGAAAAAGCAGGCGACTGCCGCATGGACGACGACTCCGGCACCCTCCGCCTCACCCTGGAAAAGAAACGCCAGATCCTCCTCAACAACGTCTTCGGCACCGACCTCGATCCCCAAGCCGTCGAAGTCGCCCAATTCTCCCTCTACCTGAAACTCCTCGAAGACGAAACCGCCGGCACCACCCACCAATACCAGCTCGATTTCGAAAAAGACGCGCTTTTGCCCTCCTTGGAAAAAAACATTCTTTGCGGAAACGCGCTCATAGGTTGGCAGGTGTCTGGGTTGCTGGGTCTTGATGCGTCAGAACAAGAGGAATTGCGGCCATTGGACTACGAAGACCAGTTTCCCGGCATATTTAGACAGGGGGGGTTCGATGCAATCGTTGGCAATCCTCCCTATGTAAGAATACAAATTCTTCAGGAATCCAGCCCCACCACTTTATCATTCATTAAATCGCACTACGCTTCAGCAAGGCGAGGCAACTGTGATCTCTATGTAGTATTCTTGGAAAGAGCACTCATGCTCACAAAAACTACCGGCGATATAGGCTACATCGTTCCGAACAAATTCATGAACTCGGAGTATGGCTCACCCATACGCTCGGAAATTTCACAGAAAAAGGCTCTCAAGTCCTTAGTCCACTTCGGAGAACATCAGGTTTTCAACGGAGCCACGACTTATACATGCCTTTGTTTTCTCTCACCTAAGCCGCAAAAATCTTTTCGATTCGAAAAAGTCACGGATCTTGCGCGCTGGGAAACCAATCAAGACGATTGTTCTCTCGTGGGAAACATTCAGACACAAAAATTAACTTCCGAGCCATGGAACCTTACTGTAGGCCCTAACTCTTCACTCCTTGAAAAGCTAAGTGATTCATTTCCGAAATTAGGGGATATTGCCGACATCTTTGTCGGTGTGCAGACGAGCGCGGATCAAGTTTATGTAATGGACAAAGTAGCAGACAAGGGCGTCTCAATTCTCACCCGATCCGCAATTCTGGAGAAAAATGTAACCCTTGAATCCGCCTTGCTTCATCCGATTCTTAGCGGAACTGACGTCTCCGCTTACAACCCACTTGTGGATAGGCAATATGTAATTTTCCCTTATTCCGTAGCAGATGGTTCGGCCAATCTTTTGAAAGTGTCTGAGTTCAAGAAATCGTTTCCACTCACTTGGGATTACTTGATCGAAAATAAAAAATTCCTGTCTGGCAGGGAGCGCGGTAAATTCGCTGACACTGCTTGGTATCGATTTGGAAGAAGTCAGAACCTGGCAATTCAGAATCGCCCCAAAGTCTGCGTGCCGCGCCTTGTGGACAGACTCTGTTGCACACTGGATCTGGATGGTGCCTTTTTTCTGGATAACGTCGATGTCGGAGGAGTGTCATACAAAGGCGCGTATTCAAACATGCGGTTGGAATACATGGCAGCGATACTCAACAGCAAATTGATGGGGTGGTTTTTTCCGTTTGTTAGTGCTCCGTTCCGCGGGGGATGGATGTCTGCCAATAAGCAGTTTCTTTCACAAATTCCGTTCAAGCTCATAGACAAGACATCGCCCCGTGAAATCCAAATCGCGGACAAACTCGTTACTTTGGTAGATGATATGGTTGAGGCAAAAAAACAAGACTCCATAGCGATTAACGACGTGAAGCGCGATTTCTGGACCCGCAAAGCCCAAGGGCTGGACCGCCAGATCGACACCCTCGTTTACGAACTCTACGGCCTCACTCCCGAGGAGATCGATCTCGTGGAAGGAAACGCCCCTGCAGGAAAGGAACCCGCCGATGACTAAGACCGCCACCCTCCGCACGGCGGCTGTAAAGCCGCCGAAGCGGCGCGTCACCACCACCTACGAGCAAGGAACCGGCTACGCCCCGGAACTCCTCGCCGCGCACGCCGCGCAGGAACTCCGCTGCCTGCTCCGCCTCCCGCGCTACGACGCCGCCTTACCGGACATCATCGCGGAAGTCGCCGCCCGCGCCGAGCGCTGCTGGCAAGCCCAACCCCGCTGGCGCACCCGCTGGACCCGCGCCGGGCAGGCGGGAAATCTGGCACCACTCCTCGTGTGGTTCCGCCATTGGACCGCTGCGGCCGCAGTGCGGAATCGCATCCCGCTCCCTGCCGCCGTCTTGAATCGCTACGCCTTGGGAGTTTCTACGCCGGGCGAATCCGGATGCGTTCGGGGTCCACGGTGACAATCGCTCCGGCAGTGAGTTCCTGACCGTAGGTGATGAAGACGTGATGAATCGCAGAGGCATCCAGTTTGCTGGCACTTACCTTTGTCCAAGCGGAAACTTGCAACGGCAGTTCACGTTGCTAGAATGGGACATGGTCAAACTCGCGGACGTTCAAAAGCAGGTTGTGGAACTTTCTTCCGAGGAAAAGGAGGGCTTGCTTGCATTCCTGATCCATGAGCTACCCGGACCCTTTTCGGGAACTGATGATGAGGAAGTTCTTCGCCGCGAAGAAGAAATGGATTCCGGTGCCGTCGCCGCCATTTCTCTCGAGGAGTTTCTTAAAAGGGTGGGGCGGTCGGCGTGAGGAAGGTTTCCTACAATCCCAAAGTGCCTGCGGAAGTCCGCGAGCTTCTCGATTACTACGATGGGATTTCCCGCGAATTGGGAGACCGGTTTTGGTCGGAACTTTCCGCTGCCCTTGACGCTGCCGGACGCCATCCCACGCGATACCATTTCGACTCGCTGGGATTGGGCCTCAGACGATGCAACCTGACAGATTTTCCGATTCATTTTTTGTTCAGGATTTTCCCGGATCATATCCGGGTGACAGTCGTCCGGCATGATCACCGTCGTCCATCGTTCGGAATCCGGAGGCAATAGGGATGACGGTGGAGTCGCTTCGACGGGAGTCTGAAGTGCGAATATGCTGCCGCGCATGAGGATTTGTGGAATCTCGACGGTGTGGCATCGGTTATGGAGAAGGGGCTTCAAACCCTTCTCCGTTTTACACGGAAATCTACAAATCCTGATACGCGGTAGTCTAGCCAAGGCAGGCCTGGATGCCCAAGCACCTTGAGTCTTACGCGGGTTTCACAACGGTCTCGGCAGGCTTCACCGCACGCGGGGAGCGCTGGACGTGGCTGGCGGTTTCCCAGGCGGCGAGGACTTCGGCGTTTTTCTTGTAAACGCGGCGGAAGATGGCGTTGAGGGTCTTGATGGCGGCGGTGCCGGTGCGGATCGTCTCCGGAATGGTGGCGGTGGCTCCGGCGCGCTGGCCGAGGGCGGTGCCTTGCTGGCCTTCGCTGCCTTCGAGGGCGGTGGCAAGTTGCTCAAGATCCGCAGCGGTGTCCGCGCCGTGGCCGTGGGCTTCGAACTCGTCATTGAGGGAAAGCTCGCAGATGGCGGTGGCGAAGGCGCGGGCCTTGGCGATGAGGCGGGTGTCGCCATTCCCATCCGGCATGCGGAAGCGCTCCATGATGGAGGGATTTCCGGTTTCCGAGGCGATGGAGTCTGCGGAGGCGTTGATGTCTTCGAGTTCGTCCTCGAGATCCTCGCGGAGGGCGCGTTGTTTCTCCGTTTCCTCGGCGAAGCTGCCGCCGGCTTGGATGGCTTGCTTGCCGCCGAGGGTGGTGATGGTGGCGGCAAGGCGGGCTTGGGCGGAGACGAATTTCACATCCACCTTGGTAGGCGGCTGGTGGGTGAAATCGACGAGGCGGGTTTCGGCAAACTCGCTGGAGCGAAGGAATGCCTGGGCTTTGTTTTGTTGGCGGCGGTTCATGGGGTGTTTTGCGACGCGGCATTTCCATTTCCGCGCTATGTGGAAATAGCAAACGAGGCCGGATGGAAGGTGACGAATGCTCTGATGTGTCAATCCCGTCACAAGGGCGGCGGAGTGGCTGCGGCGGAGGTTTGGGATTCATCTATTTCCACAAATGATTGGTTTACAACGGATTTCCACGATCAGGCCAGTGCGGCCGATCGCCTTGCACTGCCGGCAAGTGGGCTGACACGCCCGACAGCCAAGTTGACATTCCCGACAACGCGAGTGGTCGGCTCGACAAAGGGGCGCGAGTGTCCGACGGCTGAGTGAGTGAGGCAGACAACCGGGGTGGCGCGGCCGGCTGCTCTTCTTCCATGTCCGACAGCGGGGCTGGCGCGGCCGGCTGGGAGGCGGGCGGGACCGACGAGGGCGGTCGCGCTCCCGACAAGTGTGGAAACTCTGTCCCCAGCAGCTTTTTGCTTTTTCCGAAACACTCGCTGATAGAATTGGATCGCAGTCGTGGCGGCGAAGTTCCGCGTGGCGCAGGTCCGGAGGCGTGATAGTTTCCGGCGCTTGAGGCAGGAAATTACCATTGCGGGCGGAGGACTGGCGGGATTGTCCGTAGCGGCGGCCTTGCGCGGCCACGATGTCCCGGTGACCGTGCTCGAATCAGGAAATTACCCCCGCCACCGCGTTTGCGGGGAGTTCATTTCCGGCGTCACGGCGGCGACTCTCGATTCCCTGGGAATCGCTGCGTGTTTTACAGACGCTCGCCATCATCAGACCATCGCCTGGCACGATTGCGGGCGCTTGATCCACCGCGACCGCCTCGAAGAACCCGCCCTCGGCATTTCCCGGTTCGCGCTCGACGAGCGTCTGCGCCACCAGGTCGCTGACCTGGGAGGGACGATTCTTACGGGCGTGAGAGCGCAGCCCAAGCCGCAGGACGGACTGGTCTGGACTGCGGGACGAAGACCCTGCGGTGGTCCTTGGATCGGCTTGAAAGCGCATGTCCGGGGCATCCATCCGGCTGCGGATTTGGAGATGCACGCTAGCTCTAACGGCTATGCCGGCGTCGTCGAGGTTGAAAACGGTTGGTTCAATGTTTGCGGACTCTTCCGCATCGACCGCTCGATCCGCGCGACCGGCGCGGACTTGCTGCCCACCTATCTGGCCCGTGGAGGAAACCACGCCCTCGCCCATGACCTGCGCACGGCTCACTGGCGGGAGGGATCGTTTTCCGCTGTCGCCGGATTCAAACTTGGCCGCCAGCCCTCCCTGCCCGGCTTGATGGTGTTAGGCGACGCCCAAAGCATGATCCCGCCCTTCACCGGCAATGGCATGTCGATGGCATTTCAAGCGGCGGAAGCTGCCATCGCCCCGCTGGTTGCCTGGTCGCGGGGGGAAACGGCGTGGCAGGATGCTGCGAACACCGTGAGAAGCGACTTGGCAAATCGCTTCAGACGCCGACTGGCGGTGGCACAATCCCTGCATCCGATTTTGTTAGCGACCGGAGGCAGATCCCTCTTGCAGAGTCTTGCAACCGCACATCTCCTGCCGTTCCAGCCCATGCTGGCGTTAGTCCGCTAGATTTCCACCATGTTTCTCCGTTCACTCGCCACCGCAGTCCCGCCGCGCTCGTTCACCCAGACATCTTGCTGGGAGGCGATGAAAGGAAGTGACTTCCTCTCTTCCCTGAGACCCCGATCCGCCGCCTTGATGGAAAAAGTCCTCTGCAACGGCACCTCCGGAATCACCCGGCGGCACTTCGCGCTGGAGTCAGTCGCCGACGCCTTCGGCCAGAGCGCGGAGTTGCTGAACCGCAGCTTCGAGCGCGAGGCACCTCCGCTGGCTAGCACCGCGCTGGCGGATGCGTTAGACCAGGCGGGTTACCTGCCGGGCGAGGTGGACGCGCTCTTCATCTGCACCTGCACCGGCTACCTCTGCCCCGGTGTAAGCAGCCACGTGGCCGAGCAGGCAGGCCTGCGGCATGATGCCTATCTGGCAGATCTCGTCGGTCTCGGCTGCGGCGCGGCCATCCCGACGATGCGTGCCGCCGAGGGCTACCTGGCAGCGAATCCCGGTGCGGTGGTAGCCGTGGTCGCGGTGGAAATTTGTTCCGCCGCCTTTTTTGCAGACGACGACCCGGGCGTATTGATCAGTCTTTGCCTCTTCGGAGACGGCGCGGCAGCGATGGTCTGGACCGGCTCGGGTATGCCCGGCGATTGGCAGGCGGGTCATTTTACCACCACCCACCGTCCACGGGAGCGGGAGAAAATTCGCTTCGTGAATTCAGGAGGCAAACTCAAGAACAAGCTTCATCGCTCGGTCCCGGAAATGGCGGGAGATGCTGTGGCCAGTTTGTTTGCCTTACGCACTTCGGAGCCGGACCAAGTGCTCGCCCACTCCGGCGGGCGGGATGTGATTGAGGCGCTGGAAAGCAAGCTGCCCTTCGCGCTCACCGAGACTCGCGAAGTGCTGCGCGACCACGGAAACATGAGCAGTCCCTCGGTGCTATTCGCGCTGGAAAAACGGATGGCATCTCACCCAGCGGATCAGCGCCTGTGGCTCACCGCCTTTGGAGCCGGATTCTCAGCACACGCCTGCGAGCTATGGCGGTGACTTGGTTTCGAAAAGAATGGTGGAGCGTAGCGGATTCGAACCGCTGACCCCTTGCATGCCATGCAAGTGCTCTACCAACTGAGCTAACGCCCCCTTTTCGGGTGGGCGGAGGTTTATCGGTGGGGCTGGGACGGGGCAAGAGGATTTTCAGAAAAATTCGGGCGGCGTTTCGGCGAATTTTCTCGGTGTGATCGACTCTCTGCGGATTCCCATCGATCCGGGCTTGGCGAATCGACACGAGTTCTTATCGTCGCCCGCATGTCGAAATACGCTGGGGAAAAGGTGTTGGTGGTGTCGCGCACGTTGTTGAATGAAATCGGCGCGTTCGAGGGAATCCAGACAAAAGGACTCGAAGCGGCGGTGGCGAAACTGATGGATCCGGCGAACCACTCGTTCATGGACCGGGCGGCGGCGGAGGAGGATCCGGCGTTCAAACAACTGATCCCTTACTGCATTTTCCGCTGTGGCGACCGCATTCTTCACTACACCCGTGGGAAGTCCGGCGGCGAAAGCCGGTTGCACGCGAAGATCTCGGTGGGAGTGGGCGGGCACATCAATCCAGTCGATACCGGCGGCGGTCGGACCGGTCCGGAGGCCTATCATTCCGCCGTGACCCGGGAGATCGAGGAGGAATTGGATCTGCCGGAGCAGCATGAGCACCGCATCATCGCGCTGCTGAACGATGATTCCAATCCCGTGGGACAAGTCCACCTCGGCATCGTGCACTTGGTGGACTTGAAGTCTGATGCGGTTTTTTCCCGGGAGGATGCGTTAGCAGATCTCGGATTCACCTCCCTCGACGAGCTGAACGGACCTTTATTCGAGCGCCTGGAGACTTGGTCAGGATTCTGCATACGCCACCTGGCCGGGACCGCCGCAGCGGTCGATGAGGCAAAATAATCCCCGTGAATGAGCAAATTGGTGTGGTGATTTCCGAAATTTCCAATCAACTTCGAATCAAGTAACAAGCCGACTTCATATAACCCTCCCGATGTCAGACAGTCTCAAGCAAGCCAAGCCCAGAATCCTCATCGTCACGCCGGAAATTACGTATTTGCCGTCTGGAATGGGAAACATGGCGCAGCGCATGTCCGCGAAGGCGGGGGGCTTGGCAGATGTGTCCGCTTCGCTCGTTTCCGCATTGTTCGAGCTGGGAGCGGACGTGCATGTGGCCATGCCCAACTACCGGAGAATGTTCCAAGGCGACATTTTCAGCCTGCATGAAAAGGAGCTGAGAAAATACCATGAAGTGCTGCCGGAGGCTCACATCCATCTCGCGGAGGACCGGATTTTTTACTATCGGGATCAGGTTTATAGCAATCATCAGGATGAATCGATGCGGATCGCCCTGGTATTCCAGCGGGAACTCATCAACCACATCGTCCCACGGGTGATGCCGGATTTGATTCACTGCAATGACTGGATGACTGCGTTGATTCCCGGGATGGCCCGGCGCAGGGGAATCAAGTGCCTGTTCACGGTGCACAACATTCACACCCGGCAAGTATCGCTGGCGCAGGTCGAGGAGGCGGGAATCGATGCGGCAGAGTTCTGGATGAACCTTTATTTCACGGGGCCGCCCACGAGCTACGACCACGCGCGTTCGCACGTACCGGTGGACTTGCTAACCTCCGGGATTTTTGCAGCCCACTACATTAATACGGTGAGTCCGCGATTCCTGTGGGAGATCGTGGAAGGCTGGCACGCGGTTGTTCCAGACTCGGTGCGTGCCGAGCTGCGGGCCAAGTATGCCGCTGGTTGTTCCGCCGGTATTCTCAATGCGCCCGATGTCTCGTATGATCCGGTGACGGATGACGCACTCGTGCAAAACTTCGGTGTGAATGATTTCCCGGAAGGAAAGGCGGCGAACAAGCTCGCCCTTCAGCGTGAACTCCAACTCAAGCAGGATGTGAACGCGCCGATCTTTTTCTGGCCCTCACGCCTCGATCCGGTTCAGAAAGGCCCTCAACTCCTCACGGAAATCCTCCACCATCTCGTGTCGGACTACTGGGACCGCGACTTGCAGGTGGTCATCGTCGCCAACGGCCCCCACCAGCACTGGATCGACAAGATCGTCTCCGCGTTCGATTTGCGGGAGCGCGTCGCGATCGTGGACTTCGAGGAAGGGCTTTCCCGCCGGGCCTATGCGGCTTCGGACTTCATGCTGATGCCGTCTTTGTTCGAGCCGTGCGGCCTGCCACAAATGACCTCACCCCTTTACGGCTCCCTGCCGGTGGTTCACTCGACAGGCGGCCTCTACGACACGGTCCGGCATCTGGACGTGGAGAACTCGACGGGTAACGGATTCCGCTTTGACCACTACAACGCGAGTGGTTTCCGCTGGGCGATTGACCGGGCGATGGATTTCCACGCACTGCCTCGCGAAATCCGCGAGCGGGAGATCCGGCGGGTGATGATCGAGAGTGCCGAGGAATTCAGCCACAAAGAGGTGGCCCGCCGCTACATCAACATCTACGAGGAAATGCTCGCCCGCCCACTGGTGGAGAAGGAATCCGGCGAATACATCAAGGCAATCGCCGAAAGTCTCGCAGACGCCTGAGGGAGGCGTTCACCCGACGACTATTGTTTGACGACGTTGCTCTGCCATAAAGGTGATGGTGGAAAATCGTTGGGGCGACAGACAATGATGCCCGCGTGTTTGGTGCCGCCGTTGATGTAGTCGGCGATCGGCTTGTCGATGAGAACCATCCGCCCCTTGTCGCGGTCCGAAGTGGCGTGGGCGAAATAGGCGCGGTCATGCAAGCGGATGATCAATCCCACGTGCGAGGTATAGCCACCGGTGTGGCGGGTGGTGATCGCGCAAATGTCGCCATTCTGGAGATATCTCTCCGCGTCGCGGACTTTGAAACGCGGGATGTGATAGACGGGGAGATTGGAGACCTGTGCTTCGATTCGACCCATCGGCTCGATGAGTGCGGGACTCGAACGCAGATAGCGGTAAGCCTTCCACTGCACCGTCATTTCGCGGATCTCGCGGCGCAGTCTCTCCGCTCCCGGGATGCGGGAGGTGATGTTAGTCGCATGGCCACGGCGCTGGTTGTCATGGAAGACTTCCTCCAAATGATGCATGCGGCTCAGGTAGCTCCCGGTGCAGACGCCGTTCCGATAGCGCTCGACTTCCACCATGTGGAGCAGGTCCTGCGGCTTGTAGGGTCCGGGTTTGTATTTGAGCATGCGCGCAAGACCGAGTGCGTTCTCATAAAATGTCCAGCAGTCCATCCCCTTGAGATTCACCACTGGCGATTCGATGAAATCATCCACCTCCAAGGTGTAGTTCACATACGGAGTGCCTAACATTTCCCGTCCCACCCGGATGGTGCGCTCGCCAAGTGGCAGGTTCCGCCAGTTTTCACGTTCCGCCTTCGCGACGATCGCATGAAACTTCGACTCGCCCTGGAACACCGTCGCCATCGGCAATCTCGGAGGCGAGGGTGGAGGCACCACTTTTTGAGCCTGCACCTGTCCAAAGCCAATTAGAGCCAAAGCTGGAGCGACTGTTAACAATCTCAAATTCATGCAGCTCATTTAGCCGAGATTTTAGGATTGGAAAAGGAACAATCCTGAAAATCCGGTGAGCTCTGCAATTCCTCATCTGATAGAAAAGTCTCACCATTCCCTCCCCTGATGACATCAGATTCGTTCTCGTGAATCCAAGACCTCACGATTTAAGGAAGAGCATTGAACAATCCCTTTTGAAATGATCGTTTCCCGTTGATGCAGAAAACCTCAAACAGCTCACGCCGAACATTCATGGCCGCCGTGATCGCCGCAACGATGCCGCTCGTTTCCAATGCCGCCCCGATAGAAAGTCCGAAGAAGCTCGTCATCATCGCAGGTAAGCCAAGCCACCCACCTGGAATGCACGAGTTCCGCGCTGGCTCCTTACTGCTCCAGAAGTGCCTCGCCGCCATTCCCGATCTGGAAGTTTCCGTCCATGCGAACCATTGGGTCACCGACGAAAGCGTGCTGGAAACCGCCGATGCCGTGGTCATCTATGCGGACGGTGGCAACGGCCATCCCGTCCTCGCCGCTCCCGGCAGGAAGGAAACCATTCAGAAACTCGTCGATCGTGGCGCAGGCATCATGATGATGCATTACGCCGTGGAATGTGGAAAAAAGGATCAGGATCAGGGTGCTTCCGCGGAACTCTTCAAGGATTGGATCGGCGGGGTCTATGAGACCGGATTTTCCTGCAACCCAATATGGGAACCCGACTACCAAACCTACCCGGATCACCCGATCTGCCGCGGGCTGAAACCCTTCAAGATCCGCGATGAGTGGTATTTCTCCATCCGCTTTCCCGAGGAAATGAAAGGGGTAAAATCCCTGCTCGTCGCCGCGCCCAGTGACGAAACTCGCGATGGTCCCTACGTCCACCCAAAAGGCCCCTACCCGCACATCCAAGCGAGGAAAGGCGAAGAGGAAACCATGATGTGGTGCGTTGAGCGGCCGGACGGTGGTCGCGGCGTCGGCTTCACCGGCGGGCATTTTCACGAAAACTGGGCCCATGATGATTTCCGAAAAGTCGTCCTCAACGCGATGCTCTGGATTTGTAAATCCGAGGTGCCCGTCAAGGGTGTGCCATCCACCGTCACTGCGGAAGAAATGGCAGCGAACCTCGATCCCAAGCAGAAAAAGTAATCCGCCTCCTGCTAGAGAGCGTGGGTTCTGGTCACGGTTTTGAATCTCGGACGACACTCGTCGTCTCGCCATCCGCAAACTTCGTGCGCAGGGTCTCGCCCGGTTTCAGGGTCAGCGCCGAGGTGACGATTTTCCCATCCGGCCCGATGCTGATGGAGAACCCACGCTGGAAGGCAGACTCGGGACCGAGCGCACGGAGCAGCCCACGCAAGCGGCCTAACTGCTCGGCGTGACTGCCCAGGTTTTCCTTGCCGGTCCGCTCAAATCGATACCGGAACCCAGCCACCGCCTCCGTTCTACGCTCCAGAACAAGCGCCGGGTGAAGCGACTTATGCCGTGAGCGGAGTTCGCTCAACCGCACTTGCAAAGCGTCCGCAGCACTGCGGGTGGAGCGGGTCAGCAGCCCACGCGCCGAGTCCAGCCGCATCATGGCCTCCCGGAGGAGCCGCTCGCCGTCGCGCTGCAAGGCACCGCGCTTGAGCGCATCCACCGCCAATCGGGAACGCGTCATCCGCTCACGGACGACCCGCTGCATGCGGCGGCGGAGCTGGGCCAGCCTCCCGGACAACTCCGCTCCATCCGCCACTGCCAGCTCCGCAGCGGCGCTCGGCGTCGGTGCTCGCAGATCGGCCACGAAGTCCGCGATGGTAAAATCGATTTCATGACCGACTGCCGAAATGATCGGAATCCGACAAGCCGCGATGGCCCGCGCGACCACCTCCTCGTTAAAGCACCACAAGTCCTCGATCGAGCCGCCTCCACGCCCGACGATGAGCACCTCGCAGCGCGGGTAGCCGAATTTCTCCGGCTCCCCCATCTTCGCGATGGCCTGGGCGATTTCCAACTCCGCTCCCCTACCCTGCACCCTCACCGGAAACAGCACCGGCTGCACCCAAGGTGCCCGGCGGGCAAGCACGTTGAGCATATCCTGCAACGCCGCCCCCGTGCCGGAAGTGATCAACCCGATCATCCGCGGAAACGGCGGAATCGGCAGCTTGCGCTCCGGGTCGAAAAGCCCCTCGCCCTGCAATTTCCGCTTCAGCGCCTCGAACCTCGCCTGCAAGTCCCCCGTGCCTGCCCGCTCCGCCTTCTGGACGATGATCTGCAACTGCCCGCGTGCCTCATAGACGCTCGCCTCCGCAAACACCCGCACCTTGGCCCCGTCCTCCAGCGCATCCGCTCCCTCCCGTTTCCTCGCGCCGAACATCGCACAGGAAATCTGCGCGCCCTCGTCCTTCAGGGAGAAATACCAGTGACCGCTGCTCTGCTTTCGCAGGTTAGAAACCTCACCCTCCACCCAAGTCTCACCGATCTGCACTTCCAACAGATTCTTCATCCGCCGCATCGACTGCGTCACGGAAAGCGCCTTTTCCTCGGAAGTCTTGAGTTTCGAAAACAAATCCACGGCGGAATCTGGCAAGCGTGTCGGATTTATCGAGCGGGAAAATCCAGCTCGGCCCCGCAATTTTCCGGATGCTTGGGCGAATCACTCCTCCTCTTCTCAGTTCCTCTTCAAGCCACGAGCCTTGCTTCTC